>NZ_FQWY01000016.1 GCF_900129805.1 Thermosyntropha lipolytica DSM 11003
TAAGAACTGATAACCGGCCGCAGTTTATGTCAGCTAAATTTGCCAAAACTTGCCAGGAATTAAAATTGATACATGAGAGAATACCCGTAAAAACTCCTAATATGAATGCACATATAGAGGCATTTCATTCTATTTTGGAAGAAGAATGTTATATTTGTAATGAATTTACAAATTTTAGAGAAGCATATGAAATAATAAGCCAGTACCTGGAATATTACAACCATCGAAGAATACATGGTAGTTTGGGATATCTTACTCCTGCTAAATATTATGAACTTCATAAAAAGAAGTCTGCTTTAACCCAGGTAGCTTAATATAAGCTTAAAGGATCGGGGAATTAATCTATTATGTATTACAGTAATTTTATGTAATTTTCAAAGAGCTTTAGATTTAGACAGATTTTTTAAATTAATAAGGGGCAAGGCGGCACTTTGCATAGATTAACCTTAACTATCAGCACCTATTTGTTTTTTCAGCCGCTGCTCTAACCGATATGACGATCCGTTCATATCCAGAATATATGCCCTGTAAGCTAATCGATCTATTAGAGCGGCAGTTAACCTAGACTTGTCTGACAGCCTTTACGGTACAAGTTTACCAAACTTTTCTTACTGCTATTTTTTATAAAAGGCATCCGGGACAAAGAGAGGTTTTCCGTATTCTTTTACCCCAAACTCCTGTATGATTTTCTGCCCCTCAGGTCCGGTTATAAATGCGATAAATTTTGCCGCTCCCTCTTTATTTATATGGGGATGCTTTTTCTCATTTACCGCTATAACGCTGTAGCTGTTAAATAACCTGGCATCTTCTTCTATCCAGACTTTTAATTCTATCCTCCCTTTATTCCGAAAGCTTAGATAAGTAGATTCGTCAGTCAGCGTATAGGCACCTTTTTCGTCCGCAATCATAAGGGTTTCTCCCATTCCCTGTCCGGTTTCCAGATACCAGCTGCCCTCAGGCTTTATCCCGGCTTCTTCCCATAAAGCCATCTCTCTCACATGAGTACCTGATTTATCAGCCCGGGAAACAAAAAGGCTTTTGGTCTTCTCAATCTTCTTTAAAGCCGTTATTATATCATCTCCGTCAGCAATGCGGGCAGAATTTTCCTCAGGCCCTATCAGAATAAACCGGTTGTGCATAACCGGATGTCTTTTTACCCCCCAGCCTTCCTCAACAAATTTTTCTTCCTCCCGCGGTGAATGTACCAGCAGTACATCAGCATCTCCTTTGCGTCCCATCTGCATAGCCTGCCCGCTCCCTACCGCTATCACTTTTACCTTAAGGCCGTATTCCTTCTCAAAAACAGGTAATAAAACATCTAAAAGGCCTGAATCCAGAGTACTGGTAGTAGTCGCCAAAATCAGGTCGGACTCAGGCTCTTTGTCATCCCGGCATCCGGCTATACCAGGCAAGCTCAAAACAACAGCTATTATAAACAACATGCAAAGCCTTTTAATTCTCCCCATGCCATTTCCTCTCCCTTTTTAATAAATAATTTTAATAAACCATGGTACCGGTTAAAAAAGCACGAGTCTCTTCCTTTTGCGGTGCCGTAAAAAAAGATTCTGTCTTCCCTTTTTCCACTATTCTCCCCTCGATCAGCAAAACGCACTCATCAGCCACGCGCCGAGCCTGAAAAAGGTTATGGGTTACTATTATAACCGTAGTGCCGTAAACAGCCGGCAAATCTTTAACTATCCTCTCAATAGCCTGCACACTATGCGGATCCAGGTTGGCCGTCGGTTCATCCAGAAATAATATCTTCGGTTTTAAGGCTAAAGCACGGGCTATAGCTATACGCTGGCTTTCCCCACCCGACATTTTCCAGGCCGGAAAGTCTTTAAAACCTTCCATCCCTACAAAAGAAAGCACCTCTTTCACCCTGGCCGCAATCTCTTTTTTTGACATCCCGCGCAGTTTCAAGCCATAGGCCAGATTTTGATATACCGTTCCCCTGAACATAAAAGGCTTTTGAAAAACCATGCTCATCATACGGGCTATCTCTAAATTCCTTTCCCATCCTACCTTCTTACCGCGGAAAAACAGGCTGCCGGCATCTGGTTTCTCTAAAAAATTCAAAATCTTGAGCAAGGTAGTTTTACCTGACCCATTAGGCCCCAGTAAAGCACAAATAGACCTTTCTTTTATCTGCAGATAATCGATATCAAGAACTGTCCTTTCCCCATATTTTTTCTTCACATTTTCCAGCCTTAAAATCTCATCCATAACTATTTACCTCGCTACATCTCTTAAATCATCGGCATTAGTAAGAACTATCCAGCTTATAAGGAATGACAGCAAAAGCAGTATTATGCCTAGAGCTATTGCCATCTCAAAATTTCCGCTTCGGGTTTCAGTTACAATAGCGGTAGTAAGCACCCGCGTTTCATAGCGTATATTGCCTCCCACCATCATAACCGCCCCTACTTCGGCAAATGCCCTGCCAAATCCGGTCATGATGGCAGATATAATACCCGAACGGGTTTCCAGCAAAACTTTGCCTACTGCCTGATAATGAGTAGCTCCCAAACTTAAAGCATGTTCATAAACCAGCCTTTCCGCTGACGCCACTGCTGCCGCTACCAACCCGGTTACAATAGGCAAAACCAGAAGGCACTGAGCTATAATCATAGCCCCGGGAGTAAAAAGCAGGTTAAGAAAACCTAAAGGGCCGCTTCGCGAAAGAAGCAAAAACACAACTAAACCAGCCAGAACAGGAGGCAAAGCCATCAAGGTATACACCAAACGCAAAACTAATCTCCGGCCTTTGAAATCATATAACCCCAGGTAAGCTCCCAGAGGAAGAGCAATAAATGAACTGATAAGTGTAGCCGTCCCCGATACCAGCAAAGATAAAAATACAATCCCGGTTATTTCATCTTTTTGCTGCATGATAGCTGCTATTATATCCATCAATTTTTCTCCTCACCTGCAATAAATACAACAAAAACACCAGGCTTTTTTCTTACTCGCCTGGTGTTTACCCAACCCAAATTAAGAGCTCTCCTTTCCAAACACGGGAGGCACAGCCGTTTCCAGCCATACCCATCGGTTTATAATCCCTAGCCTTTAACCTTAGGATTATAAACTCGGCGAGCTTTGACAGCTATTAAAATTTTATCGCTATTTTTACAAATTATTCTCCACGCTCAAAGTAAATCCTCTTTTATTTCGCTAATTGGGCCAACTTTTATTCTAATCCATTTATTATGTTGTTCAAGCCATGTAAAAACTCTTTCTGGTTGCCTTCGCCTAAAAGTTCAAAGAGGTGAGCATTGAATTCGCTGGCCAGCTTTTCAATTTTTTCGGCAATTTCCCTGCCCTTATCTGTTATGAAAACCCTTATAGCGCGACGGTCCTGAGAATCCAGCTGTCTTTCCACCAGATTGTCTTTTTCTAATTTATCAACCAGAACCGTCATCGAAGAACTGTCTATTAGGGTACGGTTGCCTATTTCTTTAAGGGTTAAGCCATTTTCCCCCAAAAGGCAACACAGGATAAAAGATTGGGGAATACTTATACCATATTCTTCGAGCCTTTCACTTAGATGTTTATCTATCTTTTTCATAGCAGCTCGCATATTAAAACATATATAGCTGGACAAATCGTTCATAAACCAAACTCCTTTACTTAAATTTTTTATTTTTTAATCCTTTATAATTATATTATTACACTTTTTTATTATGTGTAAACATAAATTACTTATTAAAATAAATTTACTCCTCCCTGCAGGCTTGCATTCCACGTTTTATAATGTTATTTTAAAAAAGTCATACCGTCAAATATATATTTTTTTGAGCCTCTATATACAAAAATTATATCCCGAAACTTTACATTTTAAAACTATATCTATCCCAAAAACAGGAGGTTAATTTAAAAAATGCCAAAAACGCGCAAAAGGATACTGACAGGTGATCGTCCTACCGGGAGCCTGCATCTGGGCCATTATGTAGGCAGCTTGAAAAATCGAGTCAAACTGCAAGATGAATATGAAAGCTACATCATAATTGCTGATGTGCAAGCCCTTACCACCCACTGGGAAAAAGGTGAAAGCCTTTATCAAAGTGTGATGCAGATAGCTTCTGACTATCTGGCAGCAGGGCTGGATCCTAATAAAGTAACCATCTTTATCCAGAGCATGATACCGGAAATACATGAGCTTACCATGTATTTTTCCATGTTTACGTCAGTAAACGTCCTGCGTCATAATCCTACAATAAAAACGGAAGCTGCCCAGCACGGCTTTAGTGAAATAACTTATGGTTTTTTAGGCTATCCCGTAAGCCAGGCGGCAGACATAACTATATTCAAAGCTGATTTAGTGCCGGTAGGTGAGGATCAGATACCGCATATTGAATTTGCCCGTAAAATTGTACGCCGGTTTAATGAACTCTATGCTCCGGTACTGGTAGAGCCACAAGCCATGGTAGGAGAAGTTCCCCGTCTCATAGGTCTTGATGGACAGGCCAAGATGAGTAAAAGCCTTAATAATGCCATATACCTGTGTGATAGCCCGGAAGAAGTAAATAAAAAAGTGTGGAATGCCGTAACCGACCCGGCCCGCATACACAAAAACGATCCGGGCCATCCCGAAGTATGTACCGTTTTTGCTTATCATCAGATTTTTAATCCGCAAGAAGTCTCCGCCATTGAAATCGACTGCCGGCAGGGTAATATAGGCTGTGTAGCCTGCAAGAAAAACCTAGCTCACAAAATCAACCAGCTTTTAGCCCCTATGCATGAAAGGAGACAAAAATACAGCCCGGATGACATTAAAGATATCTTACGGGAGGGCACCTTAAGGGCTCATGCGGTAGCTAAAGAAACCATGGAAGAAGTAAGGGAAGCCATGAAAATAGCTTATTTTAAATAAACATTCCTTACGCTAAAAGGGCTTATCCCCCTTTTAGCGTTATTTAGTCATCACCTGACAGCAAAAAGCAATTATTAAAAACATCTAAACTGTTCTATCATTTATAATTAAAATAACATAAGAAACAAAAAACCTGCGTCCAAAGGAGTGAAATTGATGTCCCATCTTCCAGCATTTGTGTTAGAATTCCTGCGTACCGAAAAACACCTGCTTTTGCCCAACATAACAGCCATAATAACGGCCCAAACCCTTTATGACATCCTGTTCCAGTACTGCATAACCCCAGAAAAGGAAGAAAAACTCAAATATTTTATAGACAAACTGGAAACCCACATTAAAAGCAAATCCCATACTCCTTTTTCTATGCCCTATCAAGATTTAGAATTTTTAGAAGAAGGCCTGCAGGAACTTAGGCTCCTTAACTGGATGGAGGCAGATATTGCCTTATTCCAGATTAAAAGTTATAATGCAAATAACCTATCATCTGAAGAGATAGAGAATATAATCTATTTCCTAAACCAGTTTATTACCTGCAAAAGAGCTGCTCATGACACCATCTATGTCTATCCCGATTATCTAACCCGATTCTAGAGCAAAGGAGGATTATAATGAAAGATCTTAAAGGAACCAGAACAGAAAAAAATCTGTGGGAAGCTTTTGCCGGCGAATCAAAGGCCCGCAACAAGTATACCTTCTGGGCCAGCCAGGCAGATAAGGAAGGCTATAAACAGATAGCTGCTATCTTCCTGGAAACAGCTGATAATGAAAAAGAACACGCTAAAAGGCTTTACAAATTCCTGGTAGGCGGTTCTATACCGGCTACGGAAGAAAATCTATTACAAGCAGCATTAGGGGAAAATTACGAGCATACTACTATGTACCCGGAATTTGCAAAAATAGCGGAAGAAGAAGGTTTTCCTGAAATAGCTACTGTTTTCAGGCAAATTGCCAAAGCAGAAGAAGAACACGAAAAACGCTATCGGAAGCTTTTAGAAAATGTTAAAAACAAAACGGTATTCAAAAAAACATACCCGGTTAAATGGAAATGCCGCAACTGCGGTTATGTCCATGAAGGAACTGAAGCCCCTAGAGCCTGCCCTGCCTGTGCTCATCCGCAAAGCTATTTTGAAGTAATGTGTGAAAATTATTAAACAGTTTAAAAAAAGAGGGTAAACCTGTACCCTCTTTTTTGATAATTTAATAAGCCAGCAGAACTTCGCGCAAAATCTTGGCCCCTAAAAGGGAAGTATTATCATTTTGTTCATAAGGGGGCGAAATTTCCACCAGGTCAAATCCCGCTATATCAAGATCTTTTAACTCCAGCAGGACTTCTAAAAGTTCCCGCGAAGAAAAACCTCCTGCTTCCGGAGTTCCCGTACCTGGAGCAAAGGCAGGATCCAGAACATCTATATCCAGGGTTATATATACCTTGCGCCTGCCTACACTCTTTTTGACTTCTGCCACCACCGAAGAAAGCTGGTTTAAATACAGGTTAGTATTAAGTGTTGCATATTCCATCTCTTCACGGGTACCCGAACGGATTCCCAGCTGATAGAGATTCCCTGTACCTATTATTTCCACCACCCTGCGCATTACCGTAGCGTGGGACAAGCTTTCCCCCAGATAGGATGATCTTAAATCAGCATGAGCATCAAACTGAATTACAACCAGATCCGGATAAAACTTCTTATATGCTTTTATCAGAGGCAGGGATACCAGATGTTCTCCCCCTAAAGCAAAAACTTTTTTGCCTTTTTTAAGAAGCTCACCCGTAACTTCTTCGATTCTGCGCAGGCTTTCCTCTACATTGCCATACGGAATAATTATATCCCCAGCATCATAGAACTTTATATCTTCCAGGGACTTATCCTGATATATGCTGTATTCTTCAATTCCCTCTGATACCTCCCGGATGCGAAAAGGTGCGAGCCTAGTCCCCGGCCGAAAACTGGTAGTAAGATCCATAGGTATACCTATGATAACCTTTTCGCAACCTTCCAAACTTTCTGAACTCCCCATAAATACAGCTTTTCTTTCTAAATAAGGCAATGGGTAAAAGCTCAACCTTATTCATCTCCCTCCACTATCTTCTTAACAAAAGGAGGAAGCTTGAAAACTGCTTTATGCACTTCCGGAGAATAATATTTTAACTGCGGGTTTTCATATACAAAACTAACCTCTTCGGGATCATACTTTTTCGACCCCACAGTAAAGCTCCACAAACCACTAGGATAAGTAGGTATACTGGCCAGGTAAAGCTTACATACAGGGAAGACATTTTTTATCCCGGTAAAAGCCATTTTTATAACATCTCGGTTGTAAAAAGGCGATTCACTCTGCACCACCAGCATCCCATCATCGCACAAAGCTTCATACACATCACGGTAAAAATTCTGGGAAAAAAGCTCCACCGCCGGTCCTACCGGCTCCGTAGAATCTACCAGAATCACATCAAAAGTATTTTTATGTTCCTTAACAAATTTTACGCCATCATCTACTATAACTTCTGCCTTGGGATGATCAAAAGAACAAGCCAGAGCAGGGAAAAAATCACGCGCCGCCTGTATGACACGTTCATCTATCTCCACCAGAGTGCCTTTTTTAACTTTAGGATGATTTACCACTTCCCGCAAAGCGCCTCCGTCCCCTCCGCCTATTATCAATACTTTTTCGGGATGAGGATGGGAATTTAACGCTACCTGGGTAATCATTTCATGATAAACATATTCATCGACATCGGTAGTCATAACCATGCCGTCTAAAAGCAGCATCCTGCCAAATTGCTCCGTCTCAACTACAGCTAAATGCTGAAAAGGAGTTTTTTCATTTCTTAAAGTAGCCTTTACTCTGCAGGAAAAACCTAAATTAGGTGTCTGGTATTCAGTAACCCAGAGTTCCAAACAGCCTTCCTCCTTTATGCCATATTTTATTAAGCCTATAAACAATAGAAATATTATATTCTGGTCGCATTTAAAATGCAAACCTATTTTTCCCCTTGCCGGCAAAAAAAATGAGCCTAGAAACCTAAGCTCTTACCCTGTTCTTTTATATAATTCAGGAAATCCTGTACCGATTTGCGGCGCGTTTTTTGTTTGGGATATACAACATAAAAAAATCTCTTTATTTTAGGATCTTTAATCTTCAGCACCTTTACCTTTCTATAGCTATCAATACTGTTTAATGCCCATCTGGATACTATGGATATTCCCATTCCCGATTCTACTACCGCCAGAACAGCCTCGGTACTCCCCGCCTCCATGTAGATATTAAGATCGTCTTTCCTGACATCATAAGCTGATAAAAGTTCTTCCACCGCTTTGCGGGTTCCCGATCCTTTTTCCCGAAAAACCCAGCGTTCATGCAAAATCTCTCTTACCTCTACCTCTTTTTTCCCTGCCAGACTATGGCTTTCCGGCACAATAACCAGCAGTTCATCTTCCATCCACTTAAAACCATCTACCTTGCGGTTATTTATCCAGCCTCCTACCACACCTACATCTAATTCCCTTTCGGCTATACGGCTGAAAATCTCTTCTGTATCACCTATATCCATACTTATACTTATATGGGGATACTCATCTTTAAACCTTTTAAGCAGGGGAGGCAAAATATACTGCCCTGGTATAGTGCTGGCCCCGATATAAAGTTTCCCTTTGCGGCTTTCGGCTATTTCTTCCATAGCCCTTTCTGTCTTTTCCACTGCTTTCAAAACTTCCCGGGCATGCTGATATAAAACCTCGCCCGCTTCGGTAGGCTTAAGCCTCCTTCCCGATCTTTCCAAAAGCAAAACCCCATACATATCTTCCAAAGCCTGTATCTGTTTGGTTACAGCTGGCTGGGAAAGGCCGAATTCTTCAGCTGTTTTGGAAAGATTTTGCGTTTCCACTACCCGGATATAAGTTTTTAAAAGGTTAATATTCATATATTCACCTGCCTATCTTAAAAAACCGTTTAATATAGTCTCAATAGCCTCTTTTTCCGTAAGGCCCAGCGACATAAGCTTTATAAGCTGTTCCCCGGCAATCTTTCCTATGGCTGCCTCATGGGTAAGTACCGCATCGGCATCTTCAGCTATAAGGGCAGGAATAGCCTTTATTTTAGCATTATCCATTATAATAGCATCACATTCCACATGGCCAAAACACGCTGCTTTGCCCGTAAGAGATGCTTTAAAAAGCTGCCGTGAAGAATCCTGAGCTACAGACCTGGATAAAACCTGGGCACTTCCCTTACTCCCTTCAATATATATATCAATATTTGATTCAGCATTTTGCTCTCCATGAGTCAAAAGCCTTTCTATGATCTTTAAACTAGCTCTTTCACCTATATAGGCTACCGTAGTCCGGCAGGTATCATCTACGCCTCTTATCTGCACCATCTCCAGTTCGGCACTAGCGCCTGCTTCCAGCCTTATAACGGTAGAAGGGTTTAAAACCTTCTTTCCCTGGCTTTTTCCCTGCCCGTAATGTTTCTCCACATACTTTAGATGAGCTCCCTTTTTTACTATTATCTCATGTATCCCGTCATGTCTCGATTCGCTGTGGCTTTCATTATGTATACCACAACCAGCAATTATAGTAGCTTCAGCCTCTTCCCCCACAATAAAAGTATTGTAAACCTTATCCCTAAATCCAGGTTTAGTCAGAATAACCGGTACATGCACCTTCTCATTCCTTATGCCCGGTTTTATTTCTACTATAAGTCCCCCGTGCTCCGGATGGGAGCTTATCTTTATACCGGAAGAAGAACTCCTTATTATAGCTTCTCCATCTTTGCGGATGTTAACTGCTCCGGAAGGAACACCTTCTATGCCTGCTACCTCTTTTAAAATCTCGACATCCAGCTTATTCAATTCCATACACCATTTCTCCCCTGCATTCCATTCTGCGTTTGCATTCTATCTCATCTCTTATAAAAGGCCACACCTGATCTGGCCGTCCCCTTACATCAATTACCCCATCTTTTATCACTATAATCTCATCACAAACCGGAAGCACGTTTTCATTGTGCGTAATAATAATAGCTGTAGAATCGCTACCTTCTTTATAATTGCTCATTATTATGTGAATAAGCTTCTGTATCGTCCACAGGTCAACCCCCGCCTCCGGCTCGTCAAAAATACTTATCCTGGCTCTTCTGGCTAAAACCTGGGCTATCTCAATCCTTTTTATTTCTCCTCCGCTTAAGCTGGTATCCAGCTCTCTTTCCAGATAGTCTTCCGGACATAAACCTACATCCCGCAAACTTTTGCGCAAAAGGGCCTCATCCATATCCGGATTAGCAATCTTCAGCAAATCCTGTACCGTAATCCCTTTAAAACGTGGGGGCTGCTGAAAAGCATAAGCAATACCTTTTCTGGCTCTCTCGGTCACCGAAAGACTGCTTATCTCCTCCCCGTTAAGGTAAATCTTCCCTCCGGTATTTTTATATATCCCCATAATAACTTTGGCCAGAGAAGTCTTACCTCCCCCATTGGGACCGGTTATGCCGTAAAGCTTGCCTGGCTTAAATTCCACACTTATCCCTTTTAATATTTCCTTATTTTCGCCATGGTCTTCCACCGCCATAGCTACATCTTCTAATATCAGCAATTTATTAACCTCCCGCTTTTCTCCGCCTGTATTATATCCGGTATTATAATAGATTTTATCATTACATAAAGTTATATTACAAGAAACCCTTCATTAAAAATCAATTTTAGTACAACCGGTATAAATATTCAAAATTATTGGGCAAATTTATTACTTTTATTCATAAAATATAATAGCATAAATTTAGGAAATTTTACTTTTATATAATGAATAATTTAAAAAAATTATTCTATTATTCCAGCAACTCGACTTCAACGGCTTCTGCCATACCACGTCCCAAAGCTATCTTGGCATTTCCCACCTGCAGTACCAGAGGACCATTAAAAGGATGGCTGGATAAAAGTTTTAATTCCGTTCCCGGTATCAATCCTATTTCAAAAAGCCTTCTTTGTCCGTTAACTCCTTTTTTTATCTCTTTTACCCTGGCTTTCTGGCCTGGGCGCAGCTCAACTATTTTCATACTATCACCCCTTTTCAGGCTGGTAAAATAAGATTAAGCACCATCCCTACAGTAAAAGAAGTAAGCAAACCTAACATTATTATCTTTATAAGCCCCTTTACCCCTATTTCCCGTATGGTCATCACCATAACCGGCAAACAGGGAAGCGAAAGGGCAATCATACTTATGGCAATGGTGGCCTCGCGCGGAGTTAAAGGCAAATTAAGCAAAACCAGAGGAGCTAAATACCGCTGGAATATAGTAATCAATACTGCTACCAGAGCTTCAGCGGGAATACCAAAAAGGATTCTAGAAAATTCTTCTAATTCTCCAAGATATTGTAATACACCGGATTCGATAAGTGCACGGATGATAATGCTCATAACCAGCAAAAGAGGCAGTATTTCCGTAAAAAAACCGGAAAAACGCATTTTTATCTTGTTCCACACATTATTCCATAAGGGCAGCCGGAGGGGAGGAAGTTCATAAATAAAGATTTCTTCCCGCGGATTTAGACGGCTCAAGATCCAGCCCAGAACCATGAGGGTTGTCAGCATAGTCAGCATAATAGTAAGCAGAGAAGCATTAAAAGCACTTATAACCGAAGTTAATATACCCAAAGTAGCCGCACAGGGTATAACAATACTGAGCAGGGTTATAACAATAAATCTCTGGGCATAATCAGGCATAATGCGGGTAGCCAGTACCGCCGGGGTACGACACCCAAATCCTAAGGCTAAAGGGATTACCGCCTGCCCCGAAACTCCAAAAAAACTTCCTATCCTTTCCAGGGCTACTGAATAACGAGGTAAAAGCCCGGTATCTTCGATTACTGACATAATAATACTTACCATCAGCATAGCCGGCATGATTATAGTAAAAGGAATTATCAGCCCTTCCGGAACGGCACGAGCTAGAATAGTCCCCAACATCCCTTCCGGCATAACCTGCAGGATAAAATGGGACAAAAACCTGTTTACCGGTTCTAAAAAAAGGCTTATCGGCCCTTCACTCAATTCAATAAAGCGCAAAAGTATTAAAAAAGCCAGATAGGCACAGGCCAAAAGCAGCATAGTACCCAAAACCGGCTTATCCACCACATCCTGTATCCTATCAAGCAGCAGCTTTTCTCTCCGGTCAGCTCTGCTTACCACCATCCCTACAATAGTTTTAGCCTTTTCTGCTCTTTTAAAATCCGCCAGCGTAGCGCAGGTCATCTGGGGAATAGAACAGCGGTTGCAATGTTCACTACTACATCCTACTGTATTGTCCAGGTTTATGACCTGTACCGGCCGGGCATCGGTTTTGATTTTTCCTTTCTTCCACCTGTCGGCATGCTGCAAAAGCAAGTCCTGCAGTTCAAACAGTCCTTCTCCCGTAGCTGCGGAAAAAGAAATTACCGGCACCTTCAGGAGCTTTTCCAGCATCTTAACATCTATCTTCAAACCCAAAAGCCTTGCCCGGTCTATCTGGTTTAAAACCACAATCACCGGCAAGCCTGTTTCTATTATTTCCAGAGTTAAAACCAGGTTGCGTTCCAGATTAGCCGCATCGACAATATTTAAAACCAGATCAATATCTTTATTTTCTAAGAGCTCTTTTATTACCTGTTGTTCTTCTCCTGCCGAAAAAAGCGAATAAATCCCCGGTGTATCATAAATAACAAAATTCCTCCCCGCCAGCTGCAGTGAAGCTTCATATATGTCAACCGAAGTTCCAGGATAGTTAGATATAAAAACCATACTTCCTGTAAGCCGGTTTAATACTGAACTTTTGCCGACATTGGGATTACCCAGCATAACAATATGCATATAACTGCCTCCTGCCTTCATGGATATTAATACTAATAATCATTATCATATACACCCTGCAAAATTCTATTTTCTCATCTTTTCTCTACACTCAGGACAATAGCCATAAAACTTGAGTTCATGATCAACTATTTCAAAACCCCTAGCCTCCAGACGACTTTCCAGCTCATTGAGCAGATCTTCCTCAAATTCATATATATGGCCACATTTGAGGCAGACAATGTGGTGATGTTGATGGGTATCCTCATCCGACAGTTCATAGCGAAACTTGCCGCCCTCAAACATGGTTTTATAGAGAATATCCATACTGGCAAGCTTCTCCAGGGTTCTATAGACAGTAGCTATACCAATATTAGGCATTTTTTGCTTGGCTTCCTGTAAAACTTCTTCCGCACTCAAATGCTTACCCCGGTTATCCAGCATAACTTCTAAAACTGCTTCCCTCTGCTCCGTAAGCTTATAGTTATTCTCTTTTAACTTTTCGGTGATCTTTTTATCCATCATGCTCCCTCATTGTCCGATAATGATTATCATTGTTATCTTAATATTATAATAACATATTTTTAGCCAAATATAAATTAATCTTTAGAGGGATACCAGCCCTTCTTAACCCTTCTTCTCTGCTCAAAAAGTTCCCGTATCGTCCAGAGATTTATAAAACCGAAATACCCCCAGAATATCGAACAGGTTTCATCAGTACTCACCAGCGATAAATAAATACATACTAATCCTAAAAGCAGAAAGAGTATCCAGGGCCAGGTTCCCAGATGGTATTCGATTTTTACTACCAGCACATGATAAATACCAATTGTAAGAAATACCAGAAGACCAAAAAGTATTCCCGTTAAATTCATACTTTTCTCCCCCCCCCCCCGTTTCTTTAATAAAAGATGTTTTAAAACTCTTTCCCATAAGACACTGTTTTTTCCTCTTTAGCCAAAATACCTGCCAGGAAAGCTGTAAGGGGAACACAGAATATCAAGCCTATACTGCCAGCCAGAGCCCTTACTATTTCTGTAGCAATCATTTCCGCATTAAATATCCTTATCCCCGGTGTATTATAAGCTATAAAAAGGAGCAGTAAAGGCAAAGCACCCCCGGTATAGGCCAGAATCAAAGTGTTAGCCATAGTACCCATAATATCCCGTCCAACATTCATCCCGGCTCCGATAAGCTGAGCTTTCGCAAGTCCTGGATTAGCCCTTTTTATCTCATCTACCGCCGAAGCTATCGACATAGCTACATCCATAACTGCTCCCAGAGCCCCGATTATAATGCCGGCAAATAAAAGCCCTTTCATATCCACCTCAAAGTTATCTACATAGAGAAGCATACGGCTTTCTTCCGTCGCATATCCGGTTAAATGCGCCAGATCCCCTATATACATGGCAATAAGTCCGGCAACAATTACCCCACCTGCCGTTCCCAGAGTAGCAGCTACTGACTTGCGGCTAATCCCGCCTATTATAAACATAGTTAGAAAGGTAACGCCTATAAGGACTAACACGGTAACCAGCACCGGGGAGTACCCCTGCATAAGTGCCGGTAAAAGGATTTTATAAATGCCTAAAATGGTAAAACCTAAAGCCACCAGCGATTTAAACCCTTTTATACCGCCAATAACTACCAGGGATAATATAAAAAACAGGGCTAAATAGCCAAGATAGGAGCTCCTTGCCATATCGGCAATATACACTTCCGCAAGTTTACCATTTTCTTCGGTCATATATAAAACCACTTTATCCCCGGGCTTAACCTCTAAATCCCAGCCTTTACTGCCTGACAGCGAATTACGCGCTTCCATAACTTTGCCTTTATATTTTCCCGACATCACTTTTACCTTCACGATTTGTTCGGTAAACATACTTTCCTGCGCCTCTGGGGTAGAGCTCGCATCGTTTACCTCCAAAACTAAAGCCTTTTCATATTTTTCAAGCACCAATTCTTCCCCGGCTTTTATCTCTGCCTGTACAGGCAGGGTACAGAAAAGCAGCATATAAAAACACACAAAAATTATAAAGCCAATTACATCCTTAATCCTTGCCATAAATTATCCCCCCTTTTAAAAATTCGTTTATATTTTATCATAAAGCTTTCTTTAATCCACAAATATAATCCACAACTATTCAGCTCAATTAATTCAAAGATAAATACAATAACTTTGCTATATCTATTAAGGCAGCTTTCTCTGGTTAGGTAATTATTACTGCTTTAAAAAAAATCTTTTATCTACCTTAAACTTTTGGTAGATAAAAGATTTTATCACAAAATAAATGTTGCCAATAATATTTTATATTAAGTTATACAAACTCTCTTATTACTTGCATAATGCATCACCTAATTCATTTATAACCATAATATTATCCTTGCCATGGGGAGAAGATACTACTCGATTAAGTTTAATAACCTCATTACCCAGACTCCAATAAGTTCCTTCTACTTCCCAGGAAATAGAACCTGGTAAAACTACATCAGCTATTTTTGCCGTCTCATGCATATAAGGAGCAGATACTACAAGTAACTCAACATCTTCTCTAAAATCAGCCCCAAGCTTCCCTTCCCCTACGGGATCTTCTCCCCAAACAAAAACTGCTCTAGCTTCTTTTTTCTCTAATTTATTAACCAAAACATGAGCATCACCTACGCCCAAGCTCAAAAGTCCATTAAAATTAGCTCCTCGCGTAATATAGATAACCTTGCTTCCCCAGTGATGGGCAAGAATTCCCAGTTCCTCTATAATATCTTTATTTATTCTCGCCCCATCTAATAAAAACATGGTTTTCCCTGAAGACAACAATTGATAAACTGTGATCCATGGTGAATCTGAACCACTTGTATTTTCATTATTTATAATCGCCTGCATTTCATCCAGGAAAATCCTAATATTTTCTATTTTCACCAATGCTTTATCCGCAATCAAACCAGGTTCAGGTCCTACCAATATGAGCTTGGCTCCTTCGCTCACCGCTCTTCTTGTCTTCACCAGAGCAATAGGATAATCCTTAAATTCTCCTGCTACCAGAATAGTGTCAGCATTTTCCAACTCCTCTAAAGAACAATCATTCACCTTACTTAGCATTTTTTCCGGCAAGCAGTGCGAAAAACTACCTATATACGAAGATGCAAAGCACTGTTCACTTAGTTTTTGTACCGCCTTTATTTCCTCCATGGTATAAGCCGGGGAAATACTAAAAATTATGTTAGAAGCGGGCAACTGGCTAACTTTTTCTCTGATATACGCATATGCTTCTTCCCATCCTACTTCGGTAAAGACCCCGTCTTTCCTGAGCAGAGGCCTTAAGATTCTCTCACCTGCCCCTTCATGGGCAAAACGTCCATTAAAACATAAAAGTCCATTATCAACAGGAAGCACTTTATAAATTTTATTCCCTTTGTAAAATAGTTTTTGCCTGCATCCTGTATTGCAGAAAGAGCATACGGAAAACTCTGTCTCCAGCTTTAAAGGAACTTTTTTTAATTTTTGGCTATTTTCAACCAGGGCACCAGTAGGGCATACACTCACACACTGCCCACAGGTAATGCATTCTGTTTCTTCTAGAGGGAGATTAAACTCTGGCTGCACCAGGACATCAAAGCCGCGATTCACATAACCTAAAGCCGTAACTCCCATCACTTCATCACATATCCGCACACAAAGGCCACAAAGAATACATTTATCCGGTTCCCGTATTATATAGTCATTATAGTCGACAGGAACATGTATATGCTTTGCCCCTTGTAGCCTTTCAGGGTTAACTTCATGCCGGTTAGCATATTGTATAAGCTTACATTCAAAATAATCTAAACAACCGCATTCCAAGCATCTTTTAGCTTCATTTACTGCTTCTTCTACAGTATAAATAGCACTTACCTGTTTAAAATTATTCTTTCTTACTTCGGGAGGAAGATGTCTTATCTCTACTCTAGATTGCTTGGGATAGCAAGATAAATCTTCCGGAGTCATCTGCCTCTGCACATAATAAGATTTAGATAAAGGTAAAATATGCCCCCTAAGATAAGAATCTATAACCTGAGCTGCTTTTCCCCCCTGGGCTACTGCTTCGATAGCTATTTTAGGTCCAGCAACCACATCGCCGCCAGCAAAAACCCCCTCCAGGTTAGTCATAAAAGTAGTTTCATCTACTTCTATCGTTCCCCACCTATTTAAACCTACACCCTCAAGTCCCTCTGTATTTACCTGCTGTCCAATAGCGGCAATAATCATATCTGCTTCTATAATTTCCACTTCACCTGGTATAGGGACAGGTTTTCTGCGACCTGAAGCATCCGGTTCTCCCAGCTGCATCTTTTGCATTTTTATCGCTCTAACTTTGCCATCTTGGGCTATTATTTCTTCAGGAGCTACTAAAAACTTAAAAATAACCCCTTCTTCTTCTGCTTCTTTAACTTCAATATCCTCTGCCGGCATCTCAGATCGGGTGCGTCGATATAAAACCATAACTTCTTCTGCTCCCATCCTTATTGCTGTACGCGCCGCATCCATAGCTGTGTTTCCTCCGCCTATTACTGCCACTTTTCGTCCTATCTTTATCGGTTCTTTCATAGCTACCCGTCGCAAAAACTCAATACCGCCCACTACACCTTCACTTTCTTCCCCCGGGCAACCGATTTTAGAAGAAACCCAGGCTCCTATACCTAAAAAGACTGCATCATATCTGCTTCTAAGCTCCTCAAGCTTAACATCAACCCCTAAACGGGTATTAGTTATAATATTTACTCCCAATCTCGTTATATAGCCTATTTCTTTATCTAAAACAGTCTTAGGCAATCTGTACTCGGGTATCCCGTATCTCAGCATTCCTCCCGGCTCAGGCATAGCTTCATATATATCAACTTTATGTCCCTTAAGGGCTAAAAAATAGGCTGCCGTAAGCCCAGCAGGTCCTGCGCCTACTACCGCTACCTTTTTACCGCTTACCTCTTTAACCTCTGGCAGATAAGGATCAACAGCTTGTAGATTATAAAAACCAGCAAAAGCCTTTAATGCTGCAATAGCCACCGCATCATCTACCATTTTACGCCGGCATGCTTCTTCACAGGGATGAGGGCAAACCAAACCTATACTGGCAGGTAAAGGCAGTTTTTCCATGATAAGCGATACAGCTTCTTTATACTGGCCATTAGCTATTAAGCCTACATATCCCTGACAATCCGTATTAGCCGGACAGGCTTTAAGACAAGGAGGACGACAATCGCCAGTATGATCGGAAAGCATAAGATTTAGCGTATTCTGCCGCGATTTTACAACCCGGGGGGTATCGGTATACACTACCATATTCTCTTCAATCTTAGTTGCACAGGCACGAATAAGCCTGTTATACCCTTCCACCTCTACTACACACAATCCACATGCTCCAAAAGGTTCGACCCGATCATCATGACATAAGGTAGGTATATCTATTCCATTTTCTCTAGCCACTTCTAAAATAGTCTGGTCTTTTTTGCCCTTTACTTTCTGTCCATTAATATATAATGTAATCATTTTCCCTCACCTCTCCCTATAAAACCTGTACTGCTTTAAATCTTGGAGGACAGACATTAAGACAAGTCCCGCATTTTATACACTCATCCTGAATTATCACATGGGGCTGCTTAATTTCTCCTTTTATACAGTTAACTGGACATCTTTTAGCACATATTCCACATCCTTTACACTTTTCCGGATTAATATTATAAGTAATAAGTGCCTTACAACTCTTAGCCGGACATTTTTTATCCTCTATATGAGACTCATATTCATGTCGGAAATACTTGATAGTAGTCAAAACTGGATTAGGAGCACTTTGTCCCAGTCCACAAAGCGAAGCACTCTTTATCTCTAAAGCCAAACTTTCCAAAAGCTCTATATCCTCTTTAACTCCTTTGCCTTCACATATGCGTTCTAGTATTTCAAGCATTCTCTTGGTACCAATACGACAGGGGACACACTTTCCGCAGGATTCTTTCTGGGTAAAATCCAGGAAAAAACGAGCTATATCAACCATGCAGGTAGTTTCGTCTAAAACTATCATCCCACCTGATCCCATTATCGCTCCTGTACAGGTAATAGACTCATAATCAACCGGGGTATCCAAAAGCTCTTCCGGAATACATCCACCGGAAGGCCCTCCTAATTGAACTGCCTTAATTTTTTTATCATCTCTTATCCCGCCGCCAATATCAAATATAATCTCCCTTAAAGTCATACCCATAGGTATTTCTACCAGCCCGCCTCTTTTAACTTTACCGGCCAGCGCAAAAACCTTGGTACCTTTGCTAGTTTCAGTACCTAAAGCGGCAAAAGCCATTCCGCCATTCCTTATAATCCAGGGTATATTAGCAAGGGTTTCCACATTATTTATATTAGTAGGCATACCCCATAATCCTTTTTGGGAAGGAAAAGGAGGCTTTAACCTCGGCATCCCCCTCTCTCCCTCGACAGAGGCAATAAGAGCAGTTTCTTCACCGCAAACAAAAGCCCCAGCTCCCTGTTTCAACTGGATAGAAAACGAAAAATTGCTTCCCCATATGTTAGACCCTAAAAAACCTTTCTTTTCTGCCTGACTGATAGCTATTTCCAATCTCTTAACTGCCAGCGGATACTCTGCCCGTACATAAATAATGCCAGTATCAGCTCCTATAGCATAGCCTGCTATAATCATACCTTCCAGCAAAGCATGGGGATCGCTTTCCAAAATACTTCGATCCATAAAAGCCCCCGGGTCCCCTTCATCAGCATTACATATAACAAACTTCTTATCACTTTTTTCCTGCCGGGTAGCCTCCCATTTCCTCCAGGTGGGAAAACCTGCTCCCCCTCGGCCTCTTAATCCCGAAATTTTTACTTCTTCTATTACTTCCTCCGGTTTTAAATCAAAAAGACATTTTTTTAAAGCTTCATAGCCACCTTTTTCTATGTATTGATCAATATTCTCCGGATCTATAATCCCTGAATTGCGTAAAGCTATTCGGTTCTGCTTGGTTAAAAAATCTTTAGAAGCTAGCAAATACTTTTCTAATGGTTCCTGACAGTTAAGATGGTGATTAATTATCTCTTTTATCTTATCTTCATTAACTCCACCGTAAGTAAAAATTAAGTCCTCAGTCAAAATTATATCGACAATAGGCTCGAAGTAACACATACCTATACAGCCTGTTCGCTGCAGCACAACCTCCGGATAGTCTTTAAACTCCTGCTCAACTGTTTTCCATACCACATCTGCACCAGCAGCTATTCCACAACTGCCCATTCCTATCCGTACCAGCATTCTATTCACCTTCCCCCACAGCAAACTTATCTTTCTTATATATATCCCTTATTATCTGTACCGCCTTATCAGGAGTTAAGGGACCATACGCCTGCCCATTAATCATCATAACCGGAGCTAAGCTACAGCAGCCAAGGCAGGCAGCATTTTCCAGAGTAAAAAGGCCATCTTCAGTAGTATCTCCTACCTTTATGTTCAGTTCCTGACATAAAGCAGTTTCAATCTGTTTCGCACCATTAACATGACAGGCAGTTCCCTGACATAAAAGAATAAGATACTTGCCTATCGGAGTAAGCCTAAATTGCGTATAAAACGTAGCTACTCCCCATACCTTGGCTGGTTTTACTCCCAGACTTGCAGCAATGTAGTGCAAGGCTTCTGTCGGCAAAAACCCATATATTTCCTGGGTTTTCTGTAAAACCGTAATTAAACTGCCTTTTTCTTCTCTATACACTTTTAATACATCTTCCAATAAAGATAAGTCTACCTGCCCTGAGGACAACCTGGCAGGGACCGAATCTTTCCCCCCACAACAACAACTCATTGCCTACACCTCTTTTATCTGGATTTTATTATGCTAATAAACTTATTTTTAAATTATAACAAAAGTAAAATATATTAAAATATTTTCCACTCATGTATAATGTGTACTAACCCATCATTTAAACAGATAAAAATTAAACTCCTCTCCTAAAATAATTTTCTGGAGAGGAGTTTTCATTAAGTTTCGTTTATTTCCTTTTATCTATTATATCAGCATTCCTTTGCAAATTTTCAATATAGTTACTAAATACTTTATTTCTAGCCTCTTCCTCCAGCTGATATCTCAGTTCTTCTTTTACTTCTTCCAGTTTTTTAATTCCACCTGCTACTTTTTCTCCTGCTTTTATAACATGATAGCCGAATTCAGTCTTTACCGGTTCCTGGGTAATTTCACCGGGCTTAAGCTTCAATGCCGCTTCCTTAAAAGGGGTTACAAAATTGGTACTTTCATTAACTATACCTAAATCCCCGCCCTTTTCCCTGCTTGGGCACTTAGAATACTTTTGCGCCAGCCTGGAAAAATCTTCTCCCTTATTAAGCCTGGCTATAATAGATCTGGCTTCTTCTTCACTATCAACCAGTATATGATAAATCCTTATGCCACCAGGTTCCTTAAACAGGTCCTCATTTTCTTCATAATACTTCTTAACTTCCTCATCACTTACTTTAACATCAGAAGTAACCCTTTCTTTAAGCTCCTTATACATCTTTTCTATCTTTAGCTGCCTTAATAATTCTTTTTCCGTCATTCCTGTTCGCTTTAAAAAATCCTTATACCCTTTTTCTCCCATATGTTCCTTAAATGCCTGCAAATCAGCTTCTAGTTCTCTATCATCGATCTTAATCCCCTCTTTTTCAGCCTGCTGTCTTATAAGAACCTGTAAAACCAGGTCATCATAAGCCTTATCCTCTATATTCTTAAGCAGGTTCTTGTCTTTATGTTCATCGATTTTTCCAGCTTCCAATTCATAGCTGTTCTTAAGCATATTATAGTAGCTGCGGAACTGTTCTCCGGTAATTTCTTCTCCATTAACCACAGCCACTACCTCTTCTTTTTTCTCGGCACATCCAGCAAAAATTAAAGCGGCCATAAGTAAAATAAAAAATAAAACCCTCTTCACCTCTATCATCCTCCTTTCCTGGCTAAAAGCAATTATAACATACTCTCATGGCAATAAAAATAAAAAAGGGAGCCTTAATGCTCCCTAAAATATTCCATTTTAGGCTAAAATTATACAATACCCTGTTCCAGCATAGCATCGGCTACTTTCTTGAAGCCGGCTATATTGGCTCCAACTACCAGGTTACCTTCACATCCGTATTCCTTAGCCGCTTCGCTGGCTTTTTTATGAATGTTAATCATTATTTCCTTAAGCTTAGCGTCTACTTCTTCAAAAGTCCAGCTGAGCCGCATGCTGTTCTGAGTCATTTCCAGAGCTGAAACGGCAACCCCACCGGCATTAGCAGCTTTTCCTAAACCATAGAGAATCTTGTTTTCCAGCCATACATCGATAGCTTCCGGAGTACAGGGCATGTTAGCACCTTCTCCTACGGCAATAACCCCATTGGCTACCAGGGTTTTGGCATCATTTTCATCCAACTCATTTTGCGTAGCACAGGGCAGAGCAATATGGCAGGGGATAGTCCAAATGCCTTTGCCTTCGAAATATTTGGCATCGCTGTGATAACTTACATATTCTTTGATCCGTTTTCTTTCTACTTCCTTTATCCGTTTGATAGTGTTCAAATCTATTCCTGATTCATGGAGTATATAGCCATTAGAATCACTCATGGCTATTACCTTAGCTCCCAGCTGCATAGCTTTTTCCGCAGCATATATGGCAACATTGCCAGAACCGGAAATAACAACCTTCTTGTCTTTGAAGGTTTCTCCCCTGGTCTTCAGCATTTCCTCAACAAAATAAACCAGGCCATATCCGGTAGCCTCTTTTCTCACCAGGCTTCCGCCCCAGGTAAGGCCTTTGCCGGTTAAAACCCCTTCATAGACATTCCTTATCCGCTTATACTGGCCGAACATATAACCAATTTCCCGGGCTCCTACCCCAATATCTCCGGCCGGTACATCTGTATCGGCTCCAATATGCCGATAAAGCTCAGTCATAAAGCTCTGGCAAAAACGCATGATTTCCCCGTCCGATTTGCCTTTCGGGTCAAAGTCGCTTCCTCCTTTACCTCCTCCTATAGGAAGTCCGGTAAGGGAATTCTTGAAAATCTGTTCAAAACCCAAGAACTTAAGGATGCTCAAATTTACAGAGGGATGGAACCTTAAACCGCCTTTATAGGGGCCAATAGCACTGTTAAATTCTACCCGGTAACCGCGGTTTACCTGTACCTTGCCGTTATCATCCACCCAGGGCACACGGAACATGATTACCCTTTCCGGCTCCACAATTCTTTCCAGGACTCCAGCTTCTACATATTCGGGATGTCTTTCAATAAACGGTTCTAGGGACTCCAGCACCTCTTTAACCGCCTGATGGAATTCAGGTTCATTAGGATTTTTTTCCACAACTCTCTTTAGCAGATCTTGCACATATGACATAGCCTTTCCCCCTTTGGATATTTACCAATATATATTTTTATATTTTCAAATTATAAATTTTATATAGATAAAGTAAATAGCTTAAGCAAAGATATATTGTATTCATTTTTGGTATTTAAAAATATTAGTACTGGCTCGTTCATTATCTTAACATGATATTAATTTTTTATATTTTTATCTTGTGATTTTTTTCTTTATCAGTCGCAAAAACTTCTTGTACTATCAAAAACAAGGTATATATAGCACTATTATTTCTAAAACCAGTCTATATGCCAGACTAACACCTTGCCAAAAACCTATTTTAAGAGGTTAATAGCATATGTTATAATAATAAGCAGCTTGCTTTTGTGATTACAATAACAAAATGTGAATATCACACCATATAAAAAACCAAAAACGCCTTATTAACTGCCAATTAGGCTGGGGAAATTGTATACAACCACATATAGTATTAAAATTTATAGTAGAAGAGGGAACGGAAAACCCCAAGGAAAGGAGGAAGTAGCAAATGAAGTACATTTCAGTAGTAGTACCTGAAGAAATCGACCGCGAACTTCGTTTTGCCTGTGCGGATCAGGCTACTACCAAATCCCGCCTGGTGAGAAAACTAATTGAAGATTATCTGGAAGAATGGCGCAAGGAATTTGAAAAAAAAGGTTCGTTGCCCCTAGATGAAGAAACCAAATCGGAATAGGTCTTCACTCGTTAAGCCCGGATGTTTAAACATCCGGGCTTATTTTTTTGTCTAGAACGATTTAGAAAAAATATACTGAAAATTCTCATTAATTTATTTGTTTTCTTTTTTTTGCTAATTTGGTTTTGTTAACATGTTATGTTATTATGTTATTAAGATAACAATATGTGATGTTTTATTACAGGGGGGGTTAATATGCTGGCGGGAATCGCAGCAGCTGCCATATGCATATCACTGATAGCTGGAACAGTAAGCATGCTTCACGTTTTCAAAAAGGTTTATCTGGAATCGTAATAAGGTTAATTACGGCGTGATGGCTTTTACCTTATAAAGGGGGGATAAAGAATGACAGAATTGCAAAAAATATTTCTCTTTTATACATTCATGTATTTCATGGTAAAAGGAGCTTTATTTGTGGCTCTTTATGTGGTAACTATAATCCTGGAGAAAAAAGCTAGAGAAAAACATGCTTTATTACAGGCTTATCTGGCCAAAAAACGTGCTGAAGAAAAAAAGAGATGGCAAACTGCCTACAATCTGTACCTGCGTAAATATCAGCCAGCTGAAAAAATCAAATTATCCCGAGCTGCATAAAGTCCTACATCTTAAATTAAGGCAAAAAAAAGAAGGGGCTTACTTTAAAAATAAGTCCCTTTTGGCTTTATTTGCCAAACTATTTTTATTATTCGCGCACCTGAACAACCATCTCTACCTCACAGGCTGCATTTAAAGGCAGAGCATTTACCCCTACCGCTGCCCGTGCATGTATCCCCTTTTCACCAAAGATTTTTTCCAAGAGCAGAGAAGCTCCATTTATAACCTGAGGCTGTTCATAAAAATCATCGGCACTCTGCACATATCCGGTTATTTTTACGATCCTCTCCACTTTATCTAAGGAACCTATACAGCTTTTCAAAGCAGCCAGACAGTTTATAAGGCAAATCTCGGCTGCCCTCTGACCCTCTTCTACCGACAAATCCCGGCCCAATTTGCCGCTGTAAACCAGTTTACCTTCTCTTAGCGGCAACTGTCCTGAAATATAAACAAATTCTCCGGCCTTAAGAGCTGGGACATAAGCAGCTAACGGCTTTGCCACTTCCGGTATAGTTATCCCCAGGTTGTTTAGCCTTTGTTCAATATTCATATCCTAACCTCCTTATCTTATAATACCCTCTAAAACTGCCCATATGAATATACCATAAAAAATTCCGCCCAAAACCAGAATACCAGCACTGATGACCTTACGTTTTTTAAGTTCAAACAGGATAAGACCTGCTGATGCCAGGGCAATTACCGCCGCCAGGAACATCCCGCCGCTTTTGAGCTGCCAGTCGGTTAAAAAAATCCCTATGGCAGGTATAAGAGAGCTTTGAAAAACCATAGCTCCGGTTATATTTCCCAAAGCCAGAGTATCTTTGTCCCGGGAAATCCAAATAATGCTGTTAAACTTTTCCGGAAGCTCAGTAGCTACGGGAGCTATGATGAGAGCCAATATAAAAGCAGGCACTCCATACATAACGGCAATCTCCTTAACCGAACCCACGAAAAGATTTGCTCCCCAAATGATGAGAGCCAGTGCCACCACAACCTGCAATATTATTCTTCCCAAGGCTGGCGATGGGCTGCGGCGGTCAAAATAACATGGGGGTAAACAGTGATCTGCCTCTTCTTCCCTTTCTTCACTTACCAGAACATATAAATAATAGGCATAAGAAATAATCATAAAACCAGCAATTATAAGCTGCCAGTGGCGAAGTTCAGGGGGTATAAAACCAGTCAAAACCGCAGCCGTGAAAACAATCAAGAAAAATCCCAAATCGCGCGACATCGTTTCATAATCAGCAACTACAATTCTCCCATTCTTTCTTTTACCAGCAAAAAAAAGCACTGATACGCCGGCTACAAACATAGCCAGGGTGGAAAGCATTAAAGGAGCTCCTAGAATAGCTCCTATGCCTATTTCGTGGCCTTCATCCCCGTGTCCAAACAAAATAGCAATAAGAGGAATCATCGTTTCCGGAAGCGCAGTCCCTACCGCCGCCAGTACACTTCCTACTGCTCCTTCGGAAAGATCAAGTTTTTTTCCCAGCCATTCCACCCCGTTAACAAAAACTTCCGCTCCCACAAGAATAACTCCCAGACTGATAATAAGCACAGCTATACTGCTCATTATTTGCTTTTCTCCTTCCTCAAGCCTCATCTTGCCTATGAACATTATTTTCTTCTAACTAGTTATTTAATCATTTATATAAATTTTAATCAAGCAAAATGCCAAAATTGGCCTGGTATTTAAAAATAGATAAAAGTAAAATAGGGAAAGATAGTTTTAATCTTTAAAAACCTGTTTATTGGAGGTTAAACCCATGTCCTTCTATGCCGACTATCATGTGCACACCAGCTTTTCTGGAGACTGCAATGCTTCCATGGAAAGTATGATAAAAAGGGCTATCAGCCTGGGCTTAAAAGAGCTGGCTTTTACCGATCATGTAGATTTTGATTATCCTGACCCCAGCTTTGAGGCTATAAATTATGATATATATACAAAAGTATTTGAACAGCTTAAAAAAAGATATCAAAAACAGATACACCTAGTCCTGGGGGTAGAAGTAGGATACCAGCCCCATGTCCGATCTGCCATTGAAAAACTTTTGCAGGATTATCCTTTTGATTTCGTTATCTGCTCTACCCACATGGCCGATCACCTTGATTTTTATACCGGTGATTTTTTTAAAGAAAAAGAGCAAAAAGAAGCTTACTTAAGGTACTTTGAAAATATACTGGAAGCTGTTAAGCAGTTCCACAATTATGATGTTTACGGACATCTGGACTTTATCGTCCGCTATGGAAACTTTCCGGAAAAAACTTTATCCTATGCTGATTATAAGGATATAATCGATGAAATCCTTGTAAGGATTATAGCCAACGGTTCCGGTATCGAAATAAATACTTCCGGCTATCGTTATAAACTTAACCAGCTTCACCCTCAGGCAAGCATCGTTAAAAGGTACCGCGAACTGGGCGGAGAAATAATTACTATAGGCTCTGATGCCCACAGAGCTGAAGATATAGCTTCCTATTTCAATACTGCCTACACCCTGCTTAAAGAACTGGACATAAAATATATAGCTACCTATCGCGGCCGAAAACCGCACATGATAAAAATAGTATAAGCCGGGGGACTGCCCGCCCGGCTTATATTTATACTTCCTTTTTTAATTTTATTAGCAATAACAGGAAAGGCCTCCATCAATCATAAAAATATTTCCCGTCAGCCATTTTGACTCATCCGAAGCAAAAAATATTATGGCTGGACTCATGTCTTCCGGATATCCTATCCTTTTCATGGGAAAAAGACGAGTAAGTTTATCCATCTTTCCACTGGCTTCCAGATGATCAAGCATAGGCTGCAGCATAGGAGTAACAATATGGGAAGGGCACAAGCAGTTTACCCTTATCTTAGGTCCTAATTCTGCTGCCAAAGCCCGGGTAAGCTGAACTACTCCCCCTTTCATGGCACAGTAGGCAGATTGGTTCTTGGTTCCCAAAACCCCTAAAATAGAAGAAACATTTATTATGCTTCCTCCCCCGCTTTCCAGCATAAGAGGAACCATGACCTGAGTAACCAGGAACACGCTCTTTAAATCCACCTGATAGGTATAATCCAATTCTTCCGGCGTAATCTCCAAAAAAGGCTTTACCATAGCTGAACCAGCATTATTCACTAATATGTCCAGCCTCCCCCATTCATTTTTCACCATATCCCGCATCTTCCTTATGTCTTCTATTTTCGTAACATCTGCCGGACAGGCTATAGCCTCCCCACCCTGTTCCTTAATCTGGCTAACTGTTTCCTTCAGTGGTTCTGGCCTTCTTCCCGCTACCAGCACCTTAGCTCCTTCTAAAGCCATATCGATAGCTGCCTGCCTGCCGATTCCCGTCCCCCCACCTGTGATTATCGCCACCTTATCTTTAAGCCGCATATTTTTACCTCCTGAATTTATAGTAATAAAATTATTTAAAGCATTTATTCTGCATATAAATTTTTTTCCCTTTTCCCGTTATGCAGAAAATAAAAATCTTATTAAAGCATAAGGCGGCCTTAAAGCCGCCTTACATCAAAATCAAGATTATTTATAAACCTTTCTTCAAAATCGGCTTCCCGGGCTAGTTCCACATATTCCACTTTCCCCTTTATCTCTTCCGCTTTTTTAAGCATCTTAGACGAAACCAAAGCCATAATGGCTCCTTTAGCTGCCGCATTGCCGATATTTTTTATTTTGGAAACCTCAACCCCGGGAAGCAACCCTATTTTTATACAGTTTGTCGGATTAAGATAAGACCCAAAAGTTCCCGCCAGCAAAATATAATCCAGATCATCTTCACTTATGCCTGCTTTATGCATAAGGATATCTATAGCCGTCCTTATGGCCCCCTTGGCCAGCTGTACCTGTCTTATATCTTCCTGATTGAAGACCAGAGGATTATTCCTTACCATTTTTATGTCATCACATATTACAATTTCGCTACCCCGGCTGCCTGCTGTTACCTTAAGCCTTTGGCGGGCTTTTTCCGTAATTATTCCTCTATTGTCAATATAGCCAGCCGTGAGCAGGCAGGAAACCAGATCTATTACCGCCGAACCACAGATATTTTTTACCTGTCCCTCCCCTATAAAGGTAAATCGCAAGTTTTCTTCCTCATCCAGATAAAACTTGTTTATACTCCCTTCTTCAGCTCTCCCGCCACTGGTAATATTGCCTCCCTCAAAGGCAGGCCCTGCTGCTGCTGAAGCTGCCCACATCCTATCACCACAGGCTAGCACCACTTCTCCATTTGTTCCTATATCAACCAGAAGGTATCTTGCAGGAGGATCTGGTTCCAGACTTAAAATACAGGCTACAGTATCCCCGCCTACAAAACCTCCTACCTGCGGCAGTATAAATAAATCCGCCTGCATATTGACATTTATCCCTAGTTTCCACGCTTCTAATTTCAGACCTTGCTTAAAAATTCCCGCATAAGGTGCAGCCGCAAAGCCTCTAACACTTAAACCAGCCAGAAAATGCAGCATAACCGGATTGCCAGCCGCCGTAATCTTGTAAATCTGCTCTGTCGATATATTCTCTTCTTCTGCCAGCTCTTTTATCATGCTGTTAATATTATTTATCAATATTCTATGCATTTTATTAAGTCCATCTTCCTTTTCCAGACAGTAGCTTACACGCGATATTATGTCAGCTCCATAAATCCTCTGCATATTCGTTCTGGAAATTACTCCTTTTATCTCCCCTTTTTCGAGATCTACCAGAGCCGCAAAAAGGCTGGTAGTCCCCAGGTCCAGAGCAAGACCATAAACCCCTTCTATTTTCTTATCTATTCTTTTTACTACCCGGTTGTCAAAAACCAGAGCCTTAAGCTCTATAGCTGGCCGCCCTGCCCTATCGAATAAAAGCAAGTGGTTTAAATTATCCATAGTAAGATCCAGTTTATAACCATGCCAGGCTTCAACTAGCCGGTCATAAATAGGGCTGGGTGCTAAATCATCCAGGCCAGGTATAAAAAAATTTACCACCTTTACGGTTTCTTCATCGCGGATCATTTCCGGGCTAAAGGCAAAAGGAGCCTTATCACTTAATCGAAATTCTGCATTTTTTTCTTCTACATATACAGATACTTCCCCTGCTATCCGGCAGTGACAGGCCAGCCTTATACCTTTGCGTATCTCATCAGGAAGCAGCTTTTCCTTCTCGGTAGAGGTTAAATCATTTACCTTTCCTTCTACCTTTATTTTGCACTTGCCGCAGTAGCCCCGTCCCCCACAGTTATTATTATCATCATTTATAAAGTTATGGGCTGCTAAAAATGACCATAAATCCTGCCCCGGTAAAGCCCAAAAAACCTGGCTCTTTTCGCCTGTTATTACATTTATTCTTGCTTTTTCTTCCACCGGTCCCACCTGCTCTTAATTTTTAAGTTTTACTCTCCTCGTCCCGGTATAGATGTTAAAACGCTCCTCCCGGGTAAACCCTATTACCGTCATATCATGGGCCAGAGCAAACTCCACCGCCATGCTGGTAACCGCTGCCCGGGAAACCAGAAACTTAAGCCCCATGTTAAAAGCCTTATAACATATTTCATGGGTAATCCGTCCGCTGCTTAAAAGCAATTTATCCTCTAAGCTTATACCCTTTTGCAAACAGTAGCCGTATACCTTATCTACGGCATTATGCCGACCCACATCTTCTCTGGTAACCAGAATACTATCTTTATCGGCAATACTCATTACATGAACTGCTCCTGTCATCTTGTGCAGTTCAGATATTTGCAAATGTTTTTCCATCAAGCCTAGAATATCTTCGGCATAAACAAAAAAGTCAGCACCCTTCCTGTTATTATCAGGCCCCGGTATAAAGGAAGAATTATTTAAAAATACTTTAATTTCATCATTATTAATAATAATATCGTTAATTTCCCGGCAATTTTTAATCTTCCCATTTATAGCCAGATTGCCAATTACCAGCTCTTCCAGATATTCAGGCGTACAATAAAAACTGCCGTAAAAGTGGTTATCTACCCATACTTTATAACCATTTTCGCAGATTATATAATCTTCTTCCTCCTTTAGCCCTTTTCCCCTTCTATATCTTTTAATAGTGCGGCATATAGTTTTATTATCCAGATACTGTTCTTTTTCCAGCACAATTAAAGCCTCCTTAACTTAAATAGTAAAACATTCAGGTCTATCTACACAAAAAGGCGGCCAAAAGCCGCCTTTAAATCTCATTATCACGTATAAGGTTATTCGGCCTTGGTTTCTGCCATCAGGACAAAAGCAAAGATAAAAACCCAAACTAATGAAACTACCAAAGCCAAAGTAGCACGGGATAAATCCCCTTCGGCATATGCTTTATTACCCATAGAGTAAAGATAATTAAATACAATAAGCCCTACTCCAGTTAAAATATATACTGCTTTCTTTACCCCTTTGGATAGAGAAAAATTCTTAGCCCATCCACAGAATTTAACAAAAATTATGATCGATAAAATGACTACCAAAATAGCAACTACTGGATGGGAAAATATTCCGCCACTTCCTGCATGAGCAGCTCCTGCTCCAAATACCATAAAAACCGTTCCCCCCTCTCTTTAGGAATTATTTTATTATTTTATCCCCGTTGATACAAGCCCCATAGCCAAAATACAAACCCAACTTATTTCCGGTCATTAGTATTATTCGGTTTATTTTTCTTTTTTCCTGCTGAAAATAAATTATTTTAAAAAAGAAGTAATTTTCCTGCAATTCATTCCTGCCCTTTACAAAATTTTTAATATTTATTATAATTATGCCTGCGAAAGTCAGTCATGATAAAAGAGTAAGCAAATCGGATAGCCGCGGGTATATGTTCTATATACCTGAGGAAAGTCGGAGCTCCACAGGGCAGGGTGCTGGATAACGTCCAGTGGGGGCGACCCCAAGGAAAGTGCCACAGAAACAAACCGCCACGGAAGGATTTATTCCGTGGTAAGGGTGGAAAGGTGAGGTAAGAGCTCACCAGCGTTTAGGCGACTAAACGGCTAGGTAAACCCCACCCGGAGCAAGACCAAATAGGGGAACTAGGAAGTGGCCCGCTTCGTTCCCGGGTTAGGTCGCTTGAGGTGTCAGGCAACTGGCATCCCAGATAGATGGCTATCCTCGACAGAACTCCGCTTACAGATTTGCTTACTTAAAATACGCTAAAAAAGTGCGCCTATGCTAAAGGCGCACTTTTTTATTTGGCAACCCCTACTTTAATTCGCCGCTTTCTTCAGTCCCAGTTGGGCTGCTTTTCTGCTCCAATTTCTGCCCTTTTTTGCTTTCCAGTTTAGCTTTATTTTTCTGTTCTTTCTTGGCCATTCTTTTACCCCCTTTATTTCCTGACCAGTATTAAAGGCTATTAATATTATGCTACTAAAAATTAAAACTATACATTTCTGTTTTATAGGTTCTGGCTTTTTGTCAAAAGTTGTCCTAAAGGCTTATATTTTTTCTATTGTAAAAATTTTTCATAAGTTTTACCATGTTATTAAGGTAGAGTTTTTGATTAATTTTTAATTTTTTCAATAGTTAAATAATTACATTTTGTCATTAATTTTAAAATAGTGTAATAATTGCACCCAAATCAGGCATATAGATTTAAAGGACAAGACTATATTTTAGAGTTTTTACGAGAGAGGGGTGTTAAAAATATGCGTGAAGTTGTTGTGGTAAGCCTTTGCCGGACAGCCATAGGCAAATTTATGGGAAGCCTGAAAGATGTACAAGCCAAGGAACTAGCTATAACTGTTGGCAAAGCAGCTATTGAAAGAGCAGGAATTACCCCTGATATGGTGGACGAAATTACTATGGGACAGGTATATCCCCACATGCAGGGTTCTCTTCCCGCCCGCCAGGTAGCCATGGCAATAGGCTTGCCGGTCAGAAGCGCTGCTGTAAACATAAACCAGAACTGTGCCTCCGGCATGCGCGCTATGGAAATCGCCTGCAATGACATAATGCTTGGAAAAACCGATATAGCTCTGGTCATAGGTGTGGAAAGCATGACCAATGTACCTTACATGCTTCCTAAAGCGCGCATGGGTTACCGTATGAACCATGGCACTATTGAAGATGCCATGATCCACGATGGGCTCTTCGATGCTATGGTACCTGGACATATGGGAATTACGGCCGAAAATGTTGCGGAAAAATACGGCATAACCCGCCGCGAATGTGACGAACTTGCCCTCATGAGCCACCAAAGAGCAACCCGCGCCGTAAAGGAAGGCTTCTTCAAAGAGGAAATAGTCCCGGTAGAAATTAAAACTAAAAAAGGCACCATCCTTTATGAAACTGATGAGCACATGATCCCTGATGCCAACCTGGAAGCCATGAGCAAACTGCCTCCTGTTTTCAAAAAAGACGGTGTAGTAACAGCAGCCAATGCTTCCGGCATAAATGACGGAGCAGCAGCAGCAGTAGTAATGTCTAAAGAAAAAGCACAGGAATTAGGCCTAAGCCCACTAATGAAACTGGTAACCATATGCAGTGAGGGGGTAGATCCCAAAATCATGGGGCTGGGCCCGGCCGTTGCTATTCCTAAAGCTTTAAAACTAGCCGGGCTTAAGTTTGACGACATCGAGTACTGGGAAATAAATGAAGCTTTCGCCGCTCAGTTTTTAGGAGTAAAAAGAATGCTCAAAGAAGATTATGGCATGGAACTGGATATGGAAAAGTGCAATCTCAACGGATCTGGTATTGCTTTAGGACATCCGGTAGGATGTACAGGGCTGCGCATAATTGTATCCCTGTATTATCAGATGGTAAGGATGGGAGCTAGACTCGGCGGGGCTTCACTTTGTGTCGGAGGCGGCCCGGCCATGGCTTCTATCTGGAGCAGAGATATTTAATTTTAAAAAGATGGGGGGATTTATTTTATGGATTTCCGGTTAACTGAAGAACAAGAAATGATGAAAAGAATGGCCCGCGAATTTGCCGACAACGAAATTGCTCCTTATGCGCAGGAATGGGACAAAAACAATATTTTCCCGGAAGAAACAGTTAAAAAAATGCACGAGTTAGGCCTCATGACTATAGGCGTACCTGCCGAATACGGAGGCCCGGGACTTGACCATGTTGCCCAAAACATAGTAACGGAAGAAATTGCCCGCGGCGATGCCGGTATCGCCACTACCATGGCTGCCAGTACCCTGCTGGCTGCTGATCCTGTCTTGATTGCCGGCACCCATGAGCAGAAAAAATGGTTTTATGGCATGCAAAATGAAGGAGCCATCGCTGCCTTTTGCCTTACCGAGCCGGAAGCTGGTTCTGATGTAGCCAACTTATCAACCCGCTGCATAAAAGATGGAGATTATTATATTTTAAACGGCACCAAACAATTCATAAGCAATGGTGGAGTAGCTCAGCTCTATGTAGTTTTTGCCACCCTGGATAAAAAACTGGGGCATAAAGGAATATGTGCATTTATGGTTGATCGCAATACCCCAGGAGTATCGGTAGGACCCAAAGAAGATAAACTGGGAATAAGAAGCTCCAACACCACCCAGGTAATATTTGAAGATGTCCGCGTACCTGCCAAAAACCTTCTGGGCAAAGAAGGTGAAGGATTCAAAATCGCTATGAAAACCCTGGATCTTTCCCGCGCTTCCGTAGCCGCCATGGCGGTAGGAGTTGCCCAGGCCGCCATGGAAGCATCTATTAAATACGCCAAAGAGAGAAAACAATTCGGCAAACCGATTGCTTCTTTTCAGGCTATACAGTTTATGCTGGCTGATATGGCCCAGTACATTCACGCTGCCCGCCTTTTATACCTGGAAGCATCAAGCCGTCAGGATATGGGGCTTCCTTTTACCCAGATAGCATCCCTGGCTAAATGTTTTGCCGGTGATGTAGCCATGAAGGTAGCTACGGATGCGGTTCAGATATTTGGAGGCTACGGCTATACCAAAGAATACCCGGTGGAAAAATACTTCCGAGATGCCAAGATAATGCAGATATTTGAAGGAACAGCTCAGGTACAAAGACTGGTTATTGCCCGCGACCTTCTGCGTGACTAGTTAATAAATAAGGGGGGCTCCCCCCCTTCGTTTTTGCTGGTTTTCGAGGATTTTTATCTAATAATCCGCAGAAACAGGGGGAAGTTTTTTTCCTGACTTTATCAGTTCCCCCCTAAAAAACCTGAAAACAGGCAAATCTAAAGATAAAAATGTATAAATTGTACCTACAACTGTTTTACCAGGTAAAACATTCTTAACCTTTCTAGACTTAAAAAGCAGGCCTAAACAAAGACCTGCTCTAATTAAAATCTTCTTTTTTAATTCCTCCATCCTTTCTTCTGCAAGCCAGTCAATTTGGCAATTAGCTTTATAAGATCCAGCTCCTTTTCCTCCAGAATTTTAGCAGAGCATAAATACTTACTGCTGCCCAGGTTCCTTCCAGAAATAAAAACCCCCACTGATGCCCCAAAAAAGCTATGTAGGCCAGAGTTCCGGTAGCAATAAAATTGGTTAAGTTAAAAGCTCGTCCTTCGTTGGATAATTTCCCCGTTTGCAAAAGGGCATAGGCACCTAAAACTGCTACAGAAGCTAAAAAAGCGATTACCTGGTTCACAACTCCTCTCCCTCTCTTATAAATTCTGTTCTTTTAAATCAGCCGCTTTAATCTCCTCTACAATCCTTTCCGCTATCACTTCATTTCCGGCTACCAGGGAAACCCCGCGTTTTTCTTTAAGATATATAACCTTCCCTCCAGCCTCTTCCACTAAAAACGCACCTGCCGCTACATCCCACAGGTTAAGGTTCAGCTCCCAGTAACCATCAAAAATCCCGGCCGCTACACAGGCCAGGTCATAAGCAGCCGAACCTAATCTCCTTATCCCTCTTACCCGGGGCTTAAAATGGCAAAAATACTTCAGGTTATTGTCTGGATGTATAGCGCGGTCATAAGGAAATCCGGTGGCTAAAAAGGCATTTTTAAATTCGGTTTTTGAACTCACTTTTATCCTCTTATCGTTAAGATAACTCCCTTCTCCTTTTACGGCTGTAAACATCTGTTTCAAAAAGGGAGCATAGACTACCCCCAGAACCGTTTCCCCCCGGTACTGCAAAGCAATGGAAACGGCAAAAACCGGAAGTCCCTGCGCATAATTGGTAGTCCCGTCTAAAGGGTCAACTATCCACATGTAATCAGATTTTATGTCGTAAGTCCCTGCCTCCTCGGAAAGAATACTGTGGTCAGGATAATTTCCCTTAATCCCCTCCAGGATAATTTTTTCGGATAGATAATCAACCTCGGTTATCAAATCAATAGAAGTTGACTTAGTTTCTATATTAAGATTTTTATCCAGATACTCCATCTGCACCCTACCTGCTTCATATGCCCATTTTTTAGCCCTTTCCAACATTTCAGTCCCGTCAAGCAATTTTTAAAAACCTCCTCTGCTCACAGTACAGAACCACGGAAAAATCTCCGTGGCCCTTTATTACGATTCGAACTAGTTTTTAAAAAAAGAACCGTCCCCAATTTAAAATCTGTTACGAATCGTATTTTCCTTGTATGAGGTAGAATACTCCATTGATGCTGGTCAGGGATATATCCCGGAAACCTGCTTCTTTTAAGAGTTTTTGCATCTCTTCCCGGGAGATTCTGTGTTCAAGCGGAGGGCCGGATTCGGTCTCTTTTTTCTCCCATTCTATGATAACTATTTTCCCACCCGGCTTTATAATCCGTTTTACCTCTTTTAAGAAAACACTCCGGTTTTCTGCTTCATGCATAACATGGCACAAAAACCCGATATCAACACTGTTATCTTCTAAAGGCAATTTATTCTCCTCGTTTTTTATTACATCGACATTATCGATATTTTCCAGGGCCAGCTTTTCTTTTAATACGGCCAGCATTTCCTCTGATAAATCAAGGGCTATAATTTTGCCTTCTTTTCCTGCCAGGCGGGCTGCCGGCAGGGTAAAATAACCGATACCGCAGCCTATATCGGCCATAATCATACCAGGTCCCAACCCTATTCCCTTTAAAATCTCGTCCGGAGGAAGGAGCTCTCTTCTCTTCGGGTTATCCAGCTTGTGCATGTTCTTTTCATCAAACTTATGTCCCATTTATCTTTATTCCTCCATTACTTCTATACTATCCCCTGCTTTTACCCAGCCTGACTTTATAACCCGGGCAAAAACCCCTTCTAATGGCATTACACATTTTCCTACCTGTCTTTTTATCGCACAGCCTTGATTATGGCATTCTTTGCCGATAGCAGTTATTTTAAGCACTGCCTCCCCCACTTTAAGACGGGTTCCTATCGGCAGGGAGAAAACATCTATGCCTTCTACTGTCAGGTTTTCGGCAAAATCCCCGAAAACGGGATTTAAACCTTGTTTTTTCATTTTTTCTATACTGGAATAGGAAAGGAGGCTCACCTGCCTTAAGCCTTCCCCGCTGTGAGCATCCCCTTCTATCCCCCAGTTTTCCCTGATATAAGCTTTACCTATATTATGCTTTTTTTCTCCCTTTTTTTCCGAAATATTTACGGCTAAAACCTTACCCTGCATCTTCTTCCTCTCCTTTATTAATACTTCATATTTTGAATCTATTAAGCCTTAAGGCATTTAATACTACGGAAACTGAACTGAAGGCCATAGCCCCTCCGGCAATTACCGGACTTAAAAGTCCTCCCATCGCCAGAGGAACAGCAATTATATTATAGATAAAAGCCCAGAACAAGTTTTGTTTTATATTTTTAAGTGTAGCCCGGCTTAAGGCTATGGCGGTAGGAAGTTTGGCCATATCCCCACCCATAAGGATTATCCCGGCCGTTTCCGCAGCAATATCAGTTCCGCTCTCCATCGCTATACCTATATCAGCCTGAGCCAGAGCCGGGGCATCGTTTATGCCATCACCTACCATAGCTACCGTTCTGCCTTCGGCCATGAGCTTCTTTACCACTTCTGCTTTTTCCGCCGGCATAAGTCCACCTTTTACTTTTTCAATCCCCGTTTTTTGGGCTACACTAAGGCAGGTATTTATATTATCTCCGCTTAACATCCATACTTCAATACCCATGGCTTTAAGCCTGTTTACTGCCACATCAGCCTCAGCTTTTATTTTATCGGCAACGGCGGCTATTATGGCTATTTCCCCATTTACAGCCATTAATACCGTAGTTTTGCCTTCTTTCTCATAAGTATAAATTATTTGTTCGGTTTCCGGGCTATAAATCCTGTTTTCTTTCATAAAATTATAATTCCCGATTATGATCTGGTTTCCATCTACCCTGGCTTTTACTCCCCTGCCCGGTATTACCTGAAATTCCTCCCACATAATTATCTCAGCTGCTGATGGAGAATTTATGCCCTGGGCTACAGCTATACCTACGGGGTGATTGCTTAAAGCTTCCGCCCCTTTAAACCAGGCTAGATACCTGGTCTCTTCCTCCTTAAAAGGCTCTAATACTTCTAAATCAGTAAGCATAGGCCTTCCTTCCGTAACCGTACCTGTTTTATCCAGGACTACGGTATCGATTCTACCGGCTTTTTCTAAATATTCCCCTCCCCGTATTATTATACCTAAAGAGGCTCCCCGCCCGGTTCCTACCATAACTGATACCGGAGTGGCAAGCCCTATAGCACAGGGACAGGCAATAACCAGAACCGCAACCCCATTTAAAAGGGCATGAACATAATCCCCCTTATCTAAAATAAAATACCACATGCCAAAAGTAATCCCGGCCAGGACTAAAATAACCGGCACAAAATATCTTGCTACTGTATCTGCCATCCTCTGGATAGGAGGCTTATCCGCCTGGGCTTCAGCAACCAGCCTTATAATCTGTTCCAGAACTGATTCTTCTCCCAGACGGGTAGCTTTAATCTTAATCATTCCCAGCTGGTTAACTGTTCCTCCTATAACCTCATCCCCCGGTTTTTTATCTACCGGCAAACTTTCTCCGGTTATCATGGATTCGTCAACAGCGGAATAACCTTCCACTATTTCTCCATCAACCGGTATCCTTTCTCCCGGCTTTATCAGAACGATATCTCCTTTGCGGACATAAGAAACCGGTATTTCTTTTTCTCCCTCCGGAGTAATAACTACAGCGGTTTTAGGTTTTAAATCCAGCAGCTTCTTTATGGCCTCGGAAGCTCTGCTTTTGGCCGAAGCCTCCAGATATTTGCCCAGCAGGATAATGGTAATAAGCATTACACTTACTTCGAAATAAAGAGGAGCCTCAGGTAAGAAAAATACGGCGAAAAGGCTGTAAAAATAGGCAACACTGGTCCCTAATGCCACCAGTACATCCATATTAGCCCCACCTGTTTTAAGGGCATAATAAGCTCCCCGATAGAAATAAGCTCCCAGCCCGAACTGCACAATCGTTGCCAGCATTATCTGCAGCGAGGGAGACATCAAACTTGCGGGAAAAGGCAAAGAAAAAAGATGAGAAGCCATCATTCCCCAAAAGGGGAGGGAAAGAAGAAAGGAAAGTATAAATTTTTTCTTTAACTTTTCCTTTTCTTCCTCCTGCAGCAAAAATAAATCTTTTTCTTCCTTATGGGAAATAAGAGCTTTATAGCCCAGGCTTCCTATGAGATCGGCAAATTCTTTTTCTCCCTTTTCTCCATAGTATTCAACTACTGTCTGTCCGGTAGCCAGATTTACCGATACTTCTTTAACTTCAGGCAATTCTTTAAGTTTGTTTTCAATTTTAGCCGCACAGGCAGCACAGCCCATGCCTTGAACTATTAAGGAAAGCCTCTTAGGGGAAACTTTATAGCCTAATCCTTCTATCTCCTCGACTATCTGGGATGGCTTTATCCTGTTTTCGTCATATTCAACTTCCGCCTGGTTAAGGACCAGATTAACATGGACATTATTTACTCCTTCTCTGGCTTTAAGTTTATTTTCAATGCGGGCTGCACAGCCTGCACAGCTCATACCCTCTATATTAACTCTTGTTTTTTCCATAATAGATCCACCTTTTATCCAAAAAGCTCCGTACTCAAATACCTCTCGCCGGTATCAGGAATAATGGCAAGGATCCTGGCTCCCCGGGGAGCCTTTTTAGCTATTTTCAGCGCTGCATATACAGCTGCCCCGGCAGAAATCCCGCATAAAACCCCTTCTTCCCTAGCCAAACGCCGGGAGGTATTAAAGGCATCTTCATCATCAACTTTTATGATTTCGTCTATTATATCTTTTTCCAGCACCGAAGGGATAAATCCGGCTCCTATACCCTGAATACCGTGCCTGCCCGGCTTTTCTCCAGAAAGGACGGCGGAAGAAGCAGGTTCTACGGCTATTATCTTGATATGCGGATTTTTTTCTTTAAGAAAGCGGCCACTTCCGGTTAAGGTTCCTCCCGTTCCTACCCCGGCTACCAGATAGTCTAATCTTCCTTCGGTATCTTCCCATATCTCCGGCCCGGTAGTAAGGTAGTGGATTTCCGGATTAGCCAGATTATCAAACTGCCTAGGCATAAAGTAGTCTTTATTTTCCCTAATCAGCTCTTCCGCCTTTTCAACTGCACCTCGCATCCCTTTTTCACCCGGAGTCAGGATTATTTCGGCTCCATAAGCTTTAAGGAGCTTTCTTCTTTCTATACTCATCGTTTCCGGCATAACGAGGAGGAGGCGGTAACCTTTAACGGCAGCCACCATAGCCAAACCTATGCCGGTATTGCCGCTGGTAGCTTCTACTATCGTTCCTCCCGGCCTCAGCTTTCCTTCCGCTTCGGCTTTTTTTATCATATTAAGGCCAATACGGTCCTTTACGCTCCCTCCCGGATTAAAAAACTCCAGCTTGGCCAGGAGCTCTGTTTCCTGATTAGGGTTTATCCTTGAAAGCCTTACTATCGGAGTCCGCCCGATCAAATAAGTTATGTCCGCTGCTATCACTGTCTATTCTCCTTTCCCGGTAATCTGCAATAGCCTTTTTAAGCGCATCAGCCGCCAGATTTGAGCAGTGCATCTTTACTGGCGGAAGTCCACCTAAAGCTTCGGCAACTTTTTTATTAGTTATCTTTTCTGCTTCGGTAAGGGTTTTTCCTTTCACCAGCTCGGTTATCATACTGCTGGTAGCAATGGCCGCAGCGCAGCCAAAGGTCTGAAATTTTATATCGGCAATCTTATCATCTTCTACCTTTATCTCTATGCGCATTATATCTCCGCAGGAAGCATTTCCTACCTCCCCTACCCCGTCGGCATTTTCAACACTTCCTACATTGCGGGGATTTAAAAAGTGGTCCATAACCTCTCTTGTATACATCTTATCCATCTCCTCTCCTGTATAATGGCGACATGGCTCTAAGTTTTTCTACCACCCCGGGCAAAACCTCAAGCACATATTCTATGTCTTCTCTTTTTGTATCTTTTCCCAGGCTTAAACGCAAGGAGCCATGAGCGATTTCCGGTGTTATACCCATAGCCAGCAGGACATGGGAAGCCTTGAGGGATTTAGAAGAACAGGCCGAACCGCTGGAAGCCATTATCCCCTGCTGGTCAAGAAGCAGCAGCATAGATTCGCCTTCTATATATTTAAAACATACGCTCACACAGCCAGGTACCCGGTTCTCGGGATGTCCGGTAAAGATAACATCCGGTATCCTGTCTTTTATCCCCTGCCGCAAAAGCTCTTCTAGTTCCCTTATCCTTTTTTCCATCTCTTCTCTGTTTTCCAGTATAAACTCTGCTGCCCTGCCTAATCCGATTATCCCCGGAGTATTTTCCGTTCCCGCCCGCATTTTGTTTTCCTGTCCCCCGCCGGTTAACAGGCTTTCTACTTTTACCCCTTTTTTAATATAGAGGCAGCCGATACCTTTAGGCCCGTAAAACTTATGGGCAGAAAGGGAAAGCATGTCTATCCCCAGCTCTTTTACATCCACCTTTATCTTCCCCACTGCCTGCACGGCATCGGTATGAAAAAGGCTTCCGTTTTGGCGGGCTATATGAGCCAGGGTTTTGATATCCTGAACTGTTCCCACTTCGTTATTGGCATACATTATGCTAACCAGAACGGTTTCCGGCTTAATCGCCTTCTGAAGGCTTTCCGGGCTTACAGTCCCATACTGGTCAACCGGCAGCACGGTTACTTCAAAACCTTCCTTTTCCAGACGCAAACAGGTATCTAATACCGCATGGTGTTCGATAGCCGAAGTAATAATATGGTTGCCTTTCTTCCTATTAGCCCTGGCTCCACCAATTATAGCCTGATTGTTCGCTTCGGTCCCACCGCTGGTAAATACAATCTCTGAAGGCTCGGCATTTAAGAGCCGGGCTACTTTAAGCCTGGCTTCTTCTACTTTTTCCCTGACCTTTTGAGCCGGGCTGTAAATAGAAGAAGGATTGTAAAAGTCTTCTCTAAAGTAAGGATGCATAGCTTCCAGCACTTCCGAAGCTACCGGAGTGGTAGCATTATGATCCAGATAGACAAGTTTCACTTTCATCTCTCCTTTAGCAGTTTTTGTTCGTTTTCTAATAAATCCAAAAGAGAATATTTATCCAGTACTTGATTGATAGCATCCCTTACTTCTTCCCAAATTATGCGGGTAACACACAGGTCAGCCCTATCACAAATACCTTTTTTCGCCTGACTTACACAATCTACCGGTGCCATATCTCCTTCCAAAGTCCTTATTATTTCACCTACCGTAATCTCCCCAGGGCTTTTGCCCAGGGTATAGCCCCCTTTGGCTCCCTTACTGCTTCGGACTAAACCTGCCTTTTTTAAGCCGGTCATAATCTGCTCTAAATAGCCTTCGGACAAGCCTTGACTGGCCGCAATAGAGGCAATAGAAACCGGCTCATTTTCTCTGCTGGCGCGGGCAATGTCTATCATGGCCCTCAGGCCGTACCTTCCGCGAGTAGAAAGTTTCATGTAAATTTTCCTCCTTAAAGCTTGAGTTATCTGCTTAAATCTATCATCATCTCCAGTGCTTTTAAAGCTTTCCCCCTTATCTCTTCCGGCACGGTTATAACCGTTTCCCGGTTTTCCAAGGAATAAAGGATTTTCTCCAGGGTTATGCTCTTCATGTTAGGACAGATAAGCTCATCAGCAGCCAGAATAAACTCGGCATCTGGCCTGGCTTTTTTAAGAGGATATAAAATTCCTTCCTCGGTGCCGATGATAAATTTCCTTTCCGGAGAGATCTCGGCATATTTTATAATTCCACCTGTACTGCCGACATAATCAGCTTCCCTCCAAATTTCCGGCTCACACTCCGGATGTACCAGCACCAAGGCATCCGGGTGCGCCTCTTTTAAAGATTTAATATTACCGGCGGTAAGTTTTACATGTACCGGACAGCAGGAAGGATATTTCTCCATAACCCGGCCGGTTTTCTCTTCGATAAAGCCGGCTAAATTGCGGTCAGGAATAAACATGATATCGCGCTCCCCGTCTAATTTAGATATAATTTTTTCCGCATTAGAAGAAGTTACACATACATGGCTCAATGCTTTTACCGCCGCCGGAGTGTTTACATAGCTTACCAGCATAACTTCCGGATTCTTTGCCTGGTATTCCTTGATTTTTTCTACATCTACACTATCGGCCATGGGACAGGTAGCCATAGGTTCTGGGGAAAGGATAGTTTTATCCGGGCATAATATAGCCGCGGTTTCGGCCATAAAATCTACTCCCGCCACCAGGATAGTATCCTTGTCCGCTTCCCGCGCCGCCAGAGCCATGGCATAGGAATCGCCTACAAAATCTGCGATTTCCTGCACTTCTTTCCGCTGATAATAGTGGGCAATTATAAAAACTGATCTTTCTTTTTTTAACTTTTTGATAAGATCCATCATCTCTTTTTCCTTTAGCATTTTTTCTCCTCCTCAGAAATCTTTAACATTTCTCTAACTAATACTATATCACTAATATATCATAATTCCTAGTATTTTGGTAGGAATTGTTGATATTTTTTGCTAACTATTGGCTATCTTATGTCAGGGAAACTTATTTTAAAAATCTTTTATCAATATTGTTTCCTACCATCAGACTATATAATTGCTTTTTTATTAAATTTACACTTTCTTTACCATGTAAATCTATTTTCTTAAATAAACTATCCCTTTATATTTACTTTTCCCCCTTATAATTCTTACCAAGCTTAACTAAATAAGTATAACAGGAGGAAACAGGCAGTGAAGCTAAAAAATAAGCTTTTTCTTACCGCAGCCTTAATTATTTTCGGAATAACCATACCTTTTACCCTTTTAAACCTGTCTTGGCAAAAAGAGCAGCTAACCTCCCTCATAAAACAGCAGGCAGTAGTTTCCGCCCAGAATGTTGTACAGCAGATGAATGTCCTGCGAGCAACTACTGATGCCCGGGATTTTGATAATAAGCTGAACTATTACCTTGCCAGACAGCGGGCCGAATATTTAAAGGAGCACGGCTATAATGTCACCCAGTATCTTATAGACAGCCAGAATAACATATTGCAAATAAGCGGGGAAGAAAAAAATATTCAGTTTAAACCGGAAGAAACAGCAGAAATGATAAAACAACAGAAAGGAACTAGCGAAAAGGAAAAGTACATAATATCCTATGCGTATTCGGCAGATAACCAGATATTAGCCCTGCTGGTTTTTAAAAAAGCGGAGATTTTTAAACCTGTATACAGATTAAAGTATATTATGTATTCCCTGGCAGTAATAATAACCTGCTCAGCTTTTTTAATCTTTTCCCAGAGCATAAAAAAAATCGTAAATCCTCTTATCGACATAAGTAAAACCGCAGAACAGGTAGAAAAAGGACAGTTTGATACTTTCATTTCCTCCCGTACGGATATAAAAGAAATAGCTATGCTCAGTAAAAGCTTTAATCAAATGCTTTCTTTCCTGCAGCAGTTTTTCGATAAGATTACCTATTCCGTAGCAAAGTTAAATGCCAGCAGTACGGAGTTTAAAACTTCGGCTGAAGAAAACCGTAAGGCAGCTAAAAATATAAAAAACGAGGTAGAAGATATTAACTACCAAATAAGTAAACAAAATGAATCTATAACCAGCATAAAAAATTTCATGGATGAGCTGGCAGCAGCTGCCGGGGATATAAAAAGGCAAAACGAAGAAAGCATAAAAATAAGTGAAAATATAATTCAGGCTACCCTGCAGGGAGAAGAATTCCTTCTGGCTACACATGCTAAAATCCTTGCCACCGATAATTATGCAGCCGCTTTGCGAAAAATAGTGGATGAAACCGAAAAACATCTCCAGAACCTTAATGATATAAATACATCTATTGAAAAAATATCTTCCCACACCGGGCTTTTAGCCTTAAATGCCACTATAGAAGCAGCCAGAGCCGGTGAGCATGGACGCGGTTTTGGCGTAGTTGCAGAAGAAATCAGCCAGTTGGCATTAGATGCGCGCAATTTTTCCCAAAAAGCCTTTTATATGCTTGATCAGACCAGAAAATCATTTGCCAGCCTGTTAGGAGAATTTAATAATATGTACCAACTGATAAAAAATGTAAATAACCAGATTGAAGATACGCAAAAAGTATTTGCTATCATCAAGCTTGATATAAATGAAAGCTTTGCTCATATTGAAAATGCAGCCCATTCCAGCAATACTTTGCTTAATAACCTGCCTGCGGTTGCGGAAAAACTTGACCACATATGCAGGCAAAATGAAGAAGTATCTGCCCGGCTTGAGCATATACTCCAGTTAACTAAAAAGCAGTATATAAACAGCCAGGATCTCAATAATAAGACAGATGACCTTGCCTTGCTAGCCAAGGAACTGCAAAATCTGCTGTATATGTCTTCTTCCCAGAATTCCCTACCTGATAGCGGGGCTGATAAGGCAAGCTAATATGGTCCCTGATTTATTTATAAACATAATACTTGGGCCGGGAACGGGATTTTACTATTTTGGGCCGGCATTCATTTTTGCATTCCTGTACTATATTTATGGTAGGAAAACAAGGAGGATATGGACAAGGCGGATGCGGTTTAGGGGGAATAATGCTTCCTCTTGGACACCAGGCAAATAAAATTATGCACTGGCTGATAGAACGGGAACAGCTTTTAACCGTTTCCATAAATTCAATCAGTATCTGGGGCTTTAAACTCTCAAGCCCGCTAAAATCAACTATACCGCAATCATGCAAATCTATAAAAGTGCCAAAAGAATAAACGGCATGAAATCCATGTACCGGCTGGCAGGGCATATCAGCTATATAGAGTATCTCCTGTTCTATATGTCCGCGGATAAAAACCTTTTTTCCCCGGGGACTATCAATAAGTTGGTAAACATCTATTTTTACCCCTGGCTTAACATCAACAATTCTAGCCATATCAGGCTTATCCCGGGGAATTTCTATACATTTTTCCACTATAAACTGATTTGAAGCAAGTATTTGTTCCGGTTTGGGAAATGATAATTTATCACCAGAATAATCAATTTTTACAGGCATTATTTATCCACCCTTTTTATCATACCTTTTACTAAATTATGAGTTTTTAGCTAAAAAAGTTACTAAAAAAACAGGGACGGTTAAGTAATCCCTGTTTTTTTATGCTTATTTTCCACTTATAGGACAGTTTCCATACATGCTGCAGTTTTTACACCCCGGCATATAATTATGGTGATGATGGTTTCCCCCTTCCCCGCTTGAACAAGGATCGGGAGGACAAGGAGGGGGTACATGATGGCTTTTCTTAGGCCACCATATTAAAAGTATTACACATTTGGCTATTTCTTTAGGCCCGGTTTTTTTGGCACATACATATTCTACTAACACATGAGGATTATTTATATCACAGGTACTCCATATGCAGCTTGATGATATTTCTTCAAAATGGCAGAAAGGAATAGTAAAGTGGGCGGCATGTACTGACTGGCAGGGAACATCGGCCACATAGATTATCTTCTGTTCAACATAACCTTTTATCACCAGTTTTTTGCCTACCGGGGTATCTATAACCACACATTCATCTACTACCGGATGTACCTTCACCTCTAACAGCTGTTCTATCGGGGGTTTAACACAGGGAACAACTAGATGTTCATTGATGCTTATCTGTTTGTAGTGGCAGATATGATCTCGGGGCGGATATCTTTCAGGTAAACCATGATACTCAATCTTATCAAACATTTTTATCATCCTTTCTTCATGGGCTTATTCCATAAAAGCATTATCACACAAAGCTTTTTTCTTACTTATAAAATATTCAAAACGCAAGACTTTTGTTTTCCTCCCGCTTAGAAACGGTAACCCCCATTTGCCTTTTTACATAAAATACATCAGGCAAATAAATGTAAATTAATTCAATATTTAAAAAGTATTAAGGAGGTTTAATAATGACTCTGATGCCTGCCAGTGTAGTGGAACTCTGTCCCGCTTATCCGGATAGAGTCGCCAAGTATTTTAAGGAGATATTTGTATCTGATGTGGTAGAAATTCCTGTTCAAAAGCCTTCCGCTGAACAAATAGTAAATGTCGATGTCAAAGCTGAACTGGTTGATGTCCAGACGGTTACGGTAACTCTTCCTTTTGATCCTATACCGTATCAGCCTAATCCCGGAAACAAAATCTTTGTTGCCGGCAATATCTATTTGGGAATCCAGTATTCTGCTTTAACTCCCGATCAAAAGGTACACTTCTTCCGTGCTCAACTGCCTTTCCAGACTATACTTTTAAATGACTGCGGCCTGCTCATTGATCCTCATGACTCCATATTCACCAGTGGTTATGTCGTTCATGTCTGTATTGAAAAACTGATTAAGAGGCAGATAGATGAACGCAAAATGTATTTTGAGCTGCTGCTTCTTATCTGGGCAGAAGAAATATCATAAAGGAGGGCTCATAAAGTGACTTGCTTAAATGATACTGTAAGCTTATCTGATGTATTATGTCCTACCCACCCTGAACAGCATTATTTTACGGAAATAATTATATGTGAACATTTATATATACCGCCTCAAAAACCGGATAAAGAACTGATCACCAATGTAATCAAAAATTTTGTGGTTACGAGTGCCGAAGTTATAACTGTAGACCTGGGAGACCGCGAAAAGAAACTGCGTAAAAAATTAGTAATAAGCGGCACCTTGAAACTTGGCATTGAATACTCAGCTGATATGCCTGAACAGCAGGTACATTTTGCCCACTGGGATATCCCCTTTCAGGGAATAATAGGCTATCGTCCCTGTGATCCTTATACTAACCGCGGCCTCATAGATGACCCTGACTTCGATATAGAAGACTATAAAATTCATATATGCCTGGAACATGAACAATACCATCAATTAAGCAAAAGAGAGATAAAAGCGGTTCTGGTCCTTTTAATCTGGCTGGAGAAAAAATAATTCTTTAAGGAGGTAATTATATGCTTACTTTTACCGGGGTATTTACGGAAGTGCCTATTGACAGCAAACTGATCATCCCCCCGCAAAAACCCCCAATGGAATGTATATTAGATACCATGGTTGATATAGAAATAACCAAAGCAGAAGTAATAGACACTCCTTTAGTCTATCCTGAAGACACTTCCCTGCAGCTTAGAAAAGTTATTATAACTGGTATAGCTAAAATAAAAATTAAATATTCTGCTCTTGTAGATGACCAGCAAGTACACTTAGCTCACTTTGATGTTCAGTTCTGTACCCTTATCGAGTGGCCGGGAGGCCCACCGCAGGGAACCCCAATCATAGTTAAACCTGTCATCGAAAAAGCTATCTTTATAAAAGAAGATGAAAGAAGGATTTTCAAAGCGCTCCTGATCCGCCTGGAAGTATATAGAAAATAATAAGGCAAATAGTAAATTATTAATTTAAGAGCCTCCAAACGGAGGTTCTTATTGTTAAAAACTACCTTAAGGAGGATAAGTGTAATGGAGAAATACTGCACAAGCGGCCAAACCAGCTTTGAACTTTGTCCCCGCCCCGGCGATGAAATAGATTACTACACCCAGTTACCTCTAAATGGAATCGTAGAAATACCAAGCAACAAACCTCCTAAAGAACAAATTTTTAATACTATGCATGAAATAGATATAACTAAATTTATAACCATAACCGTAAAAAAGCCGCCGGGGAAAAAAATTCTTACGGTAGGAAAATTTATGATAGGAATCGAGTATATAGCAAAAACCGAAGACCAGAAAGTGCATTTTGCCCACTTTGATATTCCTTTCCAGGCCCTGATAAAGAATAAGGACGGATCACTTCTCCCCCTGGATTTTGATATTAGTCAGTATATAGTACATGTTTGCGTGGAATACGAGCAATATTCGCAAATCGATGAGCGCACTATCTCTTATGAAATAATACTTCTTATCTGGCTTAAGAAAAAAACCTGATAAATGAGAGGGGATAAATATGTGGGATGAAATCGTTATAAACCATAATCTTACTATACCAGATAAAAACCCCCCTATGGAAAAGCTTTTGGGGTATATGATCCGCTACCAAATTACCAAAGCAGAAGTCATCGATACCAGACTTATGACTGATGACCAGCCTCCTCTGCCTGTACGCAAAGTTATTATAGAAGGCTTAGCCCAAATTGTCATAAAATATGTAGCTGATGTACCAGACCAGCAGGTACATGGAGCCCATTTTGAAGAACCATTTGCCAAACTGATAGAATGGCCTGGAGGCCCTCCCCCTGGCAGTCCTATATGTGTAGAAATCACCGAAGAACATGCCCAGATTCATATGATAGATAACAGGCACTTATCCAAGGTAATCGTTATTCATATTGATATAACCCAGAATAATCCTTAACCGAAAGGAGGGTAAAAATGGCAGTCGAATACTTTTCTCCTGGTTCCTACATCATTCCTATGGATACTACCTATCAGAATGGAGCCGCTATCGACACCGGCATGATAAGCGCCTATGGCCTGGTATATGCACTGCTCAAGCAGGGGATTCCGGTCAAATGGGCTATTAAGCCGGGGAAAACTAGTGTTGACGATACAGACTTTATTGCCTCAGCTCAGGATATACAAACTTCTGCTATAATAAACAGCCACAACTACTCCGGAGGCCCTTTTATAATCGATTTCAGCTATGCAGCTTTAGCCCTTCCTATAATTCAATCATGGCAGCTTAATCATTCGGTAACTGTCCATCAAGCAACCGCAGCTTTTACCGCTCCTGTTGCCATGACCCTCAGGCGGGCTCCTCGCATAAGTATAGAAGAGCGTAATGCTCGAGTAATAATAAAATATCTTAACAGTGCAGGAATTCCTGATTCTAATGGAAATGTGTGGACTACCAGTTCCCCCGATGTGCTTGACCATGCCACTATTGCCAATTATGGTTTTTTAAGCAGTGCAGCTGATCCATGCAAAAGATTAAAATATGACATATTCCTGTCGGCCCATACCAATGATAGGGACTGGTCAGGAAATAACCCGGTAGAAGTTGCGGCCCGCGATGCTTTAGATACATTTTTGCGTATAGGCGGCATGCTGCATGCTACCTGCCACTCGATACAGAGTATTGAAAATATTGTAGGTCCTTTTATAACCAGCACATTTTCCGTAGCTAATCAAGGAGATACCTTTTTCGTAGAAAAACCTGATTTCCCTTTAACCCAGGCTGTTTCTACCCCAACTGCCCCCAGCCGTCCGGGAGGAGCTGTAAACACCTGGACTGCAACCTATCTGCCTTCCGCCCAAAGGCTGGCTTATTTTAGAAGAGGAACTTTAAATTATGATTTTCTAGCCGCAGGCAGCTATAAAGGCGGCACGGGAGCAGGTAAAATCGTATATGAAGGCGGGCATGAGTACACTTATGATATGAAAAAACCTTATACTCATACAGCTAATACTGACATGATTTTTTTGCGTTACCTTCTTAATTCCGTACTCTTTTCCGTAGGCAAACCTCGTATTGCACTTAATGCTTCACCTTTAAATATACCGGTTGGGTTTCCAAGTAACGTGGTCTTTTCTCTGGATAATGAAGGAGGCAGTGAGGCCACCTCAGCTTCGGTTACTATCACCCTGGCTCCCTTTGCAACCTATAATTTTGACGCCAGCATTCCCCCCACCAGTATAGTAGGGCAAACCCTTACCTGGGATGAAACTGCTCTTTCCGGGCATACCGGCCCTGGTACCATACTGACTTTTACGGCCAGTGTAACACCTCCCAGTCCCGGCTTTAACACCGTTGCTTCATACTATACCTATTATGATGACAACTTCAATGAAAGCTACTCACTAAATTACTGTACTTCTATTCAAGCTACTCCGGGTGCCGCACCTTTTCTTGATAAAACGCCGGCTTATCAAACTGTAAATCCCAATAACATGATTACCTGGTCTATTACTTTGGGCAATTACGGTACCTTATCTCTGAATAATGTAGTGGTAAAAGATACCCTGCCTCCGGAATTTACTTTTGTATCAGCTGTGCCGGCTCCCAGTTCAATTGTAGGCAATGTTATTACCTGGAATATGCCCCCTATTCCACCACTTAATCCCGCCGCCTATACTATCACCCTTACTGTTCTGGCACCACCGGCAACTACCCGCACATTTATAAACCAGGTTACCATGACCGGTACAGATACTTCCCCGGCCAGCTACAGCATAACTGATACAGCTGAAGTTAGCATAATAAACCGTCCTCCCCAGGTTACAGTATTAAATCCTAATGGGGGCGAAATAATCTGTAACGGAACTACCATTACCTGGGTGGCATCTGATCCGGATGGAGATCCTTTAACCTATAAAATTCAGTACTCAACCGATGGAGGAGCTAGCTATAACACTCTGGTCAGCGGACTTACTGCCATGTCTTATGTTTGGAATACGTCAGGGCTTCCCAGCAGTGGCAATTATCTCATTAAGGTTATAGCTTCGGATGGAGAATTAGAAGGAGAGAATACATCAGACAGTACATTTACCATCGATAATACTCCTCCTGCGGTTAGCTGGATATCACCAATAAACAACAGTTTTATAAAAGGTTATATAACACTTAAAGCAAGTGCTACTGATAATGTAGGGGTTACCGAGACTGTTTTTGAATATTCAAATGATGGCGGAATAAACTATAACCTTATTGCTATTGTAACTACTTCATTTGATAACGTCTATGCGGTTTCTTTTGATACCACTTTACTTCCTGATGGGCCTTATAAGCTGAAAGTAACTGCTTTTGACGGATGCTCAAATACTACTGCCAAAATCCTCGATATCGTAATCGATAACACCCCACCGGTGGTAAATATAGTTTCACCACCGGATGGTTCTACGGTTTCAGAGGTAGTAGACCTCCTGATATCTGCCCATGACAATGAATGTCTGGCTAAAGTAGATATATATATCGATGATGTGCTCGTGCACACAGAAATAGTAGGCAATGATACGGATATCCAGTTTATTTACGAATGGGATACGGCACAATTTGCCGAAGGGGCTCATGTAGTAAAAGCAGTAGCAACTGACTGTGGAGGGCTTACGGCAGAAACTTCACACACTTATATAATAGATAATCTGCCTGATCATTATACTCAGATTTTGATAGATGGAACCCTTGAAATACCAGTATTAAAACCTGATGTAGAAAAAATTATAAATTTTGAAGTTATAGCCGAGATAGATTCTATAAAAACTATTAAAACCCTGGAAGGAACGAAAGTCATTATTAGTGGGCATGTAACATTTGAAGTAACCTACAGCTCAACATCTGATGATCAGAAGGTGCATTTTGCCCATTTTACCAAACCATTTTTAGGCTATATTATCTGGCCTGAGCTGCCGCTTGATGCCGAGCTGTGTCCTGTAATTATACTGGAACACAAACAGTATCACCTGCTAAATCCCCGCACTATAAGAAAAAGTGTAGTTCTTTTTGTCGGGATCAAGCTATGTTGATTATGTTAAATAATAGATAGCGAAAAAGCCTGGCTGTAAAAGCCAGGCTTTTTAAGGCTGAATAAAGTAAAAAGACGCTTTTTTAAGCGTCCCTATTTTTTATATATGGTGCCCGAGGCCGGGGTCGAACCGGCACGGTTGTCACCAACCGCGGGATTTTAAGTCCCGTGCGTCTGCCTATTCCGCCACCCGGGCATGTTAATCCTTCTTCTATGGAGGGCGGGACCGGATTCGAACCGGTGAATGGAGATTTTGCAGACCTCAGCGTTAGCCACTTCGCCACCCGCCCCCGTAAAGGGTTTATCTCTCACGCAGGATTTATTATAACAGCTTTTTTCTTATATTGCAAGCAAAACCTCGAGGTTTTAGCCAGGTAAGTAATTTATATAAAACACTGGACAAGTTTTTATAACAAAATAAAAGCGTTACTCGCGTAACGCCTGTTTTACTTTATGGAGCGGAAGACGAGATTCGAACTCGCGACCCTCGCCTTGGCAAGGCGATGCTCTACCACTGAGCCACTTCCGCTTATCATGGTGCCTCGGGGCGGAATCGAACCACCGACACGTGGATTTTCAGTCCACTGCTCTACCGACTGAGCTACCGAGGCAGAAACTATTATGTTTGTCTTGCCGCATTGATTATTATATCCACCTGGTTTTAGATTGTCAACCTTGTGATTTTAAATTCTTTTTTATGGCGGAGCTGACGGGAATTGAACCCGCGATCTCCGGCGTGACAGGCCGGCATGTTAACCGCTACACCACAGCTCCGCAACGATGTTTATTATAGCATCTATTTTAAAAATAGTCAAAGGTTTTTCATTTTTTTGATAGTGTCAACTTTTTATAGGATATTTATAAATTAATGACCACTCTATTTTGGTTTATAAATTAGATGTTCCATTATGCATATCTTTCAAACATTTAAACATTGGTATCACTTTACCTTTGCTTAATATGGGCACATTATTTAATTGTTCACGTGTTCTGGTAAAGGTATTGCTGACCTTTAAGGCCATAGCTTTTTCTAGGCTATAGCTTTTCTTTGGTTCCTGTTTTAAATGCTTCAGGCTGATCTTGCCGCCGCTACTTAAGTATGCTCGCAGTTCAGCCATTGCTCGCAGTCCTTCCCGACTCCAACCCAT
>NZ_FQWY01000008.1 GCF_900129805.1 Thermosyntropha lipolytica DSM 11003
AGTAGAATGTGGATTTGTACAGGCAGATGCAGTATTTATAGATGCAACTTTAAGAGGCTTGAGGAAAGTAGGAGATTACCTCACGCTTCTGTTTGCCTGCATGAATTTAAAGAAGTTAGCCACCTGGAAAAGAAAACAGAAAGAACTCCCTCCGGCAACACCAGTATATGGTGTTTTTTTATTTTCAAATTTTGGCTTTTGGTATATTTTACATATTATCTCGCATGTAAAAAAGAAAACCGCTTTTAGATTAGCACCTCTAAAAGCGGTTTTGTCTACAATCTGAAGCCTGAGGGGAATCCCTCAGGCTTCCAGTATAGCCCGGTCCAGCATTTCTCCGGCATGTTTTAAAGTAATCTCCGAATAGTTTTCTCCTCCCAGCATCCTGGCCAGCTCTTTGATCCTGCCGGCATAATCAAGTTTTTTAACCCGGGTAAAGGTTTGCCCGTTTTGCACTTCTTTTTCGATTAGATAATGCTTGTGGGCATAGCTAGCAATCTGGGGCGAATGGGTAACCAGGATAACCTGATGGCTGCGGGAAAGCTCAGCTAGCTTTTTAGCCATAGCTGTAAGAGCAGTCCCTCCTACCCCTACATCGATCTCATCAAATATAAGGGTGGGAACTTCATAAGCCTCAGCCAGAGCTTTCTTTAAAGCCAGTATAAAGCGAGATATTTCTCCTCCCGACGCAATCCGGGACAAGGGTTTCATTTCTTCACCCGGATTGGGCGAAAACATGAATTCAGCTTTATCCAGGCCATCAGCGGAAAATTCTTCTCCTTTTTCCAGAACTACCGCAAATTTTATGTAAGGCATATTAAGCTCTTTTAATTCTTTATTAACTTTCTCTTCCAAAAGCTGCGCTCCTTTTTGCCTTATTCTGGTAAGTTCGTCAGCCAGAGCAAGATACTCTTTTTCCACCAGGGCTATACTCTGAAGCAGGTCTTCCTGCCTTTCTTCTGCCCGGCTTAATCTTTCCCATTCCTTTTCTGCCCTGTCCAAAAAAGCAAGGATCTCAGCCACACTTCCTCCATATTTCTTTTTAAGTTTGCCTATCTCATACAGTCTGGCTTCTACCTCATCTACAAGGCCAGGTTCAAAATCTAAACTATCCCGGTAGCGGGAAAGTTCTTCGGCTATTTCCTGCAGGCTGTAATACACATCTTCCAGGCGGCGGCATAAACCTTCCAGAAAAGCGTCTTTTTTGCTTCCCTGCAGAATAGCAACAGCAGAAGCTATATTATCATAAGCACTGGAACTGTTTTCATCACTGTAAACCAGTTTTAAAACCTGATCAGCAGCTCTGGCCAGCATATGCGCATTGCGCATTTTCTCTGCCAGTTCGTTTAATTCTTCTTCCTCTCCCGGTTTTAAATCGGCCTTTTTTATCTCATTTATCTGAAAAGCCAGAAAATCAAGCTTCTGAGCCCTATCCTTTTCTTCCTGTTTTATCTCTTCCAGTTCTTTTATCTGGCGTCGATATTCTTTATAAACCTCTTTTATTCTGGCTCGCAAATCTTTAGCCTCAGGAACAAAGCTGTCGATATAGGTTAAATACTTCTCCGGACGCAGCATAGTTAAATGGTCATGCTGCAGATGCATATCTACCAGCCAGGGAGCAATTTTGCGCAAAAAAGTTATATTAACCGTATGTCCATTTATGCGGGCTACGCTCCGCCCCTGGGGATACATTTCCCGGGTTATGATAAGGCTTTCATCTTCCTCTTCCATAAATCCATTTTCTTTAAGCATAGCTTTAAGTTCTTCACTTTCCAGACTGAAAACAGCTTCTACCACCGCTTTGCGGCTGTCGTCCTTTAAGAGATCGTTTCTTACCCTCTCCCCCATAATCAGTCCCAGGGCATCAATAATAATCGATTTACCGGCTCCGGTCTCCCCGGTTAATACATTAAGTCCTTTATCAAATTCCAGACGTAATTCATCGATAAGAATAAAATTGTTTATATATATTTCCTGCAGCATAAAAATCCCCTTCCACCTCTCCCCATATTCCCGGATTCCATTTCTAAACCGGCATGATAAAACTTCTGAATTCCGCGGCGATTTCTTCTGCTGCCTTCTCCGGTTTTACCACTACAAAAACCGTATCATCTCCGCCTACGGTACCTAAAATACGCGGATTATCATAATTATCGATGATAGAAGCAATCGACTGTGCAGCTCCGGGAAGGGTTTTGACAACTACTATATTGCCACTATAATCGATGTTCACCACCGCATCAGCAAAAGCCCTTTTCATCCTTTCCTGAGAAGCAATAAGGGGCGCAGGAGCAGGCAGCGCATAGCGGTAACCTTCCTTATCAGGAATTTTAACCAGCTGCAACTCTTTTATATCCCGGGAAACCGTAGCCTGGGTAACATCAAAGCCGTTTTTCCTCAGGGCTTCACAAAGCTCTTCCTGGGTAGTTATACGCTGGTTGGATATTATATCTATTATGGCAAAATGCCTGCGGGCTTTCATATTAACAGATACCACCACCTATAACTTTTGTATCACCATTATACAGGGAGGTTTATTAACCTGATTTATAAACCTCGTTTCCCAGACTTCAAACCTTTGCTGGGGAAGAGAAATAAGATAATCCCGGATAAGAAAAACCTCTTCTTCTCCTCCCTCATGTCCTGGATAACCTACCACGGTTATTACCCCTCCCGGGCTTAGAAGGTCAAGAGCAGCCTTTACTGCCCTTAAACTCTTTTCTCCTTCCGTTTTTACGGCATGATCTCCTCCTGGGAGATAACCTAGGTTAAACATGCAGGCTTTTACCTCTTCCTGCACATGATCCTTCATCCGGGCATGGTCTTCTTTTATAAGTATAACCCTTTTTTCCATCTGATGGGATTTTAATAAAGCATAAGTTGACTCTATAGCCTCTTCCTGAATATCAAAAGCCAGGACTTTTCCTTTTTCTCCTACCAGCCGGGCCAAAAAAAGCGTATCATGGCCGCGCCCACAGGTGGCATCAATTACGGTATCTCCTTCCTTTACCACCCCGCTCACTACCAGATGGGAAATGTTAACTGCGCTTTTAAGTGGCATCTTAAACATAAATCTTTCCTTTTACACCCTCCCTAACCGCTCATCAAAATGGTGAAAAAAAGAAGGTTTTTTTATATTTAAAAGCCTCAGCTTATAATCTGCCTTTTGGACAATAATCTCATCCCCGGGCAAAAGATCCACATTGATCTGCCCGTCAGCACACAATATTTCTTCTCCATTTCCGGTATTTTTTAAAGCCAAAACCCGATCTCCTCTTACTACCAGAGGACGGCGTGCCAAAACATAAGAAGAAACAGGAGTTATGACCAGAGCTTCCATTTCCGGTTCCAAAACCGGCCCTCCTGCGGAAAGGGAATAAGCTGTCGTGCCGGTAGGGGTAGCTATTATAACCCCATCTCCCTTATAATCGGCGATTTTTTCTCTTTCTATGTACAGGGGAAGCGACAGGAGTCTTGGTACTTTGGTGCGCACTACCACCTCATTTAAGGCCCCAAGTTCTTTATACAAAGTACCATCTCTATATACCAGCGCTTTTAGCATCATCCGCTCATCAACTGTATAATCCCCGCGGACAAACTTTTCTAAACAGGTTTCTATTTCCTCAACTTTAATATGGCTTAAAAAGCCAACTGTCCCCATATTTACCCCTAAAAGCGGCACCTTAAACCTTGCATACTGTCTGGCAGCCCTTAAAATGGTGCCATCTCCCCCCAAAACCATTATGATATCCACATCTTCAAGTTGAGGCAAGGCTTCGCCATTATCTACTTCCACCCGGCACCCTTGGCTTAAAAGTTTTTTAGCTACCTCCTGGGCCATAATTTCGGTATTTTCTTTAAAACGGTTATTAACCAAAAGAATTTTCACCTTAATGCCCTCCCAGCTCGCTGTGCGCTGCGGCCACCACTGATTTTATCTCTTTTGCCATGTCCGGTAGAACAGCTTCTTTCCGGCTCAGTTTTATAAAATATTCGATATTCCCCTGGGGACCAGTGATGGGAGAATAAGTTATCCCTGTACAGTTTAAACCTTCATCTAAAGCCCCTTTAATACACCGGTACAAAACTTCTTCATGTACCCGAGGATCCCTTACAACCCCTTTTTTGCCTACCTTTTCTCTCCCCGCTTCAAACTGAGGTTTGATGAGTGATACTATCAATCCTTCAGGCTGGATTAAATTTTTCACCACCGGAAAAACCAGGAGGGTAGATATAAAAGAAACATCAATCGTTACAATATCCACCAGCTCCCCCAGATCATCCAGGGTAAGATATCGCACATTAGTCTTTTCCATATTTATAACCCGGGGATCATTGCGTAAAGACCAGTCCAGCTGGCCATAGCCTACATCCACAGCATATACCTTGCGGGCTCCATGCTGTAAGGCACAATCTGTATAACCGCCGGTAGAAGCACCTACATCCAGGACTACCTTGTCTTTAAAATCAATGCCGAATACCTTTATCGCCTTTTCCAGCTTTAAGCCTCCCCGGCTTACATAGACAGGTCCCTTTCTCTGTAAAAGAATTTGACCATCTTCTTCTACCAGAGTACCTGGTTTATCTATTCTTACGCCATTTACCAGCACTTCTCCTGCTAAAATTAAAGCCCTGGCTTTTTCCCGGCTCGTTACCATTCCTTTTTCTACCATAAGCACATCTAATCTAACTTTGGCCAAACCGGAACAACTCCCATTTTTTATAATCAAGCAAGTCCGGCCAGCGGCTTGCTATACTTTCCGCTACGGAAACCGGGTTCATACCTATATATTCCCACAATACCTCCACTTTTCCGTGGTCGATAAATTCGTCCGGAACTCCTATACGCATAACATCAGCTTCTATTCCATTATCAGCCAGTATTTCCAGAACGCTGCTGCCAAATCCTCCCGCCAGGCAGCCCTCTTCAATAGTAACTAATCTTTTCACTTTCTTAGCCATTTTTATAAACTGTTCCTCATCCAGCGGCTTTATAAAGCGGGCATCCACCAGATAAACTTCAACCCCTTTTTCCTGCAGGAGTTTTACTACATCCCGGGCAATGCTCATTCCCCGCCCTACTGCAATTATTCCTAAATCCTTCCCTTCCTGCAGTAGCCTGCTTTTTCCTGGCGCGATTATATTTCTATTTTCCTCAATCCTTACCCCTTCTCCTACCCCGCGCGGATACCTTACTGCTACCGGCATATCAAGGGTAAAAGCCGTTTCCAGCATATCTAAAAATTCATTTTCATCCGCAGGAGCCATTATAACCAGGTTAGGAATACTGCGCAGATACGAAATGTCAAAAACCCCGTGATGGGTAGGACCATCCTCCCCTACCAGCCCGGCCCGGTCAATGGCAAATACCACCGGAAGCCTTTGCAGGGCTACATCGTGTATAATCTGGTCATATGCCCGCTGCAGAAAAGTAGAATAAATAGCAACTACCGGGCGCAAGCCCCCTCTGGCCATCCCGGCAGCCAGAGTCACCGCATGCTGTTCACAAATGCCTACATCAAAAAAGCGATCCGGAAACTTTTTGGCAAAAGATTCAAGACCTGTTCCTCCCGCCATAGCTGCAGTTATAGCTACGATATTTCTATCCTGCTCAGCCTTGGTTACGATAAATTCGCTGAATATTTCCGTATAAGTCTTTACCGTTTTCTTTATGGGACTTCCTGTATCCACATCAAAAGGGCCAATACCGTGGAAAATATCAGGATTACGGCGGGCAGGTTCATATCCGCGGCCTTTTTCGGTTATAGCATGGATGAGCACCGGCCCTTTCATCTTCTTAGCATTGGCCAGTACCAGGGTAAGTTCATGCAGGTCATGGCCGTTAACCGGCCCTATATAAGTAAAGCCAAGTTCTTCAAAAAAAACCCCGGGCACCATTATATATTTTACCATATCTTTGACTCTGCCAGCAGCCCGGGCAATATTAGGCCCTATACCCGGAATCTTGTGTAATACGGTTTCAATCTCTTCCTTGGTACGAAAATACGAAGGCTGGGTACGAAGGCGGTTTAAGTAGCTTGATAAAGCACCTACATTTTTAGAAATAGACATTTCATTATCATTGAGAACTACCAGAATATCAGTTCCCGCATGTCCGGCATGGTTCAAAGCTTCAAAGGCCATGCCTCCAGTAAGAGCCCCATCACCTATAACCGCAACTACCGAATACTTTTCCCCTTTAAGATCCCGGGCCAAAGCTAATCCTAAAGCAGCGGAAATCGAGGTGCTGCTGTGTCCGGTATTAAAAACATCATGCGCGGATTCTTCATATTTGGGGAAACCGCTTAGCCCCCCATACTGCCTTAAAGTAGGCATTTTGTCTTTACGTCCGGTCAATATTTTATGCACATAGCTCTGATGGCCTACATCCCAAATAATTTTGTCCACCGGCGAATTAAAAACATAATGCAGGGCTAAAGTAAGCTCAACTACCCCCAGATTGGCAGCCAGATGTCCTCCACACTGGGAAACCGTGTGGACCAAAAGTTCCCTTATTTCTTCTGCCAGCTTGTTCATCATAGGAATATTGAGTTTTTTTAAGTCTCCAGGTGAATTTATCCCGTCTATTATTCTGGGCATTAGCGCTATCACCTTCTATTAGAAAATAATTCTAATCCAGTAATTCTTTCCCACCAGTTTATAATAAGAGCCACCCTGAAAATAATATTATCCGCATGGCTTAAGGCTATACTTTTTCCCACCGCTTTTCCTCCTACGGTCAAAGCAGCAATGAAACTGGTCATCAAAGCCCCCAGCAAGACAGTATTAGTTAAATCTAATACATCCACCAGGCTTATAACTATTCCTGCCCCTATGGCTCCACTTAAAGTACCGGCTACATCTCCTACCACATCATTACAAAAATTAGCTACTATATCGGCATTGCGTATGAGCTTCACCGCCTGTTTGGCCCCAGGCACTTTTTTAGCCGCTTTAGCATTAAAAGGAGGCAGATCAGCAGCGGTAGCCGCTGTTCCTACTATATCAAAACATATACCGGTAAAAATAACTAAAAATAATAAAATAATAGCCAGTATTACACTATTTACTGCCCTTACCAGAGCTTCCGAACCCAGGCTAATGACAAGGGCAATAAAAAAGGTAAAAAAGGCTACTATTAAACCGGAAAGCAGATTTTCCCTTTGTATGTATCTTCGCAATTTTTCGCTTCCTCCAGATAAAAAAAAACGGTTCTGGCAAAAGGTTGTTTATCGAGTAAACGCTGCGACATAGGTCCAGTAGGTTTTCCCAGCGGGTCTCCCATTTGTTGCCAAATGGGCGGTTTCCCTTTATGCCCGCTTCACCGCGTCACCGCAAGTGAGACTGGATTACCACTAAGTACGCACTTTAATCCTCGATAAACCGCGCAAAAATGCGCACAGTCTAGGAGTTTTCCTCAACAACCCTACTTGGTGTCTAGCCTCTTTTGCAGCAGACGGTTTCAAAACAGGCAGCAGTATCCTGGCCAAGATACTGCCACCTACCAGGTTTATCCGCCGCCACCACTCAAGGCAGGCTACACTGCACCCAGCTTTAACCGAATGCAGGTTTTCTCACCACCTTGCGGTGATGAGCCTCCGCGAACATAGGGGTCATGTCCGCATGCCATTGCGGATTGCCCCTATATTCTTAACTCCCAGCACTGACCCCTGACTGGGCGTCAAAAGCCAGTACCAGAAGCTTCATCGATGTGCCCTTAACGGATTTTTAGGCCCGTCTTCGACACCAAAAGGGTTGACTAGAATACTGCAACCTTTTGCCAGCTACGGTTCGATTAATATTATACCATAATTTATAAATAATTGTTGAGAGATGTATTTTAACATATTGCGCAAATAAAAGCAAACTAATAATTGCGATACAGTACAAAACAGGCAAGCTGCCGCAGAAACTCAGCTTCCTCCCCAAAATCACGCAAACTGTCAATACATTCCTCTATTCTTTCTTCGGCCATATCCCATGCCTTTTCTATACCAAAAAGGCTTACATAAGTAGTGCGCCTGTTTTTCTCATCACTGCCTATCGGCTTGCCTGTAATATTCTGGTCTCCTTTTACATCCAGGATATCATCTGTTATCTGAAATGCCAGACCAAAATTATAAGCATAATCTTCCAGGCACTGGAGCTTATCCTCGGGCATCCCCTGTAATATAGCTCCTGCTTTCAAAGAAGCCTTAAAAAGCTCTCCTGTTTTAAGCCTGTGCATCGTCTTTAAGGTAGCATAGTCTATTTTTTTCCCTTCGGTTCCCAGGTCTATAACCTGTCCTCCAATCATACCCCTGCTGCCTGCGGCTTCCGCTACCTCTGCTATGGCTCGGGCCACGTTTTGCGGCATAATTCCCGGCACTTCAGCATTACAGGCCATAAGTTCAAAAGCAGCTGTAAGAAGAGCATCTCCGGTTAAAATAGCTACCGCATCACCATATACCTTATGGCAGGTAGGCTTTCCTCTCCGAAAATCATCATTGTCCATAGCCGGAAGGTCATCATGTACCAGGGAATAACAGTGAATCATCTCCACCGCACAGGCAGTCAGAACTACATCTTCCGGCTTCCCCCCTGCCAGCCTGGCCCCTTCCAAAACTAAAATAGGCCTTATCCTTTTTCCCCCGTTAAAAAGGGCATAATGCATGGCTTCATGTATAATAGGAGGATAGCCTTTTATCCTGGCAAAAGAATCATGTAAACATCGCTCTACATAACTTTGTTTTTCCTTAAACATCTGCTGGAATAAGTTTTCATTAAAAGCTATCCTTTTCATGCGCCACCTTCCCCTATATCAAATGGGACCAGCTCCCATCCCCCATCTTCCCGGTTCAGCAGTTTCTTTATGCGGGCTTCTGCTTTTTCCAGTTCCTGCTGACAATAAAAAGATAGCTTAATGCCTTCTTCAAAAACCATAAGCGATTCCTGCAGGCTCAAATCGCCATTTTCCAATTTCCTTACTATTTCTTCCAGGCGTTGTAAGGCTTCTTCAAAACTTATATTTTCCATAATTCTTCTCTCTCCCTGCCTTTTACCTCCAGGATGATGTTTCCATCCCGCAATTTAGCCATAACTCTTTCCCCCTCTTCTACCTTTGCCACACTATTTACCACCTGTCCATCTTTGAGAATAACCGCATAACCCCGCTGTAAAACCTTAAGGGGGCTCAGATTTTCCAGAGCAGATACAGCTAAAGCCAGCTGGTAAGACTTTCTTTTTCGTATATCCATCATGCTGCGGATTAAATCTTTACTAAGCCTGTCTAAATATTCTCCTTTCTTCTGCAGTATATACTCCGGTTCCTGCCAGATCTTTCTCATCATAATTTTATCCAAAACTTCACTGTAATAGGAAATCTTTTTTGCCAGCAGATTGACCAGACGCTGGCGATAATTAATCATTTCTTCACTTAAACGGCTCAAATCCGGTACGGCTATCTGCGCTGCCTGGGTAGGAGTAGCTGCCCGCACATCAGCAGCCAGATCAGCCAGACAAAAATCTACTTCGTGTCCCACCGCAGAAATAACAGGGATTTTCGATTCATATATAGCTTTCACTACCTCTTCGGTATTGAAAGCCATTAAATCTTCCACTGATCCCCCACCCCTTCCGATAATTATGACATCAACCTCTCCATATTCATTAAGCCTTCTTATCCCTGCTGCCAGTTCATAAGGAGCCTCCGCTCCCTGTACCGCACTGTGTACCAGCACCACCTCTACTCCAGGATGCAGGCTTTTTAAAATACGCCACATATCGCGAAGGGCTGCACCATCCTGGGAAGTAACTATACCTATCCTTTGGGCAAAACGGGATAGAGGCTTTTTATTTTCCGGAGCAAAATACCCCTTCTTTTCCAGTTTGTCCCTCAATTCGCTTAAATAGCGAAAAAGCTCCCCTAAACCATAAAGCTTCATTTCTTCCACATAAAGCTGATATTTGCCCTGAGGAGCAAATACAGCTACACTTCCCCGTGCCAGAACCTCCTGCCCATCAGCTGGAGAAAAATTAAGGCTCTTACAGCGGCTTTTAAACATAACACAGTTTAAGATTCCTCTTTCATCCTTTAAGGTAAAATACATATGCCCGGAAGGCCGGTGCAGCTTACAGCCGGATATTTCTCCTTTCACCCAGATATCGCACAAAACACCGTCTATTTTTATAAGCTCATCTATGTAGTCATTTACCTGGCTTACAGTAACAAAATCAGGCATCTTGCTTTTCCCCTTTAGTCTTCTTCATTATCCCTCAGCTGCCACTTTAAAGCTTCCAGAGTATTTTTCATAAGATAGGCAACGGTTAAAATTCCTACCCCTCCCGGCACCGGGGTTATATAATCCGCTTTTTTTACTGCCTCCTCAAACTGGACATCTCCTAAAATCTTATCTTCAACCGCGGTTATACCTGCATCTATAACAATAGCTCCATCTTTAATCCATTCTCCTTTAACCAGCCCGGGATGTCCGGCAGCTACTATCAATATCTCCGCCCTCTGTACATGCTCTTTTAAAAAGCCTCGTTCATAAGTAGTCAGCTGACAAACCGTAACCGTAGCTTCTTCCTGCATAAGCAGGAGAGCAACCGGCTTGCCTACTATATCGCTGTTTCCTATAATGGTAACTTCTCTTCCCTTTAAATCTACTCCGGTAGACTTTATCAAGGCTACTATAGATTGGGCCGTGCAGGGAATCAATCCTGGCATACCTAAAAAAAGCTGGCCCAAATTCATAGGAGTAACCCCTTCTACATCCTTCTTCTGCTCTATACTCCACTGGACAATCTTGGTATTTATGTGTTTGGGCAGGGGCAGGTGCAGGATCAATCCATTTATATAAGGGTCTTTATTTATATCTCTTATCATATTTAAAAGCCTTTCCTGGCTGGTAGCAGCTGAAAGTTGAATCGTTTCATAATTTATCCCTACTTCTTCTGCCGTTTTTCTTTGCGAGGAAAGATAAACCCTGGAAGCCGGATTGTCTCCTACCTCCAAAGTCATAAGCAGAGGGGATTTGCCATATTTTTCTTTTATCTCCTGTACACCCTTCGCCACTTCTTCTAAAATTTTATCCCCTACCATCCTGCCATACAAAATATTTCCCTTTCCCATTCTCCTTCACCCCGTATATAAACTAGCCTATTTTTTATGCCAGGCCCTTGCCAGCAAAGCCACCCCTACAGCATTATCAGTGCTCAGATGGGGATAGGCAAAATACAGTTTAAATCCAACCCCTTTAGGCATAAGCCTCTTTATGAGCCGCTCTTTTATAAAGATATTGGCCATCACTCCTCCTACCAGGAGCACATCTTTTACCCCTCTTTCCTCGCCAATCATCAATAAAGCTTTCTCCAGGGTATTGGCAATAACCCGCAAAAGGGCAAAAGCTACATCTTCCCGGGAATATCCTTTTTTAAGAAGCTTTAAAGCCATCGTCTCTGCTCCAGAAAAAGAAAAACCCTGCCGGCTTACAAAAGAAGGTATAGTCAAGGCGGTTTCATTTTTGCCAGCGGCCAGCAAAAGTTTTTCCATTTCCTTACCAGCCGGAAAAGGAAGCCCCATAGCCACCCCTACCCGGTCTATCAACTGGCCGGCATGGATATCCAGACCTTTTAAACATTCTTCTATGGCAAAAAAAGATGTCTTTCCCCTTTTTACATAGAGGATCTCCGAAGTCCCGCCGGAAAAATGAACCGCCAGAAACTCTTCTTTTTCCAGCAATACAGGGTTATTCCAGATACCAGCCATGATATGCCCTTCCTGGTGGCTTACCGGGTAAAGGGGAATATTACCCGCCAGGCTTAAAATACGCCCCCCGGTTTCTCCCGCCTTAAAAACCGGCATATAGCTTTCTTCTGCCGGCCGGGGCCTATCGCTTACAGCTATGGCCTCCAGATGAGAACTTATACCTTTAATCCTGGCAAATAAAAGGGGCAGGTTTTTTATATGCTGAAAAACAGCTTCTGACTGCCTGAGCCCCCTTCCTCCCTGGGGTACATTAAGCAGCATCCGCTCATCGTTTAATATATTCCCTTCCTCATCTACTACGGCCAGAGAAGTAGTATAAGCACTGGTATCTATACCTAAATAAAGCTTCATTTTATCTCCCCTGCAATCTTATCCAGTATAGCATTGACAAAAGCAGAAGACTTCTCATCACCATATACTTTAGCCAGCTCAATTGCCTCATCGATAGCGATAACCGGCAAATCCTCTTTTAAATAAAGCATTTCCGCTGCTGCTATGCGCATTATATTGCGGTCCACACTCGACATGCGGCTTATATCCCAGGCCCTGGAGTATTGAGCTATTTTCTGGTCGATCTTTTCCCTATGCTCAAGGCATGACTGCACCAGCCGCCAGGCAAAGTCCCGGTCCTTTTCCGGCAAATCCTTTTCCTCAAGCAAATAGGCAAAAGCCTCTCCGGGATCTATTCCCGACTGTTCCACCTGAAAAACTACTTTAAAAGCGGTCTCCCTTGCTCTGCGTCTGCTCAAAACTCTCTCCCTTTCTCTTATATTCCCTATCTATTCTCGTTGGCGAAAAACTTCTTTCAGCCATTCATCCCAATCCTGTTTTTCATCTATCTTTTTACCAATAAAATACCCTAAACCTATGCAAATCATGATAAAAAGCGCCTTCAATAATCCGTAACTTACTATCAGGATAGCGGCTACAAGTCCTATTAAAATCCCTAATACCTTTCCCCGGTGTTCCTGCAGTATTAAAAGTAAAAATTTTTCCCACATAAGCTATGCCCCCTCAACATGCTAAGTCATGCCCTTCTCAGGCATTAAGCTGTTTATTGCCGGCAGTTCCCAAATCATCAACCAGAATCCTGACTTCAGCCACCTTCAACCCGCCTAATTCCTCCAAATATCTCTTTACTGTATCTTTGACTTTTTCCGTTATCTCTGGGACACTGCATTCCGGATTTATCATCATATGCAAATAGACAAGCAATCCTTTATTACTGTTCCGCACTGCTGGCTTTATCTCTTTTACCCCTTCTACCTGTCTTACCGCTTTCATGATTATAACCTTTACCGCTTCTATAGTTATGAGAACTTGCCCGTTAAGGCTCTGGTCTATAACCACCGTTTTAGGCTTCTTTTCCGGAATTAGGGCTCTTAACATAATATAAACAAAAACAACTATTAAGACTAAAGCACAAACGCCAGACAGAATCCTATTTTCCGGGGTAGAAAAAAGAAGATTTGCATAATGCATCGGCTCCGGTCTGCCAGCAGCACCGGCCAGAACAGCACCGGCCAAACCTAAAAATATCAGGTTATATAAAAACAGTAAAAAACGCCACCCTAAGGACATTTTTTCCCCCTCTTTCTAAGCATAATAATAACAAATAACCCCCTGGCCACACAGGGGGTTATAAAAGTTCCCTTTCCGATTATTTTTCCACATCAGCAGCCAGTTCACTGTTATTATCTGGGTTAGCTGACTTTTTCATCGAAACTCCTGCTACATAAACATTTACCTGGGTTACAGTTAACCCGGTCATAGTTTCTACCGCCATCTTTACTTCTTTTTGCACATTGCCTGCTACCTGCGGAATAGGATAACCAAACTCTACTACGACAAAAATATCGATTTTGGTTTCTTCCCCGCTAACTTCCACTTTTATACCTTTGCCATAGTTCTTTCTTCCTAGCTTCTCTACCAGTTCTGTTCCCCAGGTGCCGCTCATGGCAGCTACCCCTTCTACTTCTGAGGCTGCCAAACCAGCAATAGTAGAAACAACTTCATCTGCTATGCGTATTACTCCCAATTCATTGGCGATTTCCGGTTTCTGGTTTTCCACGCCTTTCCACCTCCCAATGTCCTATATGGTGTATTATAGCAAAGTTTTCCTTTTAGTTGCAAACAGTTATTTCGGTTATTTTTCCTGCATACGCCTTTGGATAAAATTAGTATAAACTTCTCCCCGCCGATAGAAAGCATTATCCAGAACCTTGAGATGGAAAGGTATAGTAGTCTTTACTCCTTCAACCGTAAATTCCTGCAAAGCTCTCTTCATGCGCGCAATTGCCTCCATTCGGTCTTTGCCCCACACAATAAGTTTGGCTACCATGGAATCGTAATAAGGGGGAATAACATATCCCGGATATACTGACGAATCTACCCTTACCCCTATGCCTCCCGGAACAATATATCTGCTAACCGCACCCGGAGAAGGACAAAAATCATTAGCAGGATCTTCAGCATTGATGCGGCACTCGATAGCCCAGCCGTTTATTTTTATATCCTCCTGCCGGTAAGTTAAAGCTTCTCCAGCTGCAATCTTTATCTGTTCCTTGACCAGGTCTATTCCCGTAACCATCTCGGTAACCGGATGTTCTACCTGGATACGGGTATTCATTTCAATAAAGTAAAAATTCTTGTGTTTATCTACTAAAAATTCTATCGTACCTGCACTGAAGTAACCTACTTCGCGCGCCGCTTTAACGGCTGTCATTCCCATCTTATACCGCAACTCTTCATCAACAAAAACCGAAGGAGCCTCTTCCAAAAGCTTTTGATTCCGCCTCTGCAGAGAACAGTCTCTTTCTCCCAGATGTATTATATGGCCATGTTCATCTCCCAGAATCTGAATTTCTATATGTCTGGGCTCTTCAATATATTTTTCTATATACACTTCATCATTGCCAAAAGCAGCTCCCGCTTCCATCCTGGCTGTCTGCAAAGCTTCCCGCAAATCCTCCGGAGAATGGGCAAGCCGCATCCCTCTTCCTCCTCCTCCGGCTGAAGCCTTAATCATCACCGGATAACCTATCTTATCAGCTATCCTAACTGCTTCTTCATAATTTTTTACGGCTCCATCACTGCCGGGAACCAGAGGAACACCAGCTTTTTTTACTATTTCTTTAGCTCTAATCTTATCACCCATAATCTCAATAGCTTCTGCTTTAGGCCCGATAAATTTTATATCATTGCTGGCGCAAAGTTCAGCAAAATATGCATTTTCCGCCAGAAACCCATATCCAGGGTGAATCGCCTCTGCTCCGGTAGTCTGAGCGGCGGCGATTATATTAGGTATATTAAGATAGCTCTGCTTGGCAGGGGGCGGACCTATGCATACTGCTTCATCAGCCAGCTTAACATGGAGGCTTTCCCGGTCCGCAGTTGAATATACAGCTACCGTTTTTATCCCCAGTTCTTTGCAGGCTCTTATAACCCGCAGGGCAATTTCACCACGATTAGCTACTAAAACCTTGGAAAACAACGCCTAACACCCCTTAATCCTGTTTAATCAGGAACAGTGGCTGTCCATATTCTACCGGTTCTGCATTATTCACCAGTATATCAACTATAACCCCGGCCACTTCTGCTTTTATCTCATTCATAAGCTTCATAGCTTCCACAATACACAAGGTCTGGCCTACTTCGACCCGATCTCCTATTTGCACATAAGGAGGAGAATCAGGCGAGGGAGCAGCATAGAAAGTTCCCACCATAGGTGAAACAACTTCTACCACATTTTCTTCTTTCCCTTTTTCCTGGGTCTCCTTAACTTCAGGCTCTTTTAAAGCCGGTTTTAACGGTTCCGCAGGCAAAGCTTCTTTGGCACCCTGTACAAACTTGCGCAGAGTTAAACGATAATCATCCTTCTGCAATTCCAGTTCCGCAATGCCCGTTTGATCTAAAAGAAGCATTATTTCCCTTATTTCATCAATACTCATCTCATCATCACCCCTGTTAACTGTTGCCTTTTTCGGCCTTTTAACTGCCGGCCTGGTTTCTTTTCTTTCCGCTTTTATTTCCTCACCTACTTCATCCTGTGACCTTATCTGGGGAACATCTTCTGCCGTCCTGTTTTGGCGATATGCGAAAAATTTTAAAGCTACCTGCGGGAACAAGGCATAAGTAAGTATATCTTCTTCGCTTTCCGCCAGATGAGCCACTTCCTGTTTGGCTTTTTCCCAGCCCGGATCTAAGAGATCAGCCGGCCTTACGCTTATTACCGGTTCATCACCTATTATCTTGCGTCTTACCTCTTCTTTTACCGGTACCGGAGGCTTACCATAGAAACCACGCACATAATCCTTAACTTCACCCGGACATAATTTATACCTTTCACCTGTTAAAACATTAAGAACCGCCTGTATGCCTATTATCTGGCTGGTCGGAGTAACCAGGGGAGGATAACCCATATCTTCTCTAACCCTGGGTATTTCCGCCAAAACCTCGTCAATCCTGTCAGCTGCCCTCTGCTCTTCTAACTGGGAATAAAGATTAGAAATCATACCTCCCGGAACCTGATGTTCAAATACCTTCATATCGGATATACGGGTTACCCCGCGTTCAAATCCTTTATGTTTGCGGATCTTTTCAAAATGGGTAGCTACCTCAAAAAGCTGATGCAGGTCAAGCCCCGTATCCCATTCCGTATCCTGCAGTGCCCGCACAATAGTTTCTACCGGTGGCTGGGAGGAACCGAAAGCCAGGGGAACACTGGCGGTATCAACAATATCTACTCCTGCCTCTACGGCTTTAAGGATGGCAGCCACCGCCAGACCTCCTATATAATGCGTATGCAGCTGCACAGGGAGCCCTACCTTTGCTTTCAATTCTTTTACCAGCTCATAAGCCGCATAAGGAGCTAAAAGGCCTGCCATATCTTTTATACAGATAGAATCAGCTCCCATCTGCTTAAGGGCTAAAGCAGTTTCTACAAAATGTTCCATGGTATGCACCGGACTTATAGTATATACAACACAGGCCTGCGCATGTTTTCCTGTCTTCTTGACAGCTTTCATCGCTGTTTCCAGATTGCGCACATCATTCAAGGCATCAAATACCCGGAAAATATCTATACCATTTTCTGCTGCTTTCTCCACAAATTTATAAACTATATCATCAGGATAATGGGTATATCCTACCAAAGATTGCCCTCTTAAAAGCATCTGCAGTTTAGTCTTTTTTACTTTTTTACGGATTATACGCAGTCTTTCCCAGGGATCTTCATTTAAATAGCGAATACATACATCAAAAGTAGCCCCACCCCATACTTCCAGCGAATGATAGCCTATCTCATCCAGGTATTCCAGAACCGGCAGCATATCATCCGTAGTCATACGGGTAGCCCACAGGCTTTGATGCCCATCACGCAGAGTAGTGTCAGTTATCTTAATCCTGCTCATATCGCACCCCCTGAAGGTAAAAAAAAATAAAAATAATATATAAACTAAAATTATACTTGCACATTTCCTGCATATACAAATAGACTCAGGCTACTGCCTGAGACACTAATTTATCTTGATATATTATAAAAATAATAGGTGGTTTTTGCAATCATGGGGATTTATGTATACATTAATTTTCTTCCCCGGCCTTTAATATTATGGATATTTTATTATTTTCTCCTAGTATGCCCTTTACCAGCTTCCTTATTTCACTTTCCTCTCCTTCGCTAAGGCCATCCCCCTTTATTACTATGCTAACTCCTTCTGGCTGCAAGAAAACTACGCAATCAGCAAAACCTTTAGACCTTATCAGATTTTCTATTTTAAGCTCTTGCTCCATTTCTCTCGTTATCTGGACTATACGCAGAGAAGCGGCATCCTTTGCTTTTTTCTCGGTTTTTTCACTATTTATTATCTTCTCCAGCATTTCTATCTCCCGGCTGCGCATATTTTCCCGCATAAGCCTGTACGCAGCAAAAAAATCTTCCTTCTTTGCTTTCTTAGATGCCCTTGCTGCATCAGAAACTAAAGTCTGCCCCGCTACCTCGATATTTTTCTCAACTACTTCCACCTTATTATCCAGTTTATCCTGATGCCAGGCATACAGTTTGCCTGTACCGGAAATTAAAATTATTATGACCAGAAAACCCCAGATTAATTTCTTAATATCTATCACCTTAATCATTTTCTCCCCTCCTGCATGGGCATTACTTTTACCTTATGAATAGGAACATCAAGTAAAGTAGCAGCCGCCCAGCTAAGATCCTCCCTAACTCTGGCATCACCTGCTCCTTCGGCTACTACTAAAACCCCGACGACTTCCGGATTTTTATGTTCTATAAGCAGAGCACTGCCGGCATTAACAGCTATGTCCTGAGCAATATTGGTTTCACTGGTAACTTTTTTGCCTCCTCCACTATTCTCTTCATAATCTTTCTTCTCTTCCCTTACATTGGCCGCATAAGTTTTAACCCCATCTGAGCTCAAAGTTAAACTTACATCCACCTTTCCTGCTCCTTCAATCTGGGAAAGTATAGAAGCTAATTCTTCTTCCATCTGAGCTTTTACTCCTTTTACATCTTCTTGCTGGTAAACAGGTTCCGGAGGGGATACCGCATCATGCTGCCCTATATCAGTAACCGGCCATATAAGAGCGAGAATCCCTATACATACTAAAATGACCAGCAGATACCTGCCTTTTCGCATCCATTCTTCCTTTATATTTGTTTCCCTGGTCTGAACACTTCGTACCCATTCACTAAGCATTATGAACCCCCCTCAAATTCAATTTGTATGTAATCTTCTGCTAGGCCATACAGATTTTGGATAATGCTGGTTATCTTCTTTTTTACTACTTCCTCATCAGCTTTATCCTTACGGCCATTATGCTGGCCAGCAAAAACCCCAGCTCTTGCTTTTTCCTCCGCTTCCCCTTTTCTAGACCTCACTATTATATGCACCTTTTCTAATCTTCCTTCATCACTTATATAAGCCCTGGTGGTTACATCTTCTACTTCGGGAAGCATTAAGGCAACCGCGCTTATCTGTCCCTGAATCTTTTCTCCTACCACTGTACTGCTTTGTTTTCTGATCTCTTCATTTAAATTGTTCCCTTTAGCAAGTATTTCCCGGTTATCTATATATTTTTCAGTATAATCCCACATGCTCACCTTCACCTCCTGATTTTTAAAAATAAAAGTCAGAGCAGGATTTAATACCGATATGAGAATAAAGAGCCCTACGGTAAAACGTACAAAAGGCTTAAGCCTGCCTTCGGGAAGTAAAATCTCCAAAAAACTAGTAAGAATTATAATCACCAGAATATTTTTTACTATACCTGCCAGTACCGACATATCCCCCTGCCCCTCGTTCTTTATTAGTCCATAAAGCAAAAATCTTATCTTACCATAGCATAATTGGATAATGAAGCCACGATAACTATCATGATTAAAAACATCAAAGAAACAGCAGCTACCGCAGACATCATCAAAAACAGGTGGGCACTCATAATCTCCAGAATGGTAGCTGTACGTCCATCTCCTAAAGGCTCGGCTAAAGCAGAAGCAATTTTATATATAAGAGCTATAACAGCTATTTTTAGAACCGGAAATAAAACGATACCTAGTATAATAAGCACTCCATAAACAGTTACCGCCTGTTTTAAAAGCACTATATAGCCGGCTGCTACTTCCAGGGTATCGGAAAACATTTTTCCTACCACGGGAATCGCATTATCAGTTATAAACTTGGTGGTGCGCAAAGTAACCTTATCTAAAACCGAAGCATAAAGTGCCTTTAAGGTAAATATGCCGACAAAAACGGTTAAAAACAAACCCAGAGCCAGCTGGGCCACCTGGGTAAAAAACTTGGCCATGCGGGCTACCTTAAGGCTATCCGTCATATTGTTAATCAGGTGCAAAAGAGCAGACATAATAATTAAGGGAAAAACTATGTTTTTTATAGCATTGGCAAAAAAACTGGTTGCTCCCATAACCAGGGGGAATATCATGACCGAAGTATTTATATTCCCCAGTCCAGCTACCAGAACAGCCATCTGGGGGAGCAGGCCCACCATGAAAGACACCATATTATTCACCGTTGTTAATCCTATATCTAAAACCAGCTTAAAAGACCCCAGAGCTATGGCGCAAAGAGCCAGAAAACAAGCCATATAAGCTATCTGTCCTATACCGGAAGCAAAAGAGGTCTGCAGGTTTATAAGCAAAGCTGATAAAACCGCCAAAAGCAAAAGTTTGCCCAAAAGTCCTGTATTAGCTTTTATTTCCTTAAACAAATACCCGGTTATGCTGTTTATCAATTCCTTGTAATCAAACTTCCATTCCCCTTTAATAAAGGCTATTACCCAGTCTTTAACCGTTTTGTTTTCCAGATAAGAGTTTATTTCCCCATCAATCTTCTTTTTGTATTCCTCCAGCACAGTAAAATCTAAACTTTCTACCGCCTGGCTGACAGAAAAAACCTCGATATCAGCTTCAGAAGCACAGGCATTTCTATCCGGGCTTAAAAAGATAATACATAATAATATCCAGATAAAAACCGCTTTTTTAAGTAACCCCGCATACTCACCCAGCAAACAAATATCCTCCTCAATTAAAGCTTTTATATAAAGGTGTCATCATAAAACTTTTATTTAGGTATAAGCTCCATGAGAGATTCCAGGATGGCAATCATAATAGGAAGAGCTAAAACGGCTATGATAATCTTGGAAGCAAACTCTACCTTTTTGGCAACAGCCTGTTCCCCGGCATCCTGACATATGGCAGCCGCAAATTCACCCAGATAAGCAACACCGAGAATTTTTAAAATAGTGCCGAGAAAAAAATTATTGATTTCCGCCTTGCGGCTTATCTCCTGCATCACATCGATAATAGCGGACATTTTTTCCATCATAAGCGTAAATATAACTACACTGAAAACTATGCTTAAAACTACAGCCATAACTGGTTTTTCCTGGCGCAGGATAAGGAGAAAGAGGGTAGTTATAAGGGCCAGTCCAACAATCCGGGCAATTTCCAATCGTATCGCTCCTTTTCCTTTTTAATAGAAGTTAGAGCAGGGAACTGCTCTAAAGATTAAAAACAGAACGTACCACGGTAAAGAGCTGGTTCATCAGCTGAACTACTATTATAAGTACCACCACTACTCCGGCTAAAGTCAGCATCTCAGCCTGTTCTTCTTTTTTGGCCTGTTTTAGAACTATCGAAAGTACGGATATTAAAATACCGATACCCGCAATGCGAAAAATAATCTCAATATTCATATAAAACCTCCTTATTCTATCGGTTTATATAAAAAGCAAAACCAGCAAAGCTCCCAAAATAAAACCTCCATATGACCATAACTTCCCCCCGGTTTGTGCTTCTTCCCGCGCTTTCTGTTCTATTATTTTCAGCTCTTCCTGCAGCAGGGCTAAAAATTTGTGCTGTTCATAAGTATCAGACATGCCTATTTGCATAGCTACCGTTTTTAAAAGTTCTATATCCTCAGGCTTCAGGCTCGATATCTTCTGGAGTTCTTTAAGCCCAGTCATCCAGGCTTCGGCAGCCGTCACCCCTGCTTTTTTATCCAGCCTTTCGCTGCAGGCAAGAAAAAAACAGGATAAAGGAGGTGCACAAAAATAAGCTGTTTTCTTAAAAGCTGAGCTTAAAGGGGTATGCATGTAGGTAATCTCTTTTTCCAGGAAATTTAAAGCCAGGCGCAAATTTTTAAGCTCTTCAACTCTTTGCGCCAGCCTTCTGGCCCCCATTAACCCCCATAAACCTGAGCCGGCTATAACTAATACTATGCCCGCTGCTTTCAGCCACCCCATCAGTCATCCCACCTGTAAACTGCTTCTACCGTACCAGGTCCCTGGCGTCTGGAAAGCACTACTCCCCGGCCAAAGCTTTTCGACTTTAAAAGCTCTTTAAATAAAACTCTTCTTTCCAGTTCCTCAATATTACGGGCATGAACAGTAGCAATAACTGCTACCCCGGCATTAATACATTCATATATAGAGGCTATATCTTCTTCCCTTCCTATTTCATCAGTAACTATTACTTCCGGGGATAGAGAGCGTATAGCCATCATCATCCCCAAAGCTTTGGGGCAGGCATCCAATACATCAGTCCTTACTCCCACTTCTAACTGGGGAACCCCTTGATAACATCCTGCTATTTCCGATCTTTCATCAATTATGACTACATTATGGGGAAAAGGGATATGGATACCGTCGGCTATCATACGGGCTAAATCCCTTAAAATAGTAGTTTTTCCACAGCGCGGAGGAGAAATAAGCAAGGTGTTTACTATCTGGCCGTTCTTGTCTATAAGATAAGGAAGAAGCCCTTTCGCACATCCTTTAATCTCCCGGGCCACCCGAAAACAAATACTGGAAAAATTTTTGAGTATACATATATTATTTCCTTTGTAAACTACCTGTCCGGCCAGTCCTACTCTATGACCGCCGGGAATAGTTATAAACCCCTTTTTTATATCTTCCTCAAAAGCATAGAGGGAATTATCACTTATAGAAGCAATACTGCGATATATATCTTCTCCCTCCACCACATAAGCATCATCCAGGCGAGTCGTTATTTCCCCCCTGCGGTTTATCGTGTAATCTCTGTCCCCTATCTTTAAAATAAGCGGGCTTTTTATTCTCAGTCTTATCTCCTCCAGACCGGCAAAAAACTTATCATCCTTACCCCAGAGGAGCTTTGCTATACCAGGAGCAAGATAGGGCAATATTTCGCGTTTAATTATCCGGGCATCTTTTTCTTCTCTCATCTCTTTCACCACCTCTGCTCTAAATAAATATTGGAGAAAGGCGCAAATTATTCCATGTAATATACCCGGCATCATTTTTAAGCAGGCAAAAAAAAAAACAGACTGCTTTTACCCAGTCTGGTTTCCCCAAAGCCTAAAGGCAAATTATCATTTTATGACCTTAAATATAACTACTTCGCTGTTTTCAAAACACTTAACTAACAAACCTTCCCCCTTAAACCTTAATCTCTGTCTCGCTTTTTTATCAACTATAAGATAATCCACATCATACTTGTGTATGATGCGGGCAGCAGTTTTCTCATCACGGGTGAAGTACAGCAAGGTCATATCTGCATACCTCTTTTCCGCTTCTTTTTGCCGCTCAAGGGACATATACTGCCATCCTTCCACCAGGATGCGCCTCTCGCTAAAGGCAGAATAATAAAAAAACCTTGCATTATCCGGAGTCAGCAAAAAGGCACGGCGGGCAGCTATAACCGCATCTTTTTCCGTATGGTCCCGCAAAAAAACCAGGCCTTCATAAAGCCCTTCCGTCAAAGGCTTACTGCTTAAAGCTGCCAGCTTACCATTTATTCTGGCAGTGTCATTAACCATACCTATGGTGTCCGCAAAAGATATAAATAGTAAAATCATGACTATAAACCTGAGCGTCCTGCCTTTTTCCCCTTTTACGGTTTTATAAATATAGGCTGATGCCATAAGATTAAGGCATATATAGCCTACAAATAAAAAATAATACTGGGAGGTTCCGCGATAGCTCAACAAATAAGCAGGTATAAAGCTTACCAGGATCGTAGCTGCCAGGAAGAAGCGGTCAGGAGATAGGCTTTTATTTTTTATAAGCTCCTTTATCCCATCAACATAAGCCAGGAGTCGGAAACTGAAGAACAGCAACAGATATACCGGTATAAAAAAGATCACCATCCATACAGTATCTAGCTTAAAAATTTGCTCATATACTTTATAAATATGAGTATTGTAAACTATCTCCAGGGGAAACAGCTTTATCCCTTCCCCCCCTGGAGTTAGGCCATATATGTAAAAATAAACAGCGAAAAAAATAACCAGGCTGCCTGAGCATAAGATAACAGTCTTCTTAAGACCAGACTTATCCTTCCCCAGCATATAATAAGCACAGGTTAAAGCTAATCCAGCAAATATTACCGGAAAAAAGCTGCCTTTAGCTCCACTTAAAACCCCGGTGAGGATCAGAAGTAAAAAAAGGCTGCCTTCATCTTTTAAATAGGCTTTCAGCTCGATGAGAAAGAAAAGACACACAAGGGAAGCTAGCAAAAAAGTAGGGCTAAAAAAGAGGTTTTTCAAAAAGATATTATAAGGGTGGGAAAGTAAAGCGGTACCGGCTGTTAGAAAAACAGCTGCACTTATAAGACCTATCTCTTTTCGGCCATACCACCTGCTGCCTGCAAAGTAGGCTCCGAGCATACATAAGTACAGTAAAAAAGGAACCACCAGCCGGAAAAACAGAACTGGTATGGAAATACCGGTAAGATAAGAAAAAAAAGCGGTTAAAACATAGAAAAATATATGATAGTGAAAAGGAAAACCAGCCAGCCTGGGATCCTGGGGAGGCCAGTGGTTTAAAATTTCGGCTATATTTCCTATATGCCAGGGATAGTCTACACTGTAAATAATATCACCCTGTCCAGGTAAAAGATTAGGGCTAAAATATATTTTGGCGGTTAAAACTAAAAGCCCCATTAAAAGCAGGAGCCAGCCTGCCTCATACTTATCTAAAGGTTTAGACAAAAGCCGGGTGCATAAAGCAACATCTTTTCTCAACCAGGAACTGCTAATATACCTTAAAACGAGCAGAGCAAAAAAGAAATACAAAAAAGGCTTAATCTGGAGAGCCGCAAAAGCTATATAGCAAAATATGTCCAGAGCTATGCCCACTACCAGAGCTAAGGCCAGTTTATACCAGCCTCTATAGTGATCATGAGCTATGACATTTACCAGAAGCAAGCCGGGTATAAAGGCAGCCAGAAAAACCGCCACAGCAAATTTTAAAATATCACTGCCGGCTACACCGTAAAAATTTAATACCAGCACATTTAAAGCTAACCACAAGATGACTGCTATTTTGCCCTGTATCTTCGGTTTCATCTTAGTTCTTCCTCTTTTCTGCCTGCCATCTTGAACTGCGTACCTGTTCGTATAAAAAATCCCACATCCGGGCAAAACCCGGCATACCAGGGCGGCGGGGACGCTGCAGCTTATTTTCCACGATCATTTTTATATCTCCATCTTCAGTCATCACCAGTATGCGATCTGCCAGGATAATAGCTTCATCCACCGCATGGGTCACAAAAATCACCGTCGGTTTTAAAGAGTTCCATATTCGCAAAAGCTCCTCCTGCAGTATCTCCCTATTTTGCGCATCCAGGCTGGCAAAAGGTTCATCGAGAAGAAGAATCTGCGGCTGTAAAGCCAGTGCCCGGGCCAGAGCTGCCCTCTGTTTCATCCCTCCGGAAAGCTGGTGTGGATAATAGTTTTCATAACCTTTCAAGCCTACCATTTCTATATAAAAATCAGCCCTCTCCCGGCGCTCACCGCGTGCCATGCCGTTTATCTTAAGCGGATATTCGACATTTCCTCTTACCGTCTGCCAGGCAAAAAGCTGGTCAAAAGTTTGAAAAACCATAATGCGGTCAGGTCCGGGACCTGTTATTTCTTCCCCCTGGAGCAGAATCCTGCCGCCAGATACCTTCTCATAACCGCCGATCATGCGCAAAAGGGTAGTTTTTCCACAGCCCGAAGGCCCTAAAATACAGAAAAATTCTCCTTGGCTCACCTGAAAGCTTATACCTTTCAGCACTTCATGCCGAAAATTCTCCCGGAGATAAACTTTTACCACCTCTTGCAGTTCCAGCATCCCACCTGGCCTCCTGTTTATACCATTCCCCATTTTTTTATCGTCATCTTTTCTAAAATATTAAAAAACAATTCTTCCACCAGTATACCTATAATAACAATAGCCAGCAGAGCAGCAAAAGTACCGGCTATGTCGAAATAATACCGGGTCATATAAATATGCCAGCCCAACCCACCTGCTGTACCTGAAGCCGCCCCAAAAACCATCTCCGCGGCAATTACTGCCCTCCAGGCCCTGGCCCATCCGATTTTCAGCCCGGATATAAAATAGGGCAGAGAACTAGGCAGGATCACTCCCCCTAAAAGCCTTATCCCTTTTAAGCCAAAGCTTCGTCCCAGCTCAAGGTAAATTGAGGGTACCGATCTAAAACCAGTCTTTAAATTTACTACCATAGGCCAGATAACCGAATGGAGTATGATAAAAAGTATGCTGGTCTCCCCTATGCCAAACCAGAGAATAGCTACCGGCAGCAAGGCTATACCCGGCAGAGGATGTAAAATAGAATTCAAAACATCTACCAGATCTTCTACCCAACGGGAAGATACAGCACCAAAGCTCAAAACTACTGTTATAGCCAGAGATAAAAAAAGTCCTTTCAGGATAAGCTGCAGGGAATAACAGGTTTTTTCCAGCAAAAGGCCATCTGTAAGCTCCTGCCAAAAAACCAGCAATATCTTGGAAAAAGGCGGAAACAGGGTAGGTTCAAAAATCCCGCTCCGGGAGATTAACTCCCAGAGCAGAAGCAAAAGCAAAAGCCAAAATAATTTACTTAAAAGCCGGTTGGCAAACATCCGCTTCGCCAAATCTATTCACCTTTTCCCCACTGCAGTTTTTCAATAGCTGACATTTCTCCGTAACGTTTGCCAATAGCTGCCTGGACATTGGCAAAAGCTATATCGCTTATACTGGCCGGCATTTTTTCAATATAACCCGCCTCTTTCATAAACCGGGCAAAAGCCATTATGCCGTAAGGAGTAGAGCAATAATTAGTCCCTTCCCAGGTTATATATTCATAAACTTTTTCCGGACTCAGATTGTACTTGGGAGCCAGAATAGAAGCTGCTTCTTCTGGCTGGCTATTTATAAAGGCTACTGCTTCATTAAAAGCAGCGATAAAAGCTGCATAAGCAGCCGGATTACCATCATGGAACTTTTCGGTGGCTACCCCGAAAATAAATGTATATTCACCACCAAAAGCTTCTTCTCCGGTCAGCACTTTTTTCAGCCCCGGGTCAGCCAGTTCTTCAAAAAGATAGGGAGGAGAAGCAAAATGAGCTGCGATATCTTTTTTGGCTTTTAAGGCGGTTGCCGCATCAGGATGCGTAAGGGAAATCATGTTATTATCCAGAGCCCTGGCATCTCCCAGTTCCCTCTTGGCTGCCATGGAAAGCAGAATATGCTGAATGCTGGCTACGGCTGGAGTAGCGATTTTATCTTCCACACCAAAATCTTTAAGGCTTCTTATATTTTCCTTGTAAGTCATAAGAGCCAGAGGCTGGCTGCAAGAAGCAGTTGCTATCTTCCATTTTACCCCCTTATCCCATCCGATAAGAAACGGAGATATCCCCATAAACCCTACATCTACCTGGCCAGCTACCATAGCCTCTCTGATTTCAGGACCAGTTCCCATCTGTTTCCACTCCACCTCTACCCCAGGCAGATATTTTTCCACAAGCTTTTTTTCTTCCATTATCTGCAGGGGAGCATAACCTAACCCATACTGGGTAGCAATTGTTATTTTGGAGGCTGTCCTGTCAGGTAAAACAGCATTTTCAGGATTTTTTTGCTGACATCCAGCCAGCAAAGCAACGGTTAAAAAAATCATGAGGGTTAAAACAGCTAAAGCCTTTTTCTGGTGCATTTTTTCTCCTCCTCAAGCATAAGTTTTAAACCAGACTACCATGTTATTACCCTTGCTGTCCCAAACCTTAACTTCATCATAGGCTTTCTTTACCCTGGCCATTAATTCCTGCCTGTCCTTTCCTTCCACCAGCAAATATCCGATGCGGCAGGTGCTATCGGTAAGCGGCCTTATCTCCCTGCGGCTCGTATCATAAAAACCTGCATTTATCACCCCCGGCATATTTTTTACTCTTTCCAGGCTCGCCCAGGTTTTCACTTCTCCTGGCTGGCCTATTATAAATTTAACCATAGCATATCGGGAATTGGTTAAAAGATTATACCTCTTCAGGCTCTCAACATCTATATGGTTGCCGACTGACTTTTCCAGAAACATATCTACTATATCTATACCGGAAACTAAAGGGATCAGTTCTTCTTCATGGCCGCCACCGATACGGCAGGCAATCTCTACTACCTTAACCCCGCTTTCCCCAATTATCATCTGTATGTACAAAGGTCCGCTTTTTATAGCAAAAGCCCTGATAATCCTTGCTACCAGCTGTTTAATCTCATCATAGTAGCTTAAAGTATATACGGAAGGGAAAACATGTCCATCCGGTATTCCCAGGTGGGGTTCTACATAGAGAAGCGGCCTGTCAGTTATCATAAGAATATAAGGTATGCCCTCTTCTACCCAGGCACTTACTGTTATTTCATCTCCAGCACAAAACTCCTCTACGATTATCTCTTCCTGACGGGTAAACTTAAAAGTTTCCTGCATATAAGATATCGCCTGTTCATCAAAGCGGTAAAGCTTGAATACTCCTCTTTGTCCCTGGCTGTCTAAGGGTTTTACGACTACCGGTAAATTAAAATCGTCCAGACGTTTTCTTATGGTATGCGGAGTTGCCAGTTCTTCCTTTTTTACAAGGATATAACGGCTGGAAGGGATCCCGTTTTCTTCCATGGTTTTTTTCATGTATTTTTTATTGGTAGCCTTTAAAGCTGTATCTGCACTTATCAAAGCAGGCAAATTAAGGGTTTCAGCTACTTTAGCCGCAGTTAAAACCGGCTGGTCAGTCCCTATGGTAAAAACGGCATCTACCCTGTGTTTTAAAGCTACTTCGATATTGCCTTCGATGTCAAAAGTGCTTACCAGTTCGGCAAAATCGGCTAGTCTTTTGCCGGGAGCATGGGGCAGGTAATCAGACACCACTACCGTCCATCCTTTGGCCTTTGCCCTGCGTATAGCATTGAGCTGCATAAATCCGCCGCCTAAAATCAAAACCTTCATGTTATCCCCCGCCTAAACCGTCATAGCTCCATTTTTTCTATAGAATAAGGAGGCCGGCCATCCATCTCCTTAAGCCAGCATTTAGCATATTTCCAACCGGTAAGGGAAGTCAAAAAACCTAAAAGTAGAATTCCTCCTATAATAAACAGGCTTCCCCCCTGACAAATGCTCTTATCTCCCGGATAAAAATAAAACTTTAGCCCCCAGCATAAGGATAATAAAAGCAAACCTGCCCATAACCAGGTAATTACCTGCCAGGGAAGATGGGAATAGCTAAAAATAAGATCAAGAGCTAACCCTAAGGCTTTAGAAAAATTATAATTACTCCTTCCATATTTGCGCTTATCATGTTTTACCTCCAAACTTACTGCCCGGGATACATCCTGCAAAAGGAGGGCTGCCAGATAGATATTTCTTCTTCGGCAGGCAGCCAGTCGCCCCGCCGTTCTCTTATCCATAATGCGGAAACTGCTCATTTTTAAAGTCGCCGGTTTTTTATATATTAAACCCAGACTCTTATCTATAAGCCTGCTGCCCAGATTACGATAAAAAGGATGTTTTCGCTCCCGGGGAACCCCGAATACGACTTCATAGCCTTCTTTAATCCTGGCATAAAGCCGGGGAATCTCTTCGGGAGGATGCTGCAGGTCATCATCTATAGTTATGACATAATCTCCCGTAGCATACCTCAGGCCACACAAGGTAGCACTATGCTGTCCGGCATTAAAAGCCAGTTTTATTATTTTCACCCTTTTATCTTCTTCCCGCAGTCTTTGCATAACCTGGTAACTTTCATCCCGGCTCCGGTCATCAACCATAATTATTTCAAAATCCCACCCTCTTTCCTCCATGACCCCTTTTATTCGTTCATAGAGTTCGGGAAGGCTTCTGGCACTGTTGTATACAGGAACTACTACCGAAAAAAGCATACAACTCTCCCCTGTTTATTCCAGTTCATGCAAAACTTTTCTCAGGTTTTCTATGACATATTCCTGTTCCCCGGCAGTCATATCCGGATAAAGAGGAAGACGTAAAAGCCCATCGGCTAATTTTTCGGTAAGCGGCAACTCACCCGGGCGATAACCTAATCTCTTACCCATGGGAGAAAGATGCAAAGGCACATAATGCGAAGCAGACTCGATTCCTCTTTGCTTCAATTTTTCCTGTACATAATCCCTTGTGTTTTTATGGGCAAAAATAATATAGAAAATATGATAATTAGAAACCGCATAATCAGGCAGGTAAGGAAGCTTTAGGAGCCCCTTCTTTTCATATTCCCGCAAGCTGTTTAAATAATTATAATAAATCTTCTCTCTTTTTTCCGTAATCATATCCATATCTTGCAGCTGGGCATAAAGATAAGCGGCCAGTATATCCGAAGGAGTATAACTTGACCCGATTTCCATCCAGGTGTACCTGTCAATTTCTCCGCGCAAAAAACTGGACCTGTTAGTCCCCTTTTCCCATATGTATTCTGCCTTTTTTAGCATATCTTTCCCCAGGCCATTCAGCAAAAGAGCCCCGCCTTCACCACAGCTGTAATTTTTAGTGCCGTGAAAACTGTAGCATCCTATATGGCCAATAGTCCCCAGATATCGTCCTTTATAGAGGGCATTGACTCCCTGAGCCGCATCCTCGATGATAAAAAGGCCATATTCCCTGCTTATAGCCAGCAAACTATCCATATCACAGGCTACCCCGGCATAATGGACAGGGATTATCGCCCGGGTATGAGGGCTTATTTTCTCCTTAACATCCTCCGGATCAATATTAAGAGTTCGCGGATCAATTTCCGCGAATACCGGTTTAGCCCCTCTTAGCATAACAGCATTGGCCGTAGATACAAAAGTAAAAGAAGGCATGATAACTTCATCCCCCGGCTTTAAAGAAAGGAGAAGAGAAGCCATCTCCAGAGCACTGGTAGCCGAAGTGGTGAGGAAAACCTTCTCGGCTTTAAATCGGCTAGCCATAAAATCCTGCACTTTACCGGTATAATAACCATTGCCGGCTATGCTGTTTCTCTTCAGGCAGTCCTTTATACAGGCAAGTTCCCGCCCGGAAAAATAAAGCCGGTTAAAAGGTATATACATAAACCTCATCCTTTAGCTGTTTATTATCTTATTTTCTATGCTAAGCATCATCTGATTGGCATAGGCCCAGGAAGTAAAAGTACCGGCATCAGCCCAGTCACCTTCCAGCAAATCATAGGCCAGCTGTCCCAGCTTTATATAGTAGTTATTGACCGGTGTTATTTCATATTCGCCGGAAGGGGAAGGTCCCAAACAGCGGATAATATCAAAAACCTTTTCATCATACATATAGATACCAATAACGGCATAAGGGCTTTTAGCCTGCAGGGGTTTTTCCTCAATCTCCACAATTTTTAGCTCATCGAGAGCAGCTATGCCGTATCTTTCCGGATCTTCTACCTTACGCAAAAGTACCCGGGCTCCTTCCTTCTGCTCCCTGAATTTATCAACATATTTTTTTATGCTGTGGGTAGCGATATTATCTCCCAGGATAACTACTATCTTCTCACCGCGGGCAAAATCTTCCGCCCGCAGGAGGGCATGGGCAATTCCCAGCGGTTCCTCCTGCACTTTAAAGGTAAAATCACAGCCAAAATCCTCTCCGCTGCCTAAAAGCCTCACCATTTCCCCCATATGTTCTTTTCCGGTAATCACCATAATATCATGAATGCCTGCCGACACCAGCTGTTTAACAGGATTAAAAATCATAGGCTCTTTGCCTACGGGTAAAAGATGCTTGTTGGTAACCTTGGTAAGCGGATACAAGCGGGTTCCTCTTCCCCCTGCCAGTATAACCCCTTTCATCATATCACCTCATAATCTACACAGTTTAAAGGCGCTGGCGGGCCTTCTTAACCCATTCCTCATGGGTCAGGTACCAGTTTACCGTAAACCTTATTCCCTCCTCAAAACTGACCGCTGGCTGCCAGCCGGTAGCCTGCCTTATTTTTTCTGAACTTACAGCATATCTGAAATCATGTCCCTTACGGTCGGCAACCAGCTCAATTAAATCATGGCTTATACAATTCTTTCGCCTATCCCCTGCCGGCAAAAGCTCTTTTACCATATCTATTACCAGCTTGACCAGCCTGAGGTTTTCTATCTCGCATCCGCTGCCTATATTATAAACCTCCCCTGTAACCCCCTTATGGATTACTTCCTCCAGAGCCCGGCAGTGGTCCTCGACAAAAATCCACTCCCTTATATTAGTACCCTCACCATACACAGGTACCGGCATACCATCCAAAACCCGGGAAATAACAAGGGGTATCAGCTTTTCCGGCATCTGCAAAGGTCCGTAGTTATTGGTACATCTGGTTATATTAAAAGGAAGGCCATAAGTTTGGTGATAAGCCTGCAGTATCAAATCAGCTGCCGCCTTGGATGACGCATAAGGGCTGCTAGGCCTTAAAGGAGAATCTTCGGTAAAAACCCCTTCTTTCCCCAGCGACCCGTAAACTTCATCGGTAGAAACCTGAACAAACTTTTTTACCGGATATTTAAGGCACATATCAAGCAAAGCCTGCGTGCCTAAGACATTAGTCTCTACAAAAATACGGGGTGAAGATATGCTCCTGTCCACATGCGTCTCAGCAGCAAAATTTACCACTACATCCGGCCTATACCGTGCAAAAACTTTTTCCAATGTGATAAGGTCATTGATGTCAGCCTGAATAAAAACATAATTCCCATATTCTTTTACCCCGTCCAGATTATGAATATTGCCTGCATAAGTAAGTTTATCTACATTTACCACCACAATATCCCTGTGGTATCTGGTCAAAAGGTAATGTATAAAATTAGAGCCGATAAAACCGGCTCCTCCTGTAACCAAATAAGTCTGCAAAACCTAACCTCCCACCGGCAGCAATGTTCCTAAAACTGATAAAGGGGAAATAAATTCCCCCTTATCATATGGCATTAATTTTATTGTAACACAGACCCCATTTACTTTTCTACAGGCAGCCCGGCCGGAGCCCAGCCCAGTTTAAATCCGCCTTTTACCGAATAGGCATCTATGCCTAATGTTTTGAGCACAGCTATCGCCTGGCCGGCTGTCTGACCGGTATAGCAATATACATATACCGGCTTATCCTGAGCAAATTCATCAAAATGTTCGTTTATTTTTCTAAAAGGAATATTTACTGCCCCTTTAATATGTCCTTCGGCATAATCTTCGGGAGCCCGGATATCAACTATCATGATATCTTCACTGGCATCTATCTTTTTCTGCAATTCTTCCGGATCTATTATGTTATTATTATCAGGCAGGTTAGCAAAATAATCTTTCAGAATCTGGGCAATTGCCGGATCAGGTTTAGCCGGGGTTACATCCTGAGGAAGCTTATATTCAGCAGTATCTACCGGGAAGTCATTTTCTCCTACCCATCCTTTGTCAAAACCTAAATATAATGACTTGGCATCATACCCGTACATATTCAGAATAGCTATAGCCTGTCCAGCTGTTTGACCGGTAACACAAGCAATAATTATTTCCTTATCAGCAGGCAGCTTATCTAAATACTCATGCATTTTTCTAAAGGGAATATTGACTGCCCCTTTGATATGTCCCTTGGCATAGACTTCCGGGGGACGAATATCGATTACCAGTATATCCGTATCACCAGCATCAATCCTTTCTTTTAAAGCAGGCGATTTTATTATTCTATTATTTTCCGGCATTTGAGCAAAGTACTCATCAGCAATATCCCTGATATCAACCTGTTCTACCGCTTGTTTTTCTTCCGGAACGGGAGGAGCAGCTTCCTTTTTGGCCCCACAGCCTACCAGCAGGGAAGATAAGAGAACCATCACCAGTAAAAGAGACAGCCATCTGGCCTTCATATTTTTCAGCACCCCAAATCCTCTCCTTTCATCTTTCTCAGTAATTATAAACCGTACCTTTACAAATATTTCTTTACTCCTTTTCACCCCCTGCTAAACTGGAATTTTCGAGCTACCTCCAACATCTGGTTGCTTTAATTATAACTGAAGGCATAGCAGGTAAATTATTCAAAATATTTATAACCCTATAAGCAAATATAAAAAAGTTTCTTATAAACTATAAAAAACCGCACTTTTGCCTTCAGCCATAGAAAAAAATCTTTCCTTTCACTATAATAAAAACAGGATATAAAAATTTTTAATACCTTTGCAGATTAAAACAAATAGAGAAATGAGGGAAAAAAATGTATTTAAACCCTTTATCCATCATACCTATCGTGGCCGAGACTAAAAGTTTTTCCAAAGCCGCCAGGATCCTGCACCTGTCTCAACCGGCTATCAGCAGTAAAATCAAAGATATAGAAGACTACTATGGTCTAAAAATCTTCCACCGCACTGCTCAGGGGGTCACCCTTACCGAAGCCGGTAAAATAATAAATGCTTATGCTGTGCGCTTTGCTGAACTGCAACAGGCCATGGATGAAGAACTCAAACAGCTCTTACAAAACAACTCTATCCTGACTATCGGTGCCAGCTGTACAGTAGGCAACTATGCCATGCCTAGCTGTATTAAGATTTTTAAAGACCGTTATCCTGATATAACAGTAAAGCTTGACATAAGCAATTCCCGGGGCATTCTGGAAAAACTGCACCGCAAAGAAATAGACGTGGCAGTAATCGAAGGCAGTACGGAAAATCCCGATCTGGCAGTTTACAAAATAACCGATACCCGATTAGTCTTTATTGTTTCTTTGGCTTCCCGAATAGTAAAGAAAAAAGAGATTTCCCTGACCGAGCTTTCTTCTAAACCTTTTGTCATCCGGGAAAAAGGAGCAGCTGTAAGGCAGATATTTGAAAAAGCACTTGCCGACCACGGATACAGCCTGGAACAATTCAATATCGTAACCGAAATGACCAGTATCCATGCGGTTAAAGCCGCCGTGCAGGACGATATTGGGATATCAATAGTGCCTGAAATTACAATAAAAAAAGAAATAAATAACCAGCTTCTAAAAACCGTAAAAGTAACCGGACTTGATCTTTATATGCCCATCCATCTTGCCTATTTAAAAAATGAAGAACTCTCTCTCCCCGCGCAAAGATTTGTTAACCTGTTATTACATCCGCAGAAAAGCATTTTTTGCTGGGAGAACAAGGTGTTTGATTAACTTATACATAGATGAAATAACATATACGGGTACCGAAATGCTCTATGCGGTACCCGTATATATATTAGTGGGAAAAGAGAAAGCAATGTTTAGGGATAAAGAGTAAGTATCGGATATACAATCTCTCCGCCGTAAACAATAACATAGCGGAGCAAAAACCCTCCTATGAGAACCATGGTAGGCTCAGCCCAGGGTACTATATGTCCCAGCCTGCCTTTTATCCTGCCTCCTACTTCCATTATCCCTAAAATTAAGGGAATAGTAAGTCCAATCAGGACCACCCCTATCCAGAACAGGAGATAATATCCTCCGGTAATTATGGCTCCCAGGGCAATTTCCCCGGTTGGCCTTAAGGCATAACTTATAAGCAGAGTTGATATTACCATTAGTTCGAGCACAATAAAAACTGCATCGACAATAAGCAAACGCAGGAAAAGTTTTTTATCAAAATCCAGCTTAATCTTCTCCGGCTGCCATTTTTGCGGGATAAATCTTCTAACCAGATCATCCAGCTTATCCCCTTTTCTGCCTATAAGCATCAGGCTGCAGATGCCAGTAGAAAGAGCAGATATAAAGAATAAAAAAGCAATAAGCGGATTACTCCATACCGGATTATTGTAAATAGCAGCCAGGAGCAAGCCGGCATATACCCCTATGGCTATGCCAAATACCAGTTCCATCCAGGCTAAAAACCTTCTTAACTTATTATCAATATTGAAATAAACCATCACTGCAAAAGCCAGAGATACCAGAGGAAAAACCAGAAGGAAAAAGGCTCCCCAGGACATAACCGAAGTCGGATTATAATAGATTAAAACCTTATAAAAATTCCAGGGCCGGTGCAGGTCTAAAATCAAGCAGGCCAAACCTATAAGTACTGGAAAAGGAGCAAAATAAGCTGCCAGCCTCTTTAGCCTTTCATCCATGCCATTAACAATATAGCCTATGGCTGCCACAATGCCTGCTCCGGAAGAAATCCCAGCTGTGAAAAGATAAATCGCAATCAAATATCCCCAGGTAAAATGATGTTCCACCACTTATCACCTCCGGTAAGGAATAATAAATACATTGGGATGAGTCATAAGATCAGGCCTTCTCTCCACCGCACCTTTGGCCATCCACTGATTTATTTCACTGTGCGGATCATTTAGATCCCCGGTTATAATAGCCCCGGCAATGCAGGAAGTTTCGCAGGCCGGTTTTTTTCCTTTTTCCAGCAAGTGCACACAAAGAGTACATTTTTCCGGCAGGCCTCCATGTTTGCGTTCATTCATAATCCTTACCCGGTAAGGGCAGGCCAGAACACAATAGCCACAGCCTATACAAAGTTCAGGCTTAACTTCTACTGTTCCCCATTCTGTATAATGAGAAGCCTTGGTAGGACAGGCATCGACACAGGGTGCATGCTGACAGTGGTTGCAGGACCACTTTTCCGTATATTTATAAACATTGGGAAATACCCCTTCTTCATGCTCAATTATTTTGGTGCGGTATTTGCCTTCTTCTACTTTATTTTCCGCTATACAGGCCACACTGCAGGCATGACATCCTACACATTTATTAAGATCAACTATCTTTCCCCATCTTTTTTTAGCCATCAGTTTTCACCTCCTCCAATCTTGCCTCCAGCATATGCAAAACATACTCCAGCATACCGGCTACTTCCTTATAAAAATCCGTTTGCGCATGGTTTTTAATGCTGCGTATAAAATCCGGAACCCACTGCTTCATATGCCCTAATATCTCTTTAATTCCTTTTATATAAAAATCATCCGGATTATGCTGGTACTCTTCCAGCATAAGGGCTAAAAACTCCAGCTCAACCAGTATGTGGTCAGCCGGCAGCTTGCTGTCCTCATCATAGATAAAACCGTAGCGGGAATAAAATGCCAGCATCTCGCGATCAGTTTCACCAAATACGATTTTATCTCCCCTATACCATCCAGCAAAAGGATGGGCTTTGGCAGTAGGAACTCCATTTATAAACAAACGGGTAAAATCAATCTCGATATCAGCAAGCAGTTTCTCTTCATCCTGCACATATCCTTTTATGCTTTCTACAGGCAAACCTTCTCTTTCTGCCCAATCAAGAAGCACATCCAGGTCAGAACGGTTTTCCTGCCACATCTTCCGTTCTGGATAGCGCAAGAGATTTTTCAATCCCCATATAAAGTCAGCATTTAGCAATATAGTCATAAATTACACCTTCCTGACTTTAACAATAAAATGACAATCCAGGCTAGCTCCTACGGGGTCTTTCAGGGCTATATTCGTCTCTTTAGGATAAGCCGGCATGATCTGTGAATCATTAGGGCCATTATTTTGCGCCAGCTTAAGATAAGGCGACTTTTGTCCAAAACCATGTAAAATGCAGATGGTATCCGGCCTTATCCCCTGTATAAGTTTTACCCTGCCCTTTTCCCTGCCGTACCTGGAGGTCAATTCCACCATATCCCCGTCTTTTATGCCCAGCTCGGCAGCCCGCGTGCTGTTCATATAGATAAATCCTTCCGGCATTATCGCATGCAGCCACTTCATATTATGGGTCTTGGCATGGCGATGCACCGCCGGCCTGCTGGTTACCACATAAAACTCGTCTTTAGCTTCAGGATGTAAGAGCCACTTTTCGTCAAACCAGGGTAGAGGATGATAACCCATTTCTTCCAGTCTGGAAGAATAAAGCTGAATCTTGCCGCTTTCCGTACGAAGAGAAGTCAAATCCCGGGGCTCAAACTTCTGGCTCCCATTTAAAATACCGCCCTTTTTTAAGGCTTCATCATAGGTAATGCCATATCTTCTAAGCCTGTAATTGAGGAGAGCTTTACCCCGCAAAGCAGGCATATATTGTTCAACCCCCAGCTTTTTAGCCAGCAAATACTTGATCTCATCTACTTCCTTAGTATCATAAAGCTTGTCTATCATCGGTTCTCCTACGGCTATCTGGGGATAGCGGGCATTAGTTATGCGCGGTGATATGTGGGCGGTTTCCAGGTATACCGATTCCGGAAGCACCAGATCGGCCATAGTTGCCATATCATCTGGATAAATATTTATGTTTATGATGTAGTCCAGCTTCTGCAGAGCCTTAATCCACTTATCGGTTTGGGGCATTGACTGCAGAGACTGCCCGTATATTATAGCTACCTTAACCGGATAAGGCTCTTCCTTAAGGATCATATCCGGCACACTCTGATAAAGTCCGGTTCCTCCCAAAGGAGCCGGTACTGCAAGCGGGAAAAGATGTCCGCCATCTACTCTTTCTTTTACTTCTATTTCCGGGGGTTTTACCTTAGGAGCCGGATTATTCAAAGGAGCAATGCGCGGCAGGAGAGCTCCGCCTCTCCTTTCTATATTGCCGGTTATAGCCATCATAGCCAGACAGGCTCTAACAAGCTCAAATCCACCCGGCCTTACCTGAATAGCTTCCCGCTTGTGAATAGGTATAACCGCCGGACATCCGCTGCTAAATTCGCGGGCAATGCGGATTATAGTATCAGCAGGAACATCACTTATCCTGGAGGCCCACTCCGGAGTATATTTTTTTACCTCCTCGGCCAGTTTTTCAAAACCATCAACATATTTAGCTACAAACTCCTTGTTATACCTTTCTTCCGAAATAATTACATTAAGCATAGCCAGTACAACTGCCAGATCAGTACCCGGGCGGATAGGAATCCATTCATGGGCCTTAGAAGCAGTAGTAGAAAGACGCGGATCAAAAACTACTACTTTGGCATTATTATTAACCTTGCCCTCAATCATTCCCCGGGCCAGCGAATTCTTGCCCTTGCCCAGCTGGTCCCAGCCAAAGCACAGTATATATTTGCTGTTTTCAAAATCAGGCACATAATTGGCTACCCCTAAAGTTACATTTGTAGCCCAAATTCTTACCGCATTACAGGTTGACATATGGGTTATATTATTAGGGCTTCCTATAGCTCTTAAAAAGTCATTGCCTTTGTTATGTCCAATCCATATAACCGATTGCGGTCCGTACTTATCAATAGCCTTTCTTATCTCTTCTGCCGCCTGGTTTATAGCTTCTTCCCAGGAAACCTTCTTCCATTTCGGATCCTGGCCGGGAATCCGATCAGGAACAGTTTTCATCATAGGGTATTTCAAGCGGTCCGGATCATAAAGCATATTGATCCCGGCATTCCCCTTGGCACAAAGAGATCCCCGGCTGTGCTGGTCTTTAGGTTTCCCTTCCAGCTTAACCAATCTTCCATTTTCGATTTTGCCTAAAAAGGCACAATTCATTTCACATATTTCACAAACCCCGTGCTTATACTTTATATCTGTCGCGTCAGCACGAAGAGGGGTTCTGGTATTGTTAAGCAGGCTGTTGCCCAGAATCCCTGCTCCGGCAATAGCTGCTATACCGCCACCCCCCAGCTTAAAAAATTCGCGTCTGGTTAAGCCCATTTTCGCCTTCCCTCCTTTTTTATGCACAAATCAACATCTGTTTATTAAAATATAACATTTTATAATTTTCGCCTGTTATCAGACTTTTTTATTACCTTATAATAGCTGTTTTTACCAGCCCATAAAAAAACCAGGCTGCCTATTTAAAGCAGCCTGGCTCCCTATGCATATTAAAATGTCATTATCAGGAAGGATTCGGATTATAAACCTCATCCCCTTCATCATAAAAGCTTCTTCCTTCCAGAGTATCCTCATTTACATACACCAGTTCATTACAGTGCGGACAGATAAGCTCGATCTCATCTTCATCTTCTCGCATATCAGCTTCATAATATAAATCTTCTCCACAGTTAGGACACCTTGTACTTACCCATTCATGCCTATCATCATCTTCAGCGTCGAAAAAGCTTTCTTCCAGTTCATAAAGGTCATCATCAATACTTTCTACATATTCTTTAAAATCTTCCATATCATACTGGATATCATTTATCATATCCGACATTTCCTCAAGAACATCAATTATTCCCGCCAAAATCTTTCCCTGCGGGCTGGCCTCACTTATATTCAACCCTTCACTAAGGCCTTTAAGATAGCTTAAGCGTTCTGACATCTGGCGCATGGAATATTTCCTCCTCTCAAGGATATTTTTTTATTTATTATTTACCTTAAGAGGAGAAAATACACACCAGATTATACTCTTTCTAAATATTCTCCCGTACGGGTATCAATCCTTACCTTATCTCCTTTTTCCACAAAAAGCGGAACCTGCACCACAGCACCCGTTTCTAAAGTAGCGTTTTTCGTAGCCCCGGTTGCGGTATCGCCTTTTATTCCCGGCTCGGTCTCCACTACTTCCAGCTCTACAAAGTTGGGAAGTTCAACCCCGATGATATTACCCTGGAAGAAAAGCACCTGAATATTCATATTTTCCAAAAGCCACTTCACTCCATCGCCAATCGCCTCTGCCGGAATGCTGATCTGGTCATAAGTCTGATTATCCATGCATATATAGCCTTCACCATCATTATAAAGATACTGCATTTCCCTGCGGTCCAGATGAGCTTTCGGCACTTTTTCCCCGGCCCGGAAAGTTTTTTCTACAACCTGCCCTGTCTTTACATTTTTGAGCTTGGCGCGCACAAAGGCGGCTCCTTTGCCTGGCTTTACATGCTGAAACTCCACCACCTGATAAGCCTGTCCTTCCAGCTCAATAGTAAGGCCTGTCCTGAAATCGTTGACTGAAATCACGGTAATTATCCCTCCATTAAAAAATTATTCTTAATTCCTTATCAGTACGGGTAATTATTTCACACCCATCCTTTTTTACTATTACGGTATCCTCTATCCTTATTCCTCCCTTACCAGGTATATAAATCCCCGGTTCAATGGTAACTACCATATTTTCTTTAAGTTCTATATCCCCTGCCGGCGATAAAGCTGGTTTTTCATGTATCTCCAAACCTAAACCATGTCCGGTAGAATGCACAAAATAATCACCTAAGCCTGAGCTTTTTAAATAATCCCTTACCGCCTCATCTACCTTCGAAGCTTTTATACCTGCTCTCACTACAGAAATGCCTATTTTTTGCGCTTTTAACACTTCACGGTAGGCATCTTGAAAATAGGCGGAAGGAGAACCTATAAATACTGTCCTGGTCATATCCGCAGCATATCCTTCATAAAAACCGCCATAATCCAGGATAAGCATCTCTCCAGGCTTTACTGCCTTTTCCCCCGGCCGGGCATGAGGAAGAGAAGCATTTTCTCCTGCTGCCGCAATAACATCAAAAGCTTCTTTGGCACATCCTTTTTCCCGCAGAAGAAAAGCTATCCTGTCTGCTATCTTCTTTTCCGTTATCCCTGGTTTTAAAAAAGAAACTATCTCCTCAAACACCATATCCCCTATGCGGGCAGCTTCTCTTATGCATTCCAGCTCTTCTTCCTCTTTTACCATCCTTAATTCTTCCACCTCATATTCCAGGGGAAAAAGATCAACATCAAGCGTGCTCTCCAGCATCCTGTACTCATGATAAGTTAAGTGCAGACTTTCTATACCCAGCCTATCCCAGCAGCTCCTCCTGACCTTATTTAAGGCTTCCAGATAAGGAAATTTGTCTAACAGGAGCTCAAAATGAGGAGCTTCGCGGGCTGCCTGTTCACGGTACCTGGTATCGGTTATTATATACTGCTCATCCTCCAGAATAAGGAGTTTGGCATCTTCTCCCCCGGTAAAACCGGAAAGATACCGGATATTTTCTGGTTTGCTAACCAGAAAAGCATTAAGCCCTTTTTCCTTCATTTTTTGCCTTAATCTATGCAAACGCCGGTTTATTCTATCACTTCCTTCACCTTTAATGTCCCTGCTGCAAAAAGGCCAGGGCGGCTTCTAAAGCCAGGCGGTAGCTCAAATCGCCAAAGCCGTAAATGCCACCTACGGCTATATCGGCAATAACCGATTTATGTCTGAACTCTTCTCTTTTATAGATATTGGAAAGATGCACTTCAATAGCCGGTATATTTACGGCCTGCAGGGCATCCCTTATCGCAATACTGTAATGAGTAAAGGCACCAGCATTTATTATAATAATATTTACCTTATTTAAGCAATCATGTATTTTATCCACTATCTCTCCTTCATGATTAGACTGGAAAAATTCAATCTCTACTCCCTGGCTTTCCGCTTCCCTCCTAAGCTCTTCATTAATCTCCTCCAGGGTTTTTCTTCCATAGATACCGGGCTCTCTTATCCCCAGCAGGTTGAGATTGGGACCATTTATCACCAGGATCTTAGCCGGCAAAATCCTCTACCTCCTCTCTTTAAACTCCGCCAACACTAAGGCTTTTTATCCTAAGGCTGGGAGCTGCCCGGCTCCCATAAAACCTTATATCATTTCCTATCCCATCTACCTTTTGCAAAAGATCAATAATATTGCCGGCAATAGTAGCTCCTTTTACCGGATAAGAAAGCTTCCCCTTCTCAATCATAATGCCTGCTGCTCCCACGGAAAACTCACCGGTTATCGGATTGGCCGTATGCATACCCATAACCTCGGTAATATAAAAACCCCTCTCTATGCCTTCTAGAAGCTCTCCGGGGGTTTTATCCCCCGGGCTGATCATAAAATTGGTGGTGCCGACCCCGGGAAGGGTGCGAAAAGAGGTGCGCTGGCCATTGCCTGTAGAGGATAATCCTGCTTTTAAACCGGTATAAGTATCATAAAGAAAACTTCGCAATACCCCATTGGCGATAATCGTATTCTTTCTGGCCGCTACCCCTTCCCCATCAAAAGGAAAAGCTCCCATTCCTTCGACATAAAGCCCATCATCAACCAGGGTAAGCTTTGCAAACGCCACTTTATCTCCTATCCGGCCTTTAAGCATCGATTTTCCCTTCTGCACTGCATCCCCGCTTACTGCTGCCGCTATTATTCCTAAAAAGCGGGTAACCACATAAGGCTCCATAACACAGGGCATATTCCCGGTCTTGATAGCACCTGGCTTTAAAGCGCGCAAAGCGCGAACTGCACCTTCCTCCCCTATATCCCGGGGCAAAATATCCTTAAACCTCCTTTTGCTAACTGCCGCAAATCCATGCTGGGCATCACCATCTTCTTCAGCCACCAGAAATATATAACCTCCGCAAAAATTAGCCCGCTCTGCAGCCTTAAGCCCTGCGGTGTTCATTATAACCAGAACCACCGAAGTATCTTCATAGCCTGCTCTTTCCACTATCTTTATCCTCTTATCCTTATGCCGCGCTCCCCTTTCTATCTCCCGGGCCAGCTCTATTTTATTTTCCAGGCTCTCCTTTTCAATATTTTCATCATACAAAGGCAGATTTATGTAAACCTGTTCTCCTGCCGGCAAAACATTATGCTCATCAGTTTCGGCATAACGGGCTATATAAACTGCCCTTTCTACCGTTTTCTTTAAAGCCGCATCCGATAAGTCAGTAGTATAAGCAAATCCCAGACGTCCTTTATCTATTACCCTTACTCCCAGACCTATTTCCTCCGCCTGCTTTAAGGTCTCGACTTCTCCCCCCACAACTTCTATTGATAACTCCCGGTTATACAGGAGAAAAGCTTCGGCCTGCACCTTTAAATCCCCGGCCAGATTTAAAACTTTTTCTCCTCTTTCCTGCAAATAATCCTGCACCCTTTTTTCCACCTACCTTCTCCTTATCCTCTTTATCGCAGGGGTTTCTTCCTCTACTATCCCTCCTACGGTAAGCTCTTTGATCCTTATCGTAGGCTGAGCGTCAGCTACCGGCACTCCCTGCCCTTCTTTGCCACAGACGCCAATAGCAAATCCCAGATCATTTCCTACCCGGTCCACATTTAGCAAAGCTTCCGGTCCGTTGCCGGAAATAGTAGCTCCCCTTACCAGCTCGGCTACCTCTCCGTCCCGGATCAAATACCCTTCCTTAACTTCAAAAACAAAATCTCCATTCGTAGTATTAACCTGTCCTCCTCCCATCTTCTTTACCAGGAGCCCATAGGGAGTAGACCTGATAATTTCCTCTATACGGTCATTTCCAGGAGCTATGAAGGTATTGCTCATGCGGGGAACAGGTTTATGCTGGTAAGATTCCCGGCGTCCATTGCCGGTAGATAAAACCCCATCCCGGGCAGCTGTCAGCCGGTCATACATATAACCTTTAAGCTCTCCTTTCGCAATCAAAATAGTTCTCTGCCCGGGTACTCCTTCATCATCAAACACATAACTGCCGTATTTTTTATCCAGGGTAGCATCATCGATTACCGTAACCAGTTCAGACGCCACCTGTTTTCCTTTTTTATCTTTATAAACCGAAAGTCCCTTGCCGACCAGATCTGCTTCCAGCCCATGTCCACAGGCCTCATGTACCATAGTACCTCCCGCTTCCGCAGCCATAACCACCGGCATCCTTCCTGCCGGTGCCGGTTTAGCCTCAAGAAGCCGCAAAGCCAGATCCCCGGCTTTAACTGCCAGGCCGTTCAATCCATCTTCGCCTAATATTTCCCAGCCGGCTGCTCCTCCTGCGGTTTCATAGCCGGTCTGCATAATCCCATCTTTACAGGCTACTACATTGACTACCGCTCTGGTTCTAACCTCTTCTTTTTCTACCAGCTCTCCTTCTGTATTGGCTATAACTACCTTTTTCTCCACCTCGGCTATGCCTACCGTAACCTGCCTGATTTCTTCCCCCAGGCTCCTTGCGGCTCTGTCTGCCTCTTTAGCCCATCTTATCTTTTCTTCCCATTCCACTTCTTCCGGCCTTCTTACCGGAGAAAAAACAAAAGGCGCTTCTTTAATCCTTAAAGCCAGCTCCTCATCCAGGTCTCTAGCCTTTGCTGCTGCATGATAGGCCGTGTCAATCCCCCTCAAAAGCCCTTCTTCGCTTATATCATTGGTATAAACATAAGCGGTATTCCCATTTTTGACTACCCTTATCCCGGCTCCTTTTTCCAGGCCCTGGTTAACCTTTTCCAGCCTTCCATCTTCATAAAAAAGGCTGCCGGTATTTCTTTCTTCCCCATAGATTTCGGCAAAATCTGCCCCTCTAGCCAGAGCCCGGTGCAAAACCCGGCTTAATATTCTACTATCCAGCATCCCAAAACTCCCCTATCATGACTTTATATATTTTCCTTATAAAAATTAAAAAAATCAGCCTTTTCAGCAAGGCTGTTAAAAAACATTATAAATTATTATAACAAAATATTACAATTTTTCACAGTAAGTGCGCAGTTGCAAATCCAGCTGGAAATAGTTGGGGTTGTAGGGAAGAAAACTGCCTTCAGCTCTCCCGGCACTGCTGTTTTCATCACTACCGGGACTTATACCCTCCTCTACTTTAGCACTGAAGCTCAAATTCTCCACCATATAAAGCCGGGAGGCATTCTCTACCCTCTTGATAAAGGTGAGCAGAGGAAGATACCTGCCTTCAGCCATAACTTTTACATTAATAACTGCCGTCCCTTCTTCTTCACTTCCTGGTTCATATTCCAGAGAATTTATATTTACTCCACATTCCCGGGCAGCATCTTTTATAAAAGAAGCAGCCTCCACCATTTCCGGTTCGTGAGGAATAATCATATTAAGACGGTTGTATTCCTCATTAAGCCTCTCAGCTTCCGCTTCCAGACTTACATGCTGCATCTTTTCTTTTTTAGCACGGGCAATCTGCTCGGCTAAAATCTGGTTATCCCTTCGCAATCCCGCAAGCGTTTCCTCTAAAGGGGTATAAATATATTTATAAAATCCTCCCCCTAAAAGAAGGACGGCTAAAATAATGAGCAAAACTTTTTCCCGCACGGACAGCTTCATTGCCTTCCACTCTCCCATCGCACCGACATACGGAAATTAAGCCTTCCGCTGTCTTTTTGTCTATAGGTTGCCAGCTTTTCAATAACCACAATCTCTTCCTGGTTTAACAGCCAGGACAGGTAATCTATGATCTCATCATAATCCCGCCCTGACCCTTCCATATTCATATATCCGGGCTTTAATTCCATATAAGCAATATAAGGACTAGAAGCGTTTATATCCTGAAAAGTCTCCAGAAAATCCCCGTAATATATTTTCCCTCCCTCAATCTTTTCCAGCACTGCCTTCTTTTTTTCCACCTGCTCCTTCAAGCTGGCATAATCCGGATAATCTTCCCGGGAACTGGTATAAATCCGGAGTTCCTTTTGCAAACGCTCTTTTTTCGCCTGTTCTTCTGCGATCAATCCCCCCATATTTTTATACCATACACCCGTTGCCAATCCGCAGACTATGAGTATACCAGCCGCTAGAGCCATTCCTTTTCTTCTCTTTTCCCGTGATAAGTCCTGGGGCAGCAGATTTATCAGGATTTTCTCTTCATTTTTTCCTCTATTGACCAGCATCTAAATCACCCCCCTTAAAGCCAGCCCCAGGGCAATCATGAAATCATATTTTATCTCCCGCTTTCTCTTTTCATCATCCAGCTCTTTTCCCCGAAAAACCTGATTCAATTCCACCAGAGAAGCTTTTACTCCCGTATTTTTCTCTATTACCTCATCCAGCCCCTTAAGCCGGGAGCCACCGCCGGAAATATAGATTCTCATCAGGGGTTCCTTATTCTGAAGACGGTAATACTCAACCGCGCGTAAAAGTTCTCCCATCATATCACTTACCAGATAATCATATTCTCCCGTTCGCACATCTATGTTTTCCAGGGTTTCTGGAACCGGGCAGGAAGGATTGCCGGCAATCAGAAAAGCCGAACAGCCAAAAGAAAGCGAGCGGTGTATGACTAGCATTTCCCGAGCAAAAACAGAAAACTGCGCCCGGTTAGAACCGATATGCAAAAAAGCTTTGATTTCTTCCGGAGCTTTAGCTGCCCGCTCCAGAGCCAGGGGCTCAATGTCTACCACCTGAAGATTGAGGCCTGCCGTCTCACATACAATCTGCAGCCTTTCCACCTGGCTTTTGCGCACCGCCACAAAAAATACTTCCCTTTTTTTGCCTTCGTCATCTTCCAAAAGGCGCAGAGGATAGACATCTACAGCTGCCTCTTCCAGCGGAATAGGCAAAAAGGTGCTGGCCTGATAAAGGGCAGCCTCCCTCAATTCTTCTTTTTTCATCTCCGGCATGGTGAAAATGCGGGTATAAACCTGAGGTCCGGAAACAGAAGCTGCTGTTTTTCTTCCTTTCAGGCCATGTTTTTCTACTACCTTCTTTATCTCTTCCCCCAGCTGAACTGGTTCCAGAATATTTCCACTATCTACAAAACCGCGGGGGGTAGGAAGGCTTTCCAGGAGTTTTATTTCCGCCTCCCGGCCCCGTTTTTGCAAGAGAGCTATCTTAGTCCTCTCGGTTCCAATATCAAGTCCCAGAGTTATCCTGTCCTTAAACATCTTCTACCTCCCTGCCTTATCTAAGTTCCATTTTCCACTTTATAAGCTGTTATCCTGCCTATGCCGATTAGATTCCATCTTTCCTGAAAACTCTCCACCGGCTTAGCATCGGTACGCAGCTTTAAAGTGCGATCATTGGTGCTGGTCTGATTTTTCCCCCAAATTATATCCTTCTCATGTTTCAGGATAATATTTACATTATTTCCTGCATTAAATGAACCGTGATTATAGCTCCAGAAAAAGTTGAGCGGTTTCTCTTCACACACAATATTTACATCCCGGCCGGCAAGGGCATAGATATTGAAGTCCTCATTGCTAATCGGACTTCCGTAGGTTATACTTATACTGCCGGGAGTAATAAAAAGATAACGCGCTTCCTGTACCTGGGGAAAAATAGTTCCTAAAATCATTTCCAGCTCATTTATCATGTTAAAAAGGTCATTGGAAAAACTTATTTTTACATCAGCGGGCGTTACCAGCATAACTCCCGGCACCCCTTTTGTAAACAGGCTTATCACCGTATAGAAAAAGCTGCGTATGCCATCAATGATATTAGCTCCCGGAGGTACGCCAAAACTTATATGGAGTACCTCTCCTGCCGGCAGTTCCACAAAGGTATAAGGCTTGCGCAGGGCAAAGATATAAAGGGTGTTGCTTCCGTTGTTTATATAAGCCCAATTCCCCTGCGGATTTCCTGCTTCTTTTTTGGCTATTTCCCGCAACTTCTGCAGCTGCTCTTCTGTAAACTCAGGAGGCTTGCGGTAAAGGCCTTTTTCACTCAAACTCTGGAAGTTCGTATTCTCTACAAAATGGCGCGAGCGGAATATGCTGTAATCCCTGGCAGGTTCATGCCTTACACATCCCCATTTTAAAGGATTTGCTATATCCCCAATCTGGGAGAGATCAAGCCCGGGATAGAAAAGATTGTCCCGATATGGCCCGGGATCATCCAGCCAGTTATTGAACCATATTTCTGCAGGATCATCCACTAAAACCTTTCCCTGTGCCCGGTAATAGGGGGCATAATGGATTTTATAAAGCCCGGTTCCACCTATAAGAGGAAGCACCAGTTCATCACGCCCGTCTGTCCACCAGAAGGCTTTCCTGCCGATATTGCTGTTGCCATCACCATAGCCTATGGTATAGGCTGTTTCTTTTACATAAGGCCAGCGGGGAGCTTCATAGGCATTCATCCCTGCCCCATAGCCATCAATATTCCAGGGAACACTATCAGAAACCAGATAATAAGTTCCTACAATCCTTAATTTATCTGCATGAACCGCCTTTACCGGCAGGGTATTAAAGCTTAAAGTAGCCGTCACCTTGCGGGAAGCTTTTCCCATCATCCCTACTACTACCAGGTCAACTTCCCCATAGGACAAAAGCCGGCTCACATCCACCTTTTTTATCAAAATCCTGCTCCCATCCGGCAGCATAATCGGGGAAGCATTTATCAGCTCATCCTGTGCCCGGTTCTTAATCGCATTTACACGCGTTTGATTCAGTTCTCCTGTCCCTTTTAGCTCTCTTATAAAAAAGTCGCGCACGATTTCTACTCCCGAATCAGCCGCATTCTGGGCTTTTTTAACCCGGGTATCGGTTAGAGCCATTTTGTGCTCTACCTCTGCCCCGCTTAAAACAGCAGTTCCCATAATTGCCAGAACCAGTAAAATAAGGAGCAAAAAAACCATTACCTGCCCTTCTTCTCCTGCCAAAAGTCCGGTTTTCCTTCTCTTCTGCATTCTACTCTACCCTCCGGGTAAAACCAGTTTCCAGGACCTGCACGATTTTATCACCTTTAGCATTAAAACCTTTCAGGATTATCCTGTAAAATCCGCCCTCTCCTATCTCTTCAAATTGGGGAACTACCTTAATTTCCGTCAGCGGCATCAGGGATACATATGTACCTTCCGGCAGCTTATCTATCCTTCTTGCCAGCTGTCCTTTTCCGTTTAACATATAGGTTATCCTGGCTGGAGTTAAAACCCCGTTTATTTCCTCCTCTTTTTCAATAACCAGCCTCTGTTCATTTACTATCTTAACCGGCCTGTCTTTTATAAGCCGGCTCTCTTTTATATCCTGCCAGATCTTATCCTGAGCCATCCTGAGTTCATACTGGGCTGCCGACTTTTCCTCACTGTAAGCCCAGGCACGGCTGCTCAGGCTAAACAGGCTTAAAGCCGCCCCGGCTATAAAAACAGCCAGGGCCAAAGCGATTAAAACTTCCAGCAGGGTAAACCCTGCTTCCCTCCGGTTTACTTTCTCCCTAGCCCCATATATATATATATCCTCCTCAATGTTTGGCAATAATGCTGGCAAACTCAAGCTTTTTACCTTTTATAACCCGGCTTTTCACCTCTACCCGCACCTCATAAAGGCTTTCGCCTCCATAGCGGTTCACCTGGAGGCTGGCCGTCAGGCCATCAGGTATTTTTCTTACCTCTTCTGCATCAATATCAGCCAGGGTCACACCCTCTTTTAGCTCTCCGGGATAAGAACGCAGGTATTCCATAACCATAAAGGCATAAGAGCTCATGCGGTTTTCTTCCCCGGCTATGCGCACCATAAGGGAAGCGGTAGCAAAAACCGGCAAAAAACAGGTAACCAGAAGGGTAATAATGATCAGGGCTACTAGAACTTCCACCAGGGTAAATCCTTTTTCCCGACAATCAGATTGAAGTTTCACTTTCCACAAGCTGTATCACATCCCCCGCCACATAAGCCAGTAAAGATTGATTATATCGCTTCCATACATCCAGACCAGGTAAGCCGAAAAGGCCAGAAAAGGTCCGAATTTTATCTCTGTCCTGCGGTTTCCCCGTCCGGTAAGGAGAAGCATAAGGGCAAATATTCCTCCAGCCAGGGAAGATATGATAAAAACTGCCAGTATCCCTTCAAGCCCCACAAAGGAGCCAATAAGCGCAGCCAGTTTGACATCCCCTCCCCCCATACCGCCCCGGGATACCAGAGCAATTACCAGATAAAACAGGCTGAAAACCAGGCCTCCCAAAAAGGCAGACTTAAAGCCAATGGTAAAAAAGGAAAGAACAATGCCGGCCATAAAACCGGTATAGGTTATCTTATCCGGGATAATACCGTGTTCTATATCAATAAAGGATGCCGGCAGGAGAAAAGATACCAGCACCATACCGGAAAGGGAAGTAAACGACACCCCGTACTGTATGTAAATTAACAAAAACAGGACTCCGGTGAGTGCTTCCACCAGGGGATAAAGGGGGGATATTACCCCCTGGCAGTAGCGGCACCTGCCTTTAAGCCACAGGTAGCTCAAAACCGGCACCAGATCATAAGCTCTAAGCCTTCTGCCGCATAGAGGGCAGAAGCTAAAAGGCCCTACTACCGACTCCCCCCGGGGGAGCCGGTAGATGACTACATTGAGAAAAGAGCCGATAATAAGGCCGAAGAGGAAGATAAATACTGCATACAGCATGGTTTATGGTGTTGGGGTAGCGCCGCGTTTGGTAAAGCCATTCTCACTATCCCATTGCCATTCTTTTCCACCATAAGTTGCCGTGATTGTACATTTATTATTATTATTAGTATCTACTGAAACATTATAGTTAGCACCGGGAGGATTTTGTAAATCACTTGCTGTTAACAAGCCATTATTTGCAGCGGTTAATGCATTCAAATTTGCAGGCCACGCATTATTCTCCGCATAATACAGCTGGGCAGCGCTGACTATAGTCCGGTGGTTGGCATCTACCGCCCTAATCTTGGCTGATTCAGTTGACGCTCTAAACCGTGGTATGGCAATCAGGGCCAGAATAGCCAGAATAGCCATTACCACAATAAGTTCGATGAGAGTAAATCCTCGGCTGTCTCTCCTCATCATTTCCCGCATCTTAATAAGCATAAACTCTCTCCTCCTTTATAAAAATTATAAAAATCTGACAAAAACCTTATAAGGCTTCAAACTGCTTTTTCTCTCTCCCACCCCCTTTTGCCTGACATTTATTCCTTTAAGCCTTGCCCATGTCCACCCCCCTATACCCCCTGGCCTACTACATTTATCATTTCAAATACCGGAAGCAGGGTAGAAACGACTACTCCGCCTACCAGCAGGGCCACCAGGATAATAAGGGCCGGCTCGATCATGGCCATCAGGGCATCAACGGTATGCATAACTTCCCTTTCAAAATAGTCGGAAAGCCTTATCAGCATGGCATCCAGGGCTCCGGTTTCTTCCCCTACCGCAATCATCTGCACCACCATGGGTTCAAATATTCCAGCTTGGGCCAGGGGATAACTTATGTAATCCCCTTCGCTTATGCTCTCCCGTGCTTCTTTCAGGGCTCTAGCTATATAGACATTACCCACCACATCTTCGACCACTTCCAGCGCCTGCAGAACCGGTATCCCGGAGCGCAGCAGTATCCCCATGGTGCGGGCAAAGCGGGCGGTGATAATCTTGGCATTGGCCCTGCCTATAACCGGAATTTTAAGATAAAGGGTATCGAAAAACATCCTGCCTCCTTCGGTGCGGCCTATGCCTTTTAACACCACAACCAGCAGGACGATGCCTGCTATTACCAGATACCATGAACTCTGCAAAAACAGGCCGGTATGGTAAAGTATCTCGGTAGGGCGGGGCAAAGCTGCACCGGCTGATTCGAACATGCCCACAAAAGTAGGCATTATAAAAGTTATGATGAAAAATACAGCTATAAGGGCAAAAACGGCAATTATGGAAGGATAGATAGATGCCGTCTTTACTTTAGAATTTATCTCCTCTTCCCTTTCCAAATGTTCACTCAGCCTTTCCAGAACTCCTTCTAGAACCCCTCCTAACTCGCCGGCTCTTACCATGCTCACATAAACTTTGGAAAATATGCGGGGATGTTTGGCTAAGGCCTGGTAAAGCGGTAATCCGCTTTCAATATCATCCCTTACTTCTGTCAGCGCCTTCTTCAGGGTTTTATTTTCCGTCTGTTCAATCAGTATATTGAAAGCTCGTAAGATGGAAAGGCCGGCAGCAAGCATGGTGGAAAGCTGCCTGGTCATTAAGACTAAATCCCGGGTGGGAACCCGGCCCAAAGTTAAGCTTAACTCCACCTTGCGGCTGGATGAACCGACTTCTTCCAGTTTAGTTATGTAGTAGTTCTGGTTTAGAAGGCTGCGGATAACGGCTTCCCGGTTTTCCGCTTCCAGAACCCCGGTTAAAACCTGCCCCTGCATATCCCTTACTTTATAACGGTATTCCAAAATTCTCCCCCCTTTCCTTAATAGTTATAATCTTTGTAGTTAGCAATCAGCAAAAAGTAATAATTTTACAGTTCACTTCTTTCACAAAAGCTGGTTATCCTTACCTGCCATCCGCTTATTAAATTCATCCAGACTTATTATCCCCTTTTCATACAGGTTACGCAGAGATTTCTCCATGGTTATCATACCGTAAGCAGCTCCGGTTTGCAGGACTGAATAAATCTGGTGGACCTTATTTTCCCTTATAAGATTGCGGACTGCCGGGGTGGCTACCAGAATTTCGCAGGCCACTACCCGTCCTTTATAGTCAGAACGGGGAATAAGCTGCTGGCTTATTACCCCCTGCAGGGAATTGGCAAGCTGAATCCGGATCTGGGTTTGCTGCTCCGGTGGGAAAACATCTATTATGCGGGCAATCGTTTGCGTCGCACTCCCGGAATGAAGTGAGGCCAGCACCAGATGTCCGGTTTCCGCAGCCGTAATAGCTGTAGATATAGTTTCTAGATCCCGCATCTCCCCTACCATTATTACATCCGGGTCCTGCCTTAGAGCAGCTCTTAACGCCTGGGGAAAAGACCTGGCATCCATGCCGATTTCCCGCTGGTTAATCATGCATCCTCCATGCCGGTGCAGGTATTCAATGGGATCTTCCAGGGTGAGTATATGCAGGCTTCTTGTTCTGTTCATCAGGTCGATCATGGCTGCCAGGGTAGTCGATTTTCCGCTGCCGGTAACCCCGGTAACCAGCACCAGTCCGGTATCTTTCATGGCAAATTCCTTAACAACAGGCGGCAGTCCCAGATCATCTATGTGGGGAACCTGCATGGGAATTATGCGTATAGCTGCCGCTATCGAACCTCTCTGCACATAAAGATTTACCCTGAACCTGCCTATACCCGGGAAGGCATTGGAAAAATCCACCTGCCCGTTTTGTTTAAAAAGAAACCGCACTTCTTCATTGGGTATTATCTCTTCTGCCATCCTCTGCGTATCTTCCGGTTTCAGGAGTTCTTCTCCCGGCAGGGAGGTAAGTTTCCCATTAATCCGGTATACCGGGGGGCGAAAAACCGTAAGATGGACATCAGAAGCTCCTATTTCCACAGCTCTGGTTATGATTTCCCTGGCTGTAAGCATATACTTTATCCTCCTAGATAGACAACTTTCATAACTTCTTCCAGCGATGTTATCCCTTTTTTGGCTTTTAAAATGCCATCCATCTTGATCGTTATCATGCCTTCTCTTACCGCTTCGGCTTCAATCTGTTCTTCACTTACTTCTCCCCGGCTGATAAGCTTTTTTATCCCTGCATCTACCGGCATAATCTCATGCACAGCCGTCCTTCCCTGATAACCAATCTGCCGGCACATATGACATCCTGTCGGCCGGTAAAACTTCTCCCCTGCTTCTTCCGGTATCCCCAGGTGTTCAGCCATTTCTTTTTCCAGAATATAAGGCTGGCGGCAGTTAGTACACAGTTTTCTTACCAGCCGCTGGGACACTATACCTATAAGGGAAGAAGAAAGGAGAAAACCTTCAATCCCCATATCCAGAAGCCGGGCCACCGTTCCGGCCGCGCTGTTGGTATGCAGGGTGGAAAGCACCAGATGTCCGGTCAGGGCAGCTTTTACTGCCAGTTCAGCTGTCTCATTGTCTCTTATCTCTCCTACCATGATGATATCCGGGTCCTGGCGGAGAACTGACCGCAAGCCGCTGGCAAAGGTAAGGCCTGCCTTGACATTTATCTGCACCTGGTTTATGCCGGCTAAGGTATATTCCACCGGGTCCTCCAGGGTAATAATGTTTTTGTCAATGGAATTTATCTCATTCAACAGGGCATAAAGGGTTGAAGTTTTGCCTGACCCGGTAGGCCCGGTTACAATAAGCATACCGTGAGGCCTTTTAGCCAGGCGCAGGAGTCTTTCCTGATTCTGCGGGGTAAGCCCCAGCTGTTCAATGCGGTTTAGGGCACTTGCCCTATCCAGAATACGTAAGACTACCTTTTCCCCGTAAGCTGTCGGCAGGGTAGAGGCGCGAAAATCGATTTCCCTTCCTTCTATATTCAGGCTGAACCTGCCGTCCTGCGGCACCCTCTTTTCCGCTATATCCATGCCAGCCATAATCTTCAAACGCGAAACTACTGCCGGTTCCGAAGCCTTGGGTATATGCAAAACCTCGTAGAGCTCACCATCTACCCTGAATCTTACCCGCATATCGCCTTCCTGAGGCTCTAAGTGTATATCACTACATCTTCCCTGTACTGCCTGATTCAGTATAGCATTGACCATGCGGATAATAGGTGCTTCATCTTCTATTCTTATTATATTCTGATTTTCCCTTCGCAGCGGACGTCCTGTCTCTTTAAGCTCACTCAGGATTTTTTCCATGCCTGGATCCATCTGGAAAGCCAGATACTGCCTTATAGTTCCTTCCAGCTCTCTTTCACTGGCCAGAACCGGTATTATATCAAAACCGCTGGCCATACGGGCATCATCTACTGCCTGCTGGTTTAAGGGATCAGCCATGGCCAGCATTATGCTGCCTGCCGTCTTTTTAATAGGCAAAATCTTGTATTTTCGTATTATATTAGGAGGCACAAGCTTTACCGCTTCCGGATCTATCTGCATCCTGCTAAGCTGCACATGGGGAATGCCCAGCATAAACTCCAGGGTTTCCAGAAGCTGATTTTCCGTTATAAATCCTTTATCTATTAAAATCTTTCCCAGTCTTTCACCGGTTACCTTCTGTTCTTCCAGGGCTTCTGCCAGCTGTTCCTGGGTTATAAGCCCCATATCCACCAGCATTTCGCCCATCTTTTTCGTTCTCCCCATATAAAGCCACCAGCCTTACCTGTCAATGTGAATTTTTTCTTTAATACCTTCTCCAGTCCTAGAGAAAACGACTATTTTCAAAAAATTGGCAAATTTCTGCCGCTATATTAGCACAATTGTATAAAGTCTGTAAACATTATCGACAAAACTTCTATAAATCAGAACTATTATACCAATAAAATACTCTAATAAATTCGGGGTTAAAAGAAATTTTGGCGCCTGTTATAAGCGAAAAATCCTATTTTTTCCTCCTTTCATTAATGTTAAAATCAATATAGAAAACAGCTTAATTATTCATTTTAACTTTTTATCTAAAATATCCTGCCTCACTCTTTAAGATAGGAGGAAAATATTTTTTATGTTCCAAATATTAAACCGTAATGAAAAAGGTTTTACCCTGCTGGAAGTTTTGCTCGCCATCCTTATCCTGGGCCTTATTGTTGCTTCTCTCGCACCGGTGCTGGTTTTTTCTGCCCAGTCTTCCGAGTACAGCCGGGCCAAAATAGCCGCCCTTAACCTGGCCAATAAAAAAATGGAAGAAATAAGAGCCCTTCCTTTTAATGAAATAGGAACCGAAGGAGGAAATCCGGCCGGTAACATTCCTTTTGCCGAAACTGTAACTGTTGGCAAATATACCTTTAAAGTGGAAACCTTTATCAACTGGATTGAGGAAGGCGGCTGCCTCTCCGGCAACAATGCCGACTGGGATTATAAACAGGTTAGGATAAGGGTTACCGCATTAAGGGGTTTTTTTCAGCAAAATAAACAGCCGTTAAAAGTAGAAATCAGCTCCCTTATAGCCCGTGATGCTGAACAGCCGGCCTTAACCGGTGCCAATCTCCGGGTATGTGTCTTTAGAATCTGGGGAGCCGGGTTTAACCCTGATACCGGCGAATTCGATGTTAACTTCATAAAACCGGTTTCCAGTGTAAAAGTGCTGGCCAGCCAGGGAGGAAGCACCACCCAGGTCTATACCACCTCCAAAGGCTCAGCCCTATTTCTGGGTATGCCTGCCGGCACCTACCAGGTAGATGTCGATCCTTCCCTGGTCGGTATGATAGTTTTTCCCGGTTCTTATCCGCAAAATAATATAACTATAACTGATAACAGCACCCGTCAGCTTTTTGCCTGGGTAGAAATACCCTGCCGCCTACAGCTTTTTTTTAAAGATATATATGAAAATCCGCTATCCCTTAATCTAACCGAAAAAGCCAGATTGACACTCATCCATCCTCATCCTGCTGGTTACCGCCAGAGCTGGGAATTTACATCTTCTTCGGCCAGCGGGGAACTTTTAGGCCATCCCTTTAAAGACCTCTGGCCGGTAGGAGAAGGTTTTACCGGCAAATATAGCTGGGACCGTGCCGAGATAAAAATTCCCGGCTATGTCCTTTCCGGACGCAATGGGGAAAATGGTGCCTATGATCAGGATAGGAATGAACCATGGGGAGGTGAGTTCTCCCGGCCAGGCACTGTCAAAAGACTTACCTTTTATCTTGTAAAGCTCTTTTTCCCGGAAAACCCGGTTTTACCTGCCGGCTGGACCGAGGACAACGAAATAAGAGAAAATCCTGATAACAAAGGCATAGCTTTTATTGAAGTAATAATAGATCCCGAAGCAGATCCACCTTCTAAAATGTACCTTATTCAGCCGGCTGTATTCCGTACCAATAATGGTGACGAGTTAATTTTAAGCAGCGGTTCTCCGCAGTATACCGCAGCTGAATTCCTGTTCAATAACCAGAAACTTACCATATCCAGCAACGCAGAATTAAAGCTTAAAGGTAATATCATAACCTTTTTAAGTGCAATAGAACTTCGTAAAGAAGGTCAGGACGCAAGCGGGAAAATCACCTTTAATGCCATAACCGGCAATATACATTATAACGGCAGCTATGTTTCCATAACTGATCCCTCTGGCAACCTGCTCATAAAAGAAGCTCCTGATGGTTCGGCTGTTCAGGATTACCGGGGATACACAGGGATTCCGGGGCAAAAATATGTTGAAGTGTATTTTTATGAAGATGTTAAAGACAGCAGTGGCAAAATAATATTAGAAAAAGGTGCCTACTATCTGCCGGATGGATTTACCCTGCCTGATGATGCTGGTAAGGAACCTTCAGCCGGTGGCCCTTTGCGCAGATAGTTATGCGGACAGGAGGAAATTTATGTTAAAAAAACTTTTTGATCAAAAAGGAATTACCCTTTTAGAACTTGTCCTGGTCCTCTCCATCATGACCCTGGCTTTTTCCGGCATATTTAATTTTTATCTCCTTGCCGGCAAAACCTGGCAAAAAACCAGCGAAGATGCCTCCTACACCGATGAAATCCGCAGCCTGCTGCTGGTACTGGGAGATGAGATACGGGAGGCAGCCTTCATCGAAGCAACATCTAACCAGTTGGAACTTAAGCGGAGTGAAAAAGGCCTGGAATACACTATCAAATACCGGGTAAGAGATAATAAACTGGAAAAAAGCCGGGTAAAAAAAGGAAATCCCGACAATTTCAAACCCCTGCTGGAAGCAGTCTATCCTCTGCGCGATAATAACAACCAGCCCCTGCCTTTTTTCCAGCGGCAGGGAAAAAAGGTGGTTATCCGTTTTAAAATAGAAAAGAGCCAGGCTCAGGCAAAACCGCTGTATGTGGAAGAAGTCTTTGCGGTGCGCAATAAAGGGGTGTGAAAAATGCTTAAAAAAATCAAAGCTGTTTTGCAAAATCATAGAGGTATAGCCCTGCCGGTTGTGCTCATACTTTTTATCCCCATCTCCATTCTGGCCTATTCTGCCTTATCCCTTACCAGCAGCCAGACTAATTTTAACTACCGCTATCAGGCAGGAATAGATGCCCTGCACTATGCGGAAGCCGGCATCCATCATTATCTATGGGCATTGAATAAAAATAAAGATTTTCCTGATCTTGATCAGGAAGTAGCTTTTGAGCAGGGCAAATACAGAATAAAAGTTCTGGAACAGGGCAACGGGTATGTAAAAATCGCTTCCACCGGCTGGACAGATAGAGAGCCGGAGATAAAAAAGACGATAACCGCAGTTTTAGGGCAGCGTACCTTCACACGCTACTCCTACTTTTCTGTTGATGACCCTTCCAATATACGCTGGACTAGTAATGACATAGTTTACGGTCCATACCATACCAACGGCCATCTGGTAATAGACGGCAACCCCACCTTTTACGGTCGGGTTACTTACAGCGGCCGTATCCATTTCTACAACGGTGTATGGCGGGGAGGTTCTGAGGACCCTGATTTCAACGGGCCTTATCCGGTAAACGGAAGCTCGCCGCGCTTTATGCAAGGTATAAGGTGGGCAGTCCCCCTGGAAGTCCCGCCTTCCAACAGCGAACTGAAAATAAGAGCCCAAAACGGCGGCTATTATTACGAAGGACGCACCAGCATCCGGCTAAATCCCGACGGTACAGTTACCGTACGCTATTTCAAAAAAATAGATAATTACACTTATGAAGATGTCACAGAAACTCTTCCTCTTCCCCCTAACGGTGTAATCTATGTGAATAGCAATCCCAATATTCCCGGTGGCAATGAAAGCCATGGTAAATTTGATAAACGTATGGGCAATGCCTTTGTATCCGGCACCCTCAGGGGGAAGCTTACTATTGCTGCCGCCAATGATATATATATAACCGGCTATGACCCTACTGATTACAATTTCAACTCCGCCCGCAATAAACCTACCGGCGCTGGAAGCGGAGGCAACGGCGGGGTGATTTATGCCGCAACCACCTTTGCTCCTGTTTATGAAAACGGCACCTTAACCGGCTATAAAGCGGAAGGAGATGATATGCTAGGACTTGTTGCCAACAACAACATATGGATCCTCTGCAAAGGCTGGTTTGATAATCCCAATCCCAGGTTAACCGATCTACAGGCTAACGTAACTCCTAAATATATTAATGTTTACGGTGCCGTCTTCGCTCTTGACGGCTCTTTCGGTCTGGAAAAATACTATCCTAATCCTTCTGATGGCAGATATTGGCCTACGGGAAGTTACAATAATAAAGATTATAAATACGAAACCATTTACCAGCGCGGAGCCCTCATCCAGAAAACCCGCGGGATTGTAGGCCAGGATATCAGTAGTTGGTTCAGCAGTAGCTGGCTGGGTTATAGGAGCAAAAACTATGCCTATGATGACCGCATGACCTATGAAGCCCCTCCACATTTTATCGAACCTTCTAACCGGGGATGGGAAATAATATCCTGGGAGGAAAACTGAATCTTATTCCTGGCCAGTTAATAGTATATTTATGTAACTTTCCGCCCTGTCAGCTTACTATCTTCCCTGGCTGACAGGTTTTTTATTCCTCCACCTTTCTTCCTTCTTCATATCCTCCGGTTTTTTAGACAATAAACATGAAATACGATACATAAATTATCTTTTTTAAAATTTTATTATTGAATATTTTATTTCTATCTGCTATATATAAAGTAAACCTACCGGTCGGTATAGTAATTGCTTATGGAGGGCTTACACATGCAAAAAAGCGGCGAAAAAAAATATCTTCTTACCAATACTTCTATTGAAGACCAGTTTGAAGCACGCCTGGCCGAAGAAAAACACCTGGGCTGGATGATAAGAAAAAGAGTAGAAAAATATGGAGCAGTCAAAACTGCAGTCAGACACAAGCTTTACGGCAGCTGGGAAGCCTTTTCCTGGCAGCAGTTTGGGGAAATGATCGCTGACTGTGCCTGTTCCCTTTTGCATCTGGGGGTACAGGAAGGGGAACTGGTAGGGATTTTTTCCCCCAACTGTGTTTACTGGGCAGTAGCCGATTTTGCCTGTTTCTATATAAGAGCAGCATCAGTTCCGGTATACGCTACCAATTCCGCAGCTGAACTCAAATATATAGTCGACCATGCCGAAATCCGGGTTTTGTTTGTCTGTAATGAAGAGCAGTACAATAAGGCACTGAGCATAAAAGATACCTGCCCTTCCCTAGACTATATAATCGTCTTTGATCGCAGGGTAAAAATTCAGGCAGAAGATAATATCATGTATTTTGATGATTTTCTCAAGCTGGGGCGAAAGATGTCATACCAGGAAGAAATGGAAAAACGTTTGCACAAAGCCGGGCCTGATGACCTAGCCACCATAATCTACACCAGCGGTACTACCGGTACCCCCAAAGGGGTTATGCTCACCCACCGTAACTGGTTCGCCACTTTCCTGCAAAATCACATAGACTTCACAGGGGTAGCACCCGGCTATCGCATTCCCATAACCGAAGATGCAGTAAACCTTGCATTCCTCCCCCTCTCCCATATTTTTGAAAGGGCCTGGACCTATAACATATTCTGCGGCGGCGGACAGGTTGATTACTGTCATGATACCAAAGCCCTGGAAGAATTCCTGCGCGAATCGCGTCCCCATTATATGTGTTCTGTCCCCCGCCTGTGGGAAAAAATACATGCCAAGGTACTGCATGATGTCAATAATGCCGCCCCCCTTAAGAAAAAACTTTTCTTCTGGTCTATCGAAACTGGTAAAAAATACCATTACCGGTTAAAAGAAGGTAAAATTCCCTTTACCCTTAAGCTAAAATACCGCCTAGCTGATAAAATAGTTCTGCACAAAATACGGGAGGTTTTCGGAGGCCGATGCCGGGTTTACAATGTAGGCGGGGCTCCTTTTTCCGCAGAAATAGGCGAGTTTTTCTTTGCGGCTGGAGTATATCTTTTCCAGGGCTATGGCCTTACTGAATGTTTTCCGATATGTGTTTCTACCCCGGAACGCAACCGTTTCGGCACCTGCGGACCGGTTGTACCCCTTATCGATATTCGCATATCAGAAGAAGGAGAAATCCAGGTTAAAGGGCCAGCCATGACCCCGGGTTATTATAAAGATCCCGAAAAAACAAAGGAAATATTTACTGCTGATGGCTGGCTGAAAACAGGAGATGTGGGTCACCTCAATGAAGAAGGCTTTGTGGTAATAACTGACCGGATAAAAGACCTTTTCAAGACATCTGGCGGTAAATATATAGCCCCCCAGCATATTGAAACCCTGCTGGTGGCTGATTACTATATAGAACAGGCTGTCGCCATAGGAGATAATCGTAATTTTGTTTCCGCTCTCATCGTTCCGGCTTTCGAAGCTTTAAAAGAATATGCAGCCCAAAATAACATACCTTTTAAAACTAATGAAGACCTGGTTAAACACCCCCGGATAATAGAATTTTATCGCCAACGCATAGACGAGCTTACTGCTGATCTGGGACAGGTAGAAAAGATAAAGCGTTTTACCTTGATGCCCCATGAATTTACTCAGGAAACCGGTGAACTCACACCTACCCTTAAAGTCAAGCGCAAAGTTATAAATGAAAAATATAAAGACATCATCGATGCCATGTATAGAGACATCAATGATAATCTCTAAAAAATCCCCCCATTTTAACTTAACCTCCCTTGCTTAAAAAGGGGGGTTACTTGTTTTTCTCCTTTAAATATTCAAGCATAGCCGGCAGCCCACAGCGGAAAAATGCTTCCCAGCAGGCAAAAAAGTCTTCTTTATCAACCAGCTCTTCACTCAGGATAAGCTGTATCGCCTGTCCATCTATCATGGCAATCATCGACGCAGCCAGAGCTCTTTTTACCTCTATCCCGGGTTGACCATACATCTGGTCTATAGCATTTTCTGCGGTTGCAATCCATCTTCTAAATTTGTTCACTACCAGTTCATAAAGCTCCTCATTTTTGCCCAGCACAGCTTCATGAGTAAGATAGAACTGCAAAAGATTGTGTTCCGGATTATTAAGCCTTTTTTTGATACCCTGCAGCAAAACCTCTAAAAGCTTTTCTCTATCTTCTTCACCGGTAAAAAGAGACCTTTTAACCGGAGCTGCTGTCTCCCGCAGAAAACGATCAGCCAGCTCAAACAGAATATAGTCTTTACCTTTATAGTGATAATAAAGGCCTCCCTTGGTCATTCCTGCTTCCTCGGCTATAGCCTGCATGCTGGCATCCTTTACCCCCATGCGGGCAATCACCCGGCGGGCTGCTTCTAGGATATGCTCTTTGCCACTATTATTCATGACATTACCATCCTGTCGTTTTTTTTTACACTAAAATTATAAATTAATTATAGCTTATCAAATTTTGTTAGCTCAATTTTTAACCGGGACAAACAGCTAAAATAAAATTTTTTATGGTGATAATAAAAAATCAAATATAATTAAAGCAAAGGGGGGGGGGTTTTATGAGCCTTAATTTTTACCGTTTTTATATTTATCCCGCTCAGGATGCCGAAAGTTTTGAGCCTTTTGCACTTAAGCTTAAAGAAGAAGGTTTTTCTTATTACAGCCAATTTATACCCTGGGAAGAAAACAGAAAAGGCAAATATTTTTATTTTAAGAAAATACCTAAAGTGCAAATACTCTGCCTGAGGGTTGATTTGCCCCAGGGTACAGAAAAAGAAATCGCCGATCTTCTTTCGCATATTGCGGATATAGAAAATAAATCTGAGGCAGGCTTTTTTAATCTCTTGGGAAAAATAGAAGTATTCAGCAGCATAGAAAAAGACGAAACAGAAATAACAAAACAGATAAAAAATATAGTTCCTTTTAATGAGCAGAAAACCATAGAACTTAAGCTAAAGCACGGCAAGGGCAGGCGTTTAGACTGGCTCTGGCCGGAAGACAAAGCTTTTTATGTTTTTTCCTTTAAGCCCGGAATTCATGAAGCCCAGTATTTTCTGGAATTTGAACTTCCCTGTATTGAAGCTTCCCTTTTGCGCCTGGACAGGATAAACAGCTACTATCGGGAACAAAAAAGGATTATCCTGAAAGAAAAAGAAGGATTAGACCAGCGTTTATCGCGCATCCTGCACAGCAGCACCGTTTCCGCCTCTACTCATGTCCAGCAGATGGAGGAATTTGAAAACCAGCTGCACACATTAGCCACTTCGTTTGGCATAATTGCTGGAGATTACAGTATTATACTGGAAGGTGTAAGCCGCATTCGGCAAATGACAAATTACAGCCGTTATCTTATGGATAAGCAAAAAGAAATAGAAGTAGATGATGCCCTTTACGAAAAAATCTTCGATTATTATTTCACCAAACTTAAAGAAATGGAAAATTTAGCGGAGGGCCTGCGTATCAGCCGGGAAAATTATCAGGCTGCCATCAATGTAATCCGCAGCCGGCTTGATATCCTTATAAGCCATGAAAATATAAATACCCAAAATCAGATAAAAAATATAATGGAACTTAATACCTCTATTCAGAAGCAAGGCCTTATATTCCAGTTTTCCGCCGGACTGATTGAATTTATCGTACTTGCCTATTACGGCCATTCTCTCTGGAAAGCCTTGGCTTACAACGCTTATAATATAGTACCTGGCTGGCTGCAGTTTATAATAACCTGCATATTTTCAGGCAGCACAGTTTACTTTACCCATCTTATTGCTGAATATATCCAGGGTGAAAAACATCACCGCAGGCGCATAATCCTGGTTTCCATATTCTTATTGCTTTTATTAGCATTTATATTTACAGGCAGTTTCATACTGGACAATAAAGTTCACTGAAAATATAAAACTTAATCCATAATCTTTAAAATCTTAAGCCTTTCGGTTAATTTTTTGATATGTACCTTTTCTTCTTCGGCAATCTGTTCAAATAAAAGCCGGCTTTCCGGATCCTCGGCTTCCATAGCCTGGGTTAAATACCAGTCATAAGAGCGTTTTTCATTTTCAATAGCCATTTCCAAAACTTTTTTAAGATCCATCCTCTTACCTCCATAAAGCCGGGGAAGGTATCCCCGGCCCTATCATTTTCTAAGCCTGATTGTTAGTGCCTGTAATCGGGGTGTAAACCCTTGTAGCCATTTCCCGGTCTAAAAGCAGAATCCCTTTGGGATCATCCTTCACAAACCGGAAAGAGGCCAGGTTTTTCTCGGCATTTTCCTCTTCTTCCACCTGCTCGTTCACAAACCACTGTAAAAACATTACGGTCTTATGATCTTTTTCTTCATTGGCCAGATCAACCAGGTCATAGATAGAACGAGTAACCATCTTTTCATGTTCCAAAGTCTTTAAAAGCACATCTTCGACCGAGGCAAAATCTACCGGCGGAGCCTCAATAGCCTTGAGTTCTATCCTCTCTCCTATCCGGTTAAGGTAATTAAAAATAAGCAGGGCATGGTCTCGTTCCTCCTGGGCCTGGACATGAAACCAGTTGGCAAAACCATCTAAATTCTGACTTAAGAAATAAGCCTCCATGGAAAGGTAAAGATAGGCAGAATAAAATTCTTTTTGAATCTGCTCATTAAGTTTTTCTCGAAGTTTGTCGCTTATCATACAGCCTCCTCCTTCCTGATAGAAAATATTTTAGTCTAAACTTAATTCTATACATTCCGCCTTAACCTCAGGAATAGCATTTAATGCATCTTTCAATTCCCCTATTTCCTCCGGGGTTCCGCAAAGCTGCAGCATAATAAGACCTTCTTCCGTACAGGCTCCGTTTTCTACTTTAGGTATCCCTACGCGGACATTAATTATACATCCATATTTAGTTAAAACTTCCTGAATCTCCTTGGCATGAATACTGCGGTTGCGCACCAGTATCCCCATCACATTTAAACAGGACATGTAACCTCCCCTTTCAATATGTATTTGGTAACATCCTCCTATCCAAATTATACCTTAAAATTCAAACTGTAAAAGCTTTTTTTACGCTAACAGGAATGAGCTCTAAAAGAATGCAAATAATAAAATTAAAAAACATGAGGAAATCAGTCTATGAGCGAAGCAGCAGTAGTAATAGTAAGAAGTTTCATCGCTTTTTTTACCCTTTTAATATTTACCCGCATCCTGGGCAAACAGCAGGTAAGTCAGCTCACTTTTTTCGAATATGTACTGGGAATAACCATAGGCTCAATTGCCGGTACTCTGTCCGTAGACTTAAGCAGCCGCGCCTGGCCGCACTGGGTAGGATTACTGGTGTGGACCTTTACTGTTCTGATACTGCAAAAAATATCCCTTAACTGGCCCCAGGCGGCTAAATATCTTACCGGAAAGCCGGCCATCGTAATAATGAACGGCAAAATACTGGAAGAAAACATGGAAAAAATGCGTTATACCTTATTTGACCTCTTAGAACAGCTAAGGGAAAAAAATATTTTTGATTTAAATCAGGTAGCCTTTGCGGTTTTAGAAAATAACGGGGAACTATCAGTCCTCTTAAAGCCGGAATATCAGCCGGTAACCCGCTCTGATCTCCATCTCCCCCCGCAAAAAGAAGGATTAAGCAGCGAAATCATAATAGCGGGAAAACTTATTCCCGAAAAGCTCAAGCAGATAGGCAAAGATGAAAACTGGCTCCGCAAGGAGCTTTTAAAGCAGGGGATAAAAAAATATGAAGAAGTATTCCTGGCCACTTACAATCCGGCACATGGCACCCTTTATATCGATAAATATGAAGATAAAATCAAAAAGAAACAGGATGACCCTTATTAAAACTAAAGAGGTGGCAAAAATAAAATGTCTAAAATTCTGTACTACACAGTAATATCTTTATGGCTTCTAATTTTTGTTTTTATACTTAATTCTGGTGATATAGCTAAAAAACCGTGGAGCCATGATGACGATTTTGTACTCTATGCTACTATGCTGCAAAAAGATATTACCAGGGAAGATTTCAGGAAGGCATCCCATGACCTGGAACAGCTGAAAAAAGCCTGGAGTAAAATAGTTTCCCGCATTCAATACAGTGTAGAAAAAGAGGAAATAAATGCTATATATGTTAATCTAGCTCGACTTACTGCCCACATAAAAAATGAGGATAAAAAACAGGCCTTAGTTGAAATCGAAGAAATGTGGAATCACTGGCACCATCTTAATCAATAGCCAGATTTTGCGCCCGCCTTATAGCCCTTATTATCTCCTCTTTTTCCACATCATCAGCTATAACCGCCTGTCCTATACCTGCAGGCAATATAAGCCGCATCTTGCCATACATAACCTTCTTGTCATTAAGCATAGCAGCATAAACAACTTCCGGATCAAAGGGAGGAAATTCCTTGTATATGTCAAGGATACGGTATAAATTAAGGATACGTTTAAAAACTTCTTCGGTAATATAACCCCGTTCCCTGGCCAGAAGCGAAGCAGCTACCGTTCCCATGGCTACTGCTTCCCCGTGGCTGTAAGCCTTGTAATCAGTAATCTTCTCCAGAGCATGGCCAAAAGTATGTCCTAGATTTAAAAGAGCTCTTATTCCCTGCTCTTTTTCATCTTTTTCGACAATCATACTTTTAATACGGCAGGATCTATAAATTAATTCCGCGATTATTTCTCCCCTTCTCTCCTTTACAGCAGAGGCATTGTTTTCTAAAAAAGCAAAGAAACTCTCATCATAGATAAGGCCGTATTTTACAACTTCGCCCAGGCCGCTTTTATATTCTCTCTCGCTTAAAGTATGCAAAGTCAAAGGATCAATTATAACCGCCAAAGGCTGGTGAAAGGCTCCGATCAGATTTTTGCCCCGAGGATGATTTACCGCTACCTTTCCTCCCACACTGCTGTCTACCTGGGATAAAAGGGTAGTCGGTATCTGAACAAAATTAATCCCCCTCTGGTAAACCGCAGCTACCAAACCAGCCAGATCTCCTACTACTCCTCCTCCTAAGGCAGCTATAATGCCGGTTCTTTCCAGATTAAAATCTACCGCTTTATCCAAAACTTTAAGGGCTTCTTCCATATTTTTGTAAACTTCTCCATCCGGCATCAAAGCAACCTCTACCTCAAAACCAGCCTTATGAAGAGAGCTTATAACCTTATCCCCATAAAGGGGAAAAACCGTAGGGTTGCTGACCAGCAAAACCTGCCTCGCCGGAGTTAAATCGCTTATAATCTCTCCTGTTCTCCCCAGAATGCCAGCTTCTATGCTTATGGTATAACTCCGCTCTCCCAGTTCAACTCGCAAATTCTGCATCCTGTTTCATCCCTTCATCGCTCAGCCTCAAGCTTTTTTATATAACTTATAATTTCTTCCACTACTTCATCTATTTCTCGTCCGCTGGTATTAACCTCCAGGTCAGCCACCGCATAAAAAGGTGCGCGTTCTTTCAGCATAGCCTCAATATCTTCTATCTGGAGATTTTTCTTAAGGAGCGGCCTCTGGTTCCTTTTGCGCCTTACCCGCTCAAAAATATCTTCCGGGTGGGCAGTAAGACAGATAAGAATACCGTTTTCGCGTAAAGCCTTAATATTTTCTTCTTTCAGCACTACTCCTCCCCCGGTAGCAATCACCAGGTTTTTTTGCCGGCTGAGTTTCTGGGCCATGAGCTTTTCTTCCGAGCGGAACCTTATTTCTCCATGACGGCGAAACAGTTCGGCTACCGTCATGCCGGTAAGCTTTTCAATTTCCCGGTCCATATCGACAAATTTCATATTCAGTTTTTCCGCCAGTTTAATACCTATACTGCTTTTTCCCGTACCCATAAAGCCTATTAATACTATATTCTTTTCCATCTCCACACTCTTCCCATATAATTTATATAATTTTTATATGCTTCTTTTATATGTTCCATGTTATCACCGCCAAATTTTTCTAAAAAAGCTTCCGCCAGTCCATAAGCCAGCATAGCTTCAGCTACTACCGCGGCTGCTGGTACTGCACATATGTCCGAACGTTCAACTTCGGCCTTTACTTCTTCCCAGTTCCGTATATCAATACTGCTAAGAGGTTTATACAGAGTAGGAATAGGTTTCATATAGGCACGCAGAAATACTGTTTCTCCATTCGTTATACCGCCTTCTATTCCTCCACTGCGGTTAGTAAGGCGATAAATCCCTTTCTCTTCCGTATAATATATCTCATCATGCACCTTAGAGCCCAAACGTGAAGCATTATTTATCCCTTCTCCTATTTCTACCGCTTTAATAGCAGGTATACTCATTATCAACTGGGCTAACCTGCCATCTAGCCTCTTTTCCCAGCTTACATGGCTTCCCAGGCCCGGTACTACCCCTACCGCTCCTACTTCCAGACTTCCCCCTAAAGATTCTCCTTCTTTTTTAGCTCTTTCAATCATCCCTATCATCTGTGCTTCTTTATCCCTATCCATACATCTTACGGGAGAAGTCTCGGTCTTTTCCCATACCTCCTCCAGGTTTTCCCGGTTTACCCGGACAGGCTCAGCCTTTACCTCACCAATAGATATAACCTGACTGTATATATATATGCCAAAACAGGCCAGCAATTGCTTAAAAAATGCTCCTGCCGCCACTCTGGCTGCTGTTTCCCGGGCACTAGCCCTTTCTAGAATATTGCGCATATCCTGATGGTTATATTTGATAGCTCCTGGCAGGTCAGCATGTCCAGGCCTTGGCCTTACTACCATCCTTTCCTCGGCCCGCGGGCATTCGCCGGCTCCCATTATCTCCTGCCAGTTGGCGTAGTCATTGTTCCATATAACAAAGCTTATAGGACCTCCTAAAGTCTCGCCGTTCCTTACCCCGCCTATTATTTCAACTTTATCTTTTTCTATACTCATGCGCCCGCCGCGCCCGTATCCTTTCTGCCTTCTTGTAAGTTCATTATTTATGTACCCTTCATCGACCTTGAGGCCAGCCGGCATCCCTTCAATAATACCTACCAGCCCTTTGCCATGAGACTCGCCGGAAGTAATAAGTTTTAGCACTTTTTCTCCCCCTATTTTTTCTTAAGGTATCCCCCTTTAAACTTCTTAGGTTCCATAAAAACTATGAAAGCATGGGGATCTTTCTGGTAAATTTTTTCCGTAAGGGTATTGGCTAAATTCCGTTTAACAAAAATATTTAATACCGTTTTACACCCTTCTTTTCCTGTAGCTTCCCAGCAGGTTACCGGATATCCTTCAGCTCTAAGTTCTTCCGCAATACCCGCATGTTCCCGGTCAATTACCACCTGGATTCCTCGATAACCAAAGGCCAGTTTTTCTTCAATTATGGATCCTACCAGTATCCCCAGGGAAAATCCTGTACAAAATACCAGAAGTTTGACGGGATTATCTAACGAACCTACTACCATTCCTAAAGCTAAAGTATATACCATAATTTCGAAAAAACCAATTATGGCTGCCGGAATCTTATCTCCGCGAATAACAAATATCATGCGTATGGTTCCTAACGAAACATCAATTATGCGGGCAAAAAAAATGAATAAAAGTTCCCAGAACACTTTCATCTCTCCTAATTATCACCAGTTATCCGGCGGGGTATCAGCTACCCTTACCCTGCCGGTAACAGGACTTACTACTACATAACGTTTAAGCTGAGATTTTCCTATAAGGGTTACTGTACCTCCATTAGGGGCTCCATTAGGCGAAAAAACACAGGCCGGTGTGCCGGTTATAGTATTAAAATTAACAGCCATTTTTATACCTGTCCTCAGCTCATGCCAGCCTCCGTTGTGGTCTCTATATTTAGAAGCCAGGGGATAAAAAACTACCTTCCTGACCTCCCCTGACATTATAGCATCCTGCCTGGCCTCGCGCAAAATCCAGGCTACTTTTCTCGCTTCAGCTTCTAATTCATGCCTTTCCTTTACTTTCTCCCACCTGGGTACCGATAAAAAAGCAAAAACTGCTATAAAGGCCAGCACACACAGTAATTCCAGTAAAGTAAAACCTTTACTCCACCTTCTATTCCTTGATATGGCTTATCACCACTTCTCGCATCATTTTCACCGGCGGATCTATCCCGGTAAGTATTTTAAGGCTTAAAGCCCCCTGGTGTACAAACATACCCAGGCCATTTATTATTTTATGCCCGTTGGCCTCTGCTTTCCTTAAAAATAGAGTCTTTAAGGGATTATATATAATATCGCAAACTACTGCCTCCGGCAAGATGCTATCCAGATTCTCCACCGGCGATACTCCAATATGAGGATACATACCGGCTGGACTGCAGTTCACTATTATTCCTGCATCAGCAGCCTGTTCATTAAAGAAGTTTTCATTCATAACCCCGGCTTCTGCCTTTATACCGGTTTCCTCTTCTATAAAAGCGGCTAACTTCTCAGCTCTATCCGCTTCCAGGTCTAAAAAACATATTTCTTCCACCCCGGCTTTAGCCAGAGCATAGGAAACAGCGCGGGCAGCTCCTCCTGCTCCTATCAGCAAGGCTTTTCCTGCAGGATTAACCCCTTCTTCCCGCAGGGAAGACAAAAACCCTTCTCCATCTGTATTATATCCTATAAGCTTTCCCTCTTCATTCTTTATAAGATTGACAGCCTTACAGGCTCTCGCTTCCGCGGATAAATCATCCAAGTATTTTATCACTTCTTCCTTGAAAGGTATAGTTACATTAACCCCTAAAATATTGAGGCTTTTTATAGCATCTACTGCTGATGCTAAATTATGCGGGCATATTTCAAAAGGCAGATATACATAAGGAAGATGCATATTATGAAAAACCGCATTATGCATAAGAGGAGATAAAGTATGCCCCAAAGGATAGCCATAAAGGCCTATAACTCTGGTTTGGGCTGTTATCAGCATAGGATTAGCCTCCGTATGAGCATTATAAAAGCGAATGTTTGTCCAACATCCGCCCTGTACTCAAATTATGGCATTTTATAGGGTAAAATGCAAGTTTAGAAAACGGCCTTAAGTACCTTTAAGCAAATCTTTTTTCAGCCGGCGTATAATAAAATATTCAAAAAACCGGGAAATTTTAGTACCTATAAACTCCCGGCGCGCTATCGGCATAACCAGTACCGTATCAATACCGGCCCGGTTGCCGCCCAAAATATCCGTAAAAATCTGATCTCCCACTACTACTGCTTCCTCGGGAGAAACCTGGAGCACAGACAGGGCTTTATAAAAAGCACCTCGCCGCGGTTTTCCTGCCCGGCACACATAGGGTATATCAAGGCTTCTAGCTACCCCCAGAACCCTTTGCTCCCCGTTGTTGGAAACCAGGCAAATCTTAAAGCCCTGTTCTTTTATAGCCATAAACCATTCCACAATATCTTCGGCTATCTCATTGCTGTTCCAGGCGGTAATAGTATTATCCAGATCGAAAATAAAGGCTTTTTTCCCCATTTCTTTAAATTGCTCTAATGGTATATCCCTTAAAGAAGCTACATAAAGCTTAGGGTATAATTTCTTAAACATTTGCCCCTTCCTTCTTTCAAAAAATTTAGGCTAAAACGGCTCTTTACTCATCCTTTCCCGAAACATATGTGCAGCAATTTCGGGGGCTACCGGATTCATGTAAATGCCAGTGGTAATTTCTACCCCGGAATTTATAAGCAGGCGAGGTATAATCTCCAAATACCAGTGATATCCAGCAGCATCACCTGTATTGAGCGGAGCCGAAATAATAACCATATTATATGCAGGATCATTAAGATAGGCAACCATTACCCGCAAAAAAGCAAACAGGATAGAAGATAAACTAATAAGCTCTCCCTGGCTTATATCTCCAAAATGGGCATTATGCCTCCTGGGAATAATCCAGGTTTCATAAGGAAAACGTGAAGCATAAGGACAAAGCACTACAAAATTTTCTTCTTCTTTTATAATCCTTTTGCCTTCTTTTTTCTCTTCTTCCAGAACATCGCACAGAAGACAGCGCCTGTTTTTACCATAATAATCGCCTATCCCCCGTAAACTGTTGGGCAGCATAGGCAAGGCTAAAATCTGGCTGTGGCTGTGCTCAAGAGAGGCTCCTGCCAGCAATCCCCGGTTCTTATATATCTGTATATATTTTACCCTTTCATCCCGGGCCAATACATTATATCTCTCCTTGAGCATTTGCAAAACCGTTCCTATTTTTTCTCTCGAAAAATGATGAAACTCTACCCCGTGCTCCGGGGTTTCAATTATAACTTCATGCTGCCCCAGGCCATTACAGCTCTGGTAGATGCGGTCCTCAATTATTCTAAGTTCCCCTTCCAGCCTGAACCCCGAATATTTGTTGGTAATCGTCCTTATAAGCCAACCCGGACTATCCGGGAGGGATCCATTTTCACGCAGTGATGCTAATTCCGAAGTAGTATAAGCCTCATTTCCCTCGCAAAAAGGGCAAAAATTATTCGTACTGCTGAATTTAACCCCATTCTTATGCATGGGAAAATCCCTGGGCTTCAAAGCTGTATCCGTAGCAATAAGCACCCAGTTTCCCCGCACCAAGTCCTGCCTCAGTTCCGGCATTTTTCCCCACCCCAGTTTCGGCATCATTATTTCCAGCTTATGTACATTCTATTATATTGCATTCGCGTTTAATATAAAATTGTTTAAAGGCAGAAAAGGTTAAATCCGTATATCCCCTATCCTTCTTTAGGATTTGTCTTTTTCAGCGATAGCAAAATCTTTTTCATCTCATCCGCATCAATCTTTTCTATATCTTTAGCTGCCAGAGGCAAAACCTCTTTTATATTTTTAATCCCGACAATAGCCATAAACATCCCTCACTTCTTTATTTAGTAAATAAGGCCTGAAACCTTTCGGTTGCAGACCTTATAAAGTGAAGAGGAGGAGAAATTATCAAAGGCCTATAATCTTTCCTCCCTGATAAGCTATAAAACATACTGTCCAGGCTAAAACTACTGTATAGAAAACCGTGAATAACGGCCATTTCCAGGTACCAGTTTCGCGTTTTATCACCGCCAAGGTAGCCATACAGGGCACATAGAGCAGAGTAAAAAGCATAAGCACATAAGCAGTAAGCGGAGTAAATCCTGACTGTTCACGGGCCCGCTGGGCAAAACCTTTTACCGCAGTTTCTTCCCCTTCTTCTAGAGCTTCTACATCCCCGATGCTGTAAATAGTGCCCAGAGTGCTTACTACTACTTCTTTGGCCGCAAAACCAGCTATCAGGGCAATACCTGTTCTCCAGTCAAACCCTATAGGCTCTAGAACCGGCTCAATAGCCTGCCCCATCCTGCCAGCATAACTGTTGACAAGCTGCTCGGCCGGATCTTCCCATTCATTGCCATAAGGGTCGGTCATCGGAAAAGTAAGCAAAGCCCACATAATAACTGATATAGCAAGTATTATCGTACCTGCTTTTCGCAAATAAAGCCAGGCCCTCTCCCACATATGAATAAGAACACTTTTCAAGGTAGGGAGCCTGTAAATAGGCAGTTCCATAACAAAAGGCTCTGATTCGCCTTTAAAAAGGAAAGTTCTGAATACCTTGGCCATCAGCAAAGCCAGAATAATGCCAATAAGGTATAAGGAAAACAGCACATTACCTGCCACTTCTTTAGGAAAGAAAGCCGCAATAAGCAGAGTATAAACCGGAAGCCTGGCTCCACAGCTCATAAGGGGAGTTATCAAAATGGTAACCAGTCGGTCTTTAGGATTTTCCAGGGTACGGGTAGCCATAATAGCCGGTATATTACACCCAAAGCCGGTAAGCATAGGAACAAAAGATTTGCCATGCAACCCTACCCGGTGCATAACCTTATCCATGACAAAAGCTGCCCTGGCCATATAGCCAGTACCTTCCAGAAAAGAGATTCCCAGAAACAAAAGCAGTATATTGGGCAGAAATACAATAACTCCACCTACTCCGGCAATAATACCGTCAACCAGTAAGGAATTAAGCATTCCTTCGTTCATGTTATTTCCAATATACTCCCCTAACCAGGCAAAGCCTTCCTCAATCCATTCCATAAAAGGAGCTCCTAAAGTAAAGGTGAACTGGAATAAAAGCCACATAATACCCAGAAATATGGGAATACCCAGAACACGGTTTAAAAGTACCTTATCTGCTGCTTCGGTAAAAGAAAACCGATCGATTTCTTTTTCCCTAACCGCTTCCCGGTAAGCTCCCCGGATAAAAGCATATCTTCCTTCAATAATCGCCATTTCCGGATCATCATTAAGCATATTTTCTATCCTTTGCCGGCTTTCTTCAAGCCTGGACAGAATTTCCTGGCTATTTTCCAGTTTCGCCTTTATTTTTCTTATGACTTCTTTATCACTTTCCAGAAGCTTGATGGCCGTCCAGCGTCTTGGATAAATCCACTCCTTTTCATCCCCGGGCAAATAGCGAGTCAGATACTCAATTTCCTTTTCAATCTCCTCCCGAAAGCGAAAAGACTTTTCTTCCCTTTCGCTTCTGCCTTCGACAACTTCTATGGCTGCCTCCAATAATTCTGTTATCCCTTCTCCCCTGGTTCCTACGGTTCGCACTATCTTAACTCCCAAAAGCCTGCTTAAAAGCTCATAGTCGATCTCTAACCCTGAAGCCTCCGCTACATCAGCCATATTCATAGCCATAACCAGAGGCACCTCCAGTTCTTTAATCTGCAAAGTCAGATAAAGATTTCTTTCCAGGTTGGAAGCATCAACTATATTTACTACTACATCAGGCTTTTCCTCTACAATTACATCACGGGCTACTATCTCATCAGGCGAATAAGCAGTAAGGCTGTAAGTACCCGGCAGGTCGACTACCTTTATTTCATATCCTTTATAACTGACAAAACCTTCTTTTTTTTCTACCGTAACCCCCGGGTAATTGCCGACATGCTGCCTGGACCCGGTAAGTTCATTAAAAATCGTCGTCTTGCCACAATTAGGATTACCGGCCAAAGCCAGGGTAAACCTTTTAGGCATTATCCCCACCTTCTTCCACCATCACATATGCGGCCTCTTCCAGACGCAAAGAAAGATGATACCCTTTTATCTTTATCTCCAGAGGATCCCCTAACGGAGCATATCTTTCCACCTCAACTTCTACTCCCGGAACCAGCCCCATGTCCATAATCCTGCGCCTTACGGCTCCTCTGCCTTCCACTTTTGCTACTTTTGCCCTTTCTCCCGGCATTAAATCTTTTAAAGTTCTAGCCATAAAAATCCTCCTCTCCCTAGCTCCAGTTATTTTCCTTCATCAATTTTCCTGATCTGATGCTGTCCGCAGGAAGCACATGTATCAGGACAGCTATCACATCCCGGTTTTCTAGCTAAGCGGCAAACCCGCCGGACCAACAGCAGTACAGCCAGCAGTATAATTAAGCCAACCACATATTTATCCATTTTTCCTCCTCCTTATTTACTTTAAACCCCATAACCCAGCAACTATAGGGCATATGTCCATAATTGATATTGATAATCATTATCAACTTTATAATAACAATTATCAGTTCTTTTGGCAATATAAAAGCCAAACAAAAACATGAAAAAATTCACTTCCCCCGATCATGAGCCCTCTTTGAGGAAAGGGCAAAAAGGGAAGACAAAGAAAAATGCGAGGATACTCTAAGAAGCCTCCTCGCAATGACAGTGAAAAAGTGACGGATAAGAGATATTTATAAGTTAAGTGCTTTTTAGGCACCTAAACTCCCAGGTTATTTTTTTATATATTCATCCAGGTTTATAGTATCAATACCAGGAATGTAAATGCGGGCAAACTGCTCCTTATATTTCAAGGGATAGGTTGCATCTATACCCATTTTCGCACTTACACCCCGAATATTGTTGGAAGGCTCTAACGGACATCCCCGGGCTTCACTTATGATAACCACATCCTGATCAGCCTGCACCCGGCTGGAAATAGCCCATTCCACATCAGCAGGATCAAATATGTCTACATCATCATTTACCACAACTACATGTTTCATATCTTTATTGCTGGATAAAGCAGCCAGGATAGCTGTCTTGCCTTCTCCTTCGAACTGTTTGTTTATAGATATTATACCATGAAAACGCCCACTGCCTGCTACCGTTATATGCACATCTTTTACCCCGGGTACTACCTGTTTTACCGTATCGTAAAGGACTACTTCCCGGTTAAGCGCACTGGGAAGCTTATGTTCGGCTGTGCCCGGACCTATAACCTGGAACCAGGGATTCTGGCGGTGCGTAATCCGGGTTATCTTCAATATCGGCTGCTCGGAAGCCGGGCCATAATAACCGGCCAGCTCACCAAAAGGACCTTCGGTTTTGCGCACATGGGCCAGCATTTTACCTTCAATTACTATTTCCGCATAGGCAGGAACCATAACATCTATTGTCTTACATTTTACTACCGGTACAGCTTCTCCTGCCATAGCACCTGCTACTGCCATCTTATCTCCTTTATATAAATAGCTGTTTATCTGGCTGGCCAGGATTAATAAAGGATGAACACCCAGCACTACTGCCATTTCTAAATCTTTGCCCTGTTTTTCGGCTTCCACATAGCGGTTCCATAAGCCAGGCGATTCAATCAAAACCGATAGAGTGCCATCATCATTTACCTGCATACGGCGCACCGACATATGCATATTGCCGGTTTCTTCTTCTTTGACAAAAACTAAGCCGGCAGTTAAAAAGTGTCCCGAATCTTTTTCACTGAATTTGGGAGCCGGTATAAAATCTAAAAGATTAGCCGGCGGGTCTATTTCGACTTCCTGACAGGGAGCTTTATCTACTACCTGCCAGGGAATAGGATTTTCCATAGCCTCTTTAATTTTTTCGCGAATAAGATTGATACTGGTGCCAAAATAATCGGCCCAATCCTGCCGGTTGCCGGTAAGACCGCTTATAGCCGGCATATCATAACCTTTAATCTTTGCGAAAAAAACTCCGGTTTCGCCGTTTATCTTTTTCAGAACGGCTGCCATTTCATGAACAATACTTACTTCTTTGCCTATAGTAATAAGCCTTCCTTTTTGTTCTAAAACCTTTTTATATTCCCGCAAATCAAATTTGCTCATCGGAAAACTCCTTCCTCATGCTAACTTTACTATTATTCTTTAAAAATGCCCTGTACCTTATGCAGCACAGGGCATTTTTCGTAGAGCTATTATTCCATTAATTATTCAGCATCAGCAAATTTGCCGTTCTGTTTGCCGTATTTGGACATGTATTCATCCAGGGTAATTACTTCGGCAAACAGAGACATGTCTCTTAAACCTGCTTCATGCATTTCCTGAGTTGCTGAAGCATTGCAGTCGCTGATAACAACAACTTTGTAACATCTATAAAGGGCATCAGAAGCAGTAGAACGGCAGCATACATTAGTCCATACGCCGGTGATAACTACAGTGTCAATGCCTTCTTCCCTGAGATAGAGATCTAAATCAGTGTAAGCGAAAGCACTGTGTCTGCGTTTCTGTACGATGTAATCACCTTTTTCTTCATCCGGATAAAGTTCAGGAATGAAGTCAGAACCCCAGGTTCCTTTAACAGCATGAACAGGGCGTACTTTAAAGTCAGCATCATCTTTGCGATGAGCTTCCTGCACGAAAACAACATTAATGCCGTTTTCATGAGCGAATTTTACCAGTTTCTGCAGATTGGGAACGATTTTTTCCCCATCCGGACACCTTAAAGGTGCATTAGGCCCAATAAAGTCATTGAGCATGTCGATGATTACAATACAATGTCTGTCTTTAGCCATTAAAAATCCTCCTCCTTACAGATTAAAATGTTATTTTTCTATCTAATTTGCTTATGGTCTGGCGTTTTACAAATTCGCCATAACCAGGTTCGCCTATAACACCTTTAGCTTCATCATAAACAACCTTACCGCGTACGACGGTTTTTACAACCTTACCTTTCAGTTTCATACCATGCAGCGGAGTATATTTAGCTTTGCTGTACTGTTTTTCCTGATCAATTACCCATTCTTTGTTAAGGTCAATAATAGTAAAGTCGGCATCAGAACCGATTTCCATGGCACCCTTCTTGGGATACAAACCATAATGGATAGCAGCATTACGGCTTAAAATTTCCACTAACCGGGAAAGCTTAATACGGCCTTTATTATAGCCTTCACTGATGATTATAGGCACCATGGTTTCAACTCCAGGTATCCCCGGGAAAGCAGTCCAGATAGTCATGTCTTCTGCCGCTTTCTCAGTTGGAATTTCATACGGGGCATGGTCAGTAGCTATAAAGTCTACACTACCATTTTGCAGGCCTTGCCAGAGCAGTTCATTATCTTCTCTGCTTCTCAAAGGCGGTGCAATCTTGGCAAAAGCTCCATACTTGCTCATAGCTTCTTTATAATCTAATACCAGGTAGTGAGGACAAGTTTCCGAAGTTACATCCAAACCTCTCTTTTTAGCTTCACCAACCAGTATAGCTCCTTCACCTAAAGCCATATGCACAATATGCAAACGGGCTCCCGTTGCTTCAGCAAAGCTTATACCAAGCTGAATAGCAACTTTTTCTGCCAAAGGCATACGGGCTTCTGACCAGGCAGGTCCATCCATGCGTCCTTCTTTCTGGAATTTTTGCACATAAAAATCACACATTGCATAGTTTTCGGCATGAATTCCTATCGGAAGCCCAGTCTCAGCTACGGCCTTAAAGCATTCCAGCATTTCCGGGTCAGTTACCCGAGGATAGGAAGGAACGGAAGGAGTCATATAAACTTTAAATGCTACTACACCAGCATCTGCCTGTTCCCTTACGATTTTGTAATGTACTTCATTACGTACATCTTCGCCGGTAACTCCGCCCCAGAGACCAAAGTCGATTATAGCTTGCGGTTTGATAGCATTAAGCTTGTTTTCCATCTCAGCTACACCGCGTACGGAAGGAACACTGCAACAGGGCATGTCAATTATAGTAGTCAGTCCACCAGCTGCAGCCGCCTTACAACCATCCAGGAAAGTCTCCCGATGGGTAAAGCCAGGATCCATAAAGTGGGTGTGTGAATCGATACATCCTGGTAATACCATGTTACCTTCCGCATCAATTACATTTACCCCTTCCAAAAGATGAGGTTCCATTTCGCCGTTTACTATACCTGCAATAACCCCATCTTTAACCAGAATAGTAGCAGGTACCAAACGGTCTCCCTGAGGTATCATGGCATTTTTTACCACGGTGTCAAACTTCATTTATTAAGCATCTCCTTCCTTTTATTTTTCCGAAACCAATCTTTATGGTTTTTAATATGAGCTAATTTAAAAGGGGCAGATTCAGGATAATTAAAGCATATTGTATTCACTATTATCTAATAGCAAAAAGCATGCCAACTTTAAAAATCCTATCCCGCGCTGTTTGTTTTATAAAAACAAAAAAAGAAACTGAGTAATTTTTTCCGTTCGGGAAACAATTGCTCAGTTCTCTTTATCAATATTTCCCTCGCTCTCTATTCCTATTGTTCAAAATACACCTTTAGTTTATTGCGCAAGGTGCGGTCAGTTATGCCTAAAACTTCTGCTGCTCTTGTCTTATTGTCATTGTAGTACCTCAAGGTAGACAGTATAATTCTTTTTTCCGCTTCTTCCAAAGTCTCTCCCACATAAACCGGTACCAGCGAAGAGCCGTTACCTCCTTTGATATTCTTGCATTTTGCCTTCACCAGATTTTTAGGCAAATCAGTAAGCTTTATCTGTCTGCCTTCACTTAATATAACCAGCCTCTGAATAACATTCTGCAGCTCTCTTATATTGCCTGGCCAATCGTAGTTTTCAAGCACTTCTAAAGCCTTGCTGTCTATCCCTTCAATGGCTATAGAAAATTTTTCCGCATATCTATTGAGAAAATATTTCACTAAAAGGGGTATATCTTCTTTTCTCTCCCGCAAAGGTGGCAAGTGGATATTAATTACATTCAGGCGGAAAAGCAGATCTTCTCTAAAAAGACCTTCCTCCGCCATTTTTTCTAAATCACGGTTGGTAGCTGCTATTATGCGCACATCCACCTTTATCGAAGTACCTGATCCAATCGGCTCTACTTTAAAATCTTCCAATACCCTTAAAAGCTTGGCCTGCAGAGATAATTCCAGTTCTCCTATTTCATCCAGGAAAAGGGTTCCGCCATGGGCCAGTTCAAATTTTCCTTTTCTAGCCTGATAAGCTCCCGTAAAAGCTCCTTTGGCATGTCCAAAAAGTTCCGATTCCATAAGATTAGCCGGTATAGCTCCACAGTTTACCACTTCAAAAGGCCCATTGCGCCTCTTGCCTCCAAAATGCAGGGCATGAGCAACCAGTTCTTTTCCTGTTCCACTTTCTCCGGTAATTATAACATTGGTATCAGTATCCTTAACCTTATTGATAAGAGCAAGTACCCTTCTTATCGCCGCTGATTTACCTACAATACCAAAAGGGGCATTTTCTGAAGGTTCCATGCGGAAAGTGTCTCTTCTTATTTCCATCTTTTCATCTACCAGTTTTAAACCCTGCTCTATATCAGGCGGATCTCCTACCCAGTAATAAAAGGCACCAGTTTGCGCAATGCGTACCATGGCCTGTACATCCCTATGGGCTACAGCGAATACTACGGAAATATTTTCATCAGCAGCTAAAATATCCTCCAGCAAATTTATCTGATATTCATAACCTTGTTTTTCATCATCCAGGTAAAGCAAAACCAGATCAAAATGGGCATGTTTCAATATGCCCACCACATCTTCCGGCTTATCCACCGTAGTTACACTATATTTGGCCTGCAGCCCTTCGACAAAATCTTTAGTGCCCTGGGCATTAGGGTTTCCGCAGAACAAGATTTTTTCATCCTTCATTTTATACTGCCCCCTATTTACAATTAGCTCATATTTAATTTACCCCGAAAATATGACTTTTTTTCCTGAATACAATATGTTCCGCTTTAATTAAACCAGCACCGATATTATCCATGTAAATTATCTAGATCAAAATTTTTTTAACAAAAAATTAACTTGCTAAAACTCTAGGGATTTTACATAATTAATTTTAACTTAAATCAGCATCATATTAGCCCCCTAGCTGGATAATAATATTTTCTGTGCACCATAATAAAAAATTATAAGAGCCTTAACGGCTCATACCTTTTAAGGTTTGGCTTTTTCCATCAGGCTTCAATTTCTAATTCCTTCACCAATTTCTTCAAAGCTTTTTTCTCTATGCGGGAAACATAGGAACGTGAAATCCCTAATTTTTTGGCAATTTCCCTCTGAGTTTTCTTAATTCCACTCAAAAGCCCATAACGCATTTCGATTACCTGTCGCTCTCGGGGCGTGAGCACACTCATTTTTTTTATTATTTTATCTTCCTGCATTCTAGCATCAACTATGTCTATTATCTCATTATCATTAGTCAAAATATCGATAAAAGATATTTCATTACCTTCTTTATCATATCCTATAGGATCATAAATGTATACTTCCTGTTTGTTCTTTTTTATATTGCGCAAATGCATTAAAACTTCATTTTCAATGCACCTAGCAGCATAAGTTGCCAGACGAACCCCTTTATCTTCATCAAATGTACTTATAGCCTTTATTAGTCCAATAGCTCCAATCGAAATCAAATCCTCCATATCTTCTCCGCTGTTTTCATATTTGCGCACCACATGAGCTACCA
>NZ_FQWY01000096.1 GCF_900129805.1 Thermosyntropha lipolytica DSM 11003
GAAATGGGGGTAGATGTTAATGAGTAGCAAAAATCAGTACAGTGATGAGTTTAAAGAGCAAATTATCAAAGAATGTCAGGAAACAGGTAATGTAGCTATTGTAGCCCGGCGTTATAATATTTCAACTAATACTATTCATACCTGGATTAAAAAATATCGCCAAACCGGATCTGTAAAGACTTTGCCTAAAGCAGAAAGAGATAGAAATAAAATCTTAGCCAAACAACTGCAAGAAGTAAGTATTGAGAATGACCGGTTAAAAAGATTGCTGGCTGAAAAAGAGCTAGAGCTTGCTATATTGAGGGAGTTGACTAATACCAAAAACCCGAGGTTAAGGCAGGGTTAATATAGCCAAAAGGTGGATAGAGAAAGGATATAAAACCTATAAAGTTCTTAACTCTGTCGGTATATCATCATCCACCTATTATGCCCATATAAAGAAAACTAAAGAAATAAACCCCGATGTTAATAAAGAAAAAAGCACTAATAAGAAAAGAGGTCGTCAAATACCAGGCTATTCCGTACATGAAAGCGGGGAGAAAATCAATGATGAAGAGATAAAAGATAAAATAATCCTTATAATCTCCAGTGATGGGTTCCCCTATGGGTATAGAAAAATAAATGCCGTGCTAAAGAGACAATATGGCATAGTCATAAACCATAAAAAAACTTACAGATTAAGCAAAGAGCTTGGTATCCTAAAACCCCAGCGAAAGATATATCCTAAAAGACCAAGAAGACTAGCCAAAAAGCAGGAGATTACTGCTTCTAATCAACTATGGGAGATAGATATAAAATATGGTTACTTGCAAGAAAGCAAAAAGTTTTTCTATCTAGTATCGGTAATAGATGTTTTTGATCGTATGGTAGTAGATTATCACCTGGGGCTAAATGCAACTGCTTCTGATGTCAGCCGCTTACTTAAAAACGCCCTGGCTAAAAGAAATCTATTATTGAGTGATAATCTACCGGTAATAAGAACTGATAATGGGCCGCAGTTTATGTCAGCTAAATTTGCAAAAACGTGCCAGGAATTAAAATTGATACATGAGAGAATACCCGTAAAAACT
>NZ_FQWY01000051.1 GCF_900129805.1 Thermosyntropha lipolytica DSM 11003
GGAAGGTAGAGAACAAGGGATACAGGAAGGGATAGCCAAAGGTATAGAACAAGGAATAGAAAAAGGAATAGAAAAAGCAGCACTGAATGCTTTACAAAAAGGATTGGATATAGAAACTATAGCCGAGATTACCGGGCTTTCAGTAGAGAAGATAGAGGAGTTAAAGAAAAAACTGAATTAAAAAATACAGGGGGACGGTATAAATGCAGGACAGCACAAAGGAACCGTCCCCTTGTGTTGTGTCTGGGAGAAAAAAGTTAGATAAGGAAGATTTTATTCCGCACTTTATAATAGGCCGGCAAAAGTTAACATATTGCCGGCTTTAATAATTGTTTCACGTGAAACAATTATAAGAAAAGAAGGTGATTTTAAAACAAGCCGGCTAGGGGCAGAGAAAGCTCAGTATATGAGGTAAGGTAGCGGGAATAAAAAAGAGGGTTTTGCGGGCCGGGGTGAGAATATAAAAAGTAAAAACCAGGAAACAAACAGGAATCCAGGGGGGACAGGCTATGGATTGGCAGGAAACGGAAAGAGAGATGTTGGCAAAGTATATAAGCGAATGGTATGAACTGGAACGGAAGGGGGAGAAGAGGGAGGCGGAAAGTTTATATAATGAAAAAATCCTTCCCCTTTCGATTAAGAAATTTTGCCAGCAGCATGAGCATTATAAGCAGAAATACGATCTTTTTATAGCTACTCTGGGAGGGGCCTGGGCAGGAACAGCTCATGTTATTTCCCTCCTTGCTCCCCGGCAGGTTCTGCTTATCTGCACGGAAGAGAGCAGGAGACACCTCGATAGCCTGTACAAGCACATAGCCCCGGTAATACCTCTGTCGGCGGTCTATTGGGAGATGATAAACGACAGCAATGATGTACTTCAGGTTTACCAGGTAATAAAAAACTATTGCTGGAGGAGAAGGGAAAGAATAAAAACCCTGGCTCTGGATTTTACCGGAGGGACGAAAACAATGTCGGCTGGTCTTATCCTGGCGGGAACGGTACTGGGAGCAGCTGATTTTTATTATCTCGGCAATGAGGAAGGGGCTTATTTAAATGATCTACGTCGCCCCCGGCCGGGGTCAGAGATGCTCATAAAGGTTGAGCATCCTTTTGCAGTTTTTGGTGATCTGGAAGCGGAAAATGCCCAGAGACTAGCAGGGCAGTATAATTATCATTCTGCTGCTTCAATTTATAAACAGCTGATGGGAAAAGTGCCTGATCCGCGCTATTTTGAGCTTCATTACCTCCTTTGCCGCAGTTATAATCGGTGGGATAACCTGGAGATAAAAGAAGCAGGTGAAGTTATAAAAGAGCTGATAAACAGGATAAGGCAATATCGCTATGAAGATTTTGCTCCCAGATTTGTCCAGATCTTGCCTGTTTTAGAGAAACAGGCTGCTTATCTGGATAGATTAGCCCCTATACAGGAAAAGGATTTTCACATAACAGAAGCCCTGAATGCGGAATTTGCCGTAGCTCTGGTAATGACTATCTATACTAATGCCCTGCGCCGGGAAAGGCAGGGTAAGCTGGATATGGCAACCCTTCTTCTCTACCGCACTTTGGAGATGATATCCCAGTTTACCTTGCTGCTAAACTATGGTTTAGATACAGCAGAACCTGAATATGAAAAGCTCCCTATGAAAAAGGAAGAATTATATGAAAAAATGGCCGAGATCTATAAGAAAGCTCAGCTATCGGTTCCGGCAGAGCTGCCGGATAAGATATCGCTTCTGCATGGTTATGCCCTTCTCAAGGCCCTGGATGATCCGCTGGTACAAAATGTAAATATCAAACAGATAAGCGAACAGAGCAATATGCGCAATAATACTATTTTTGCCCACGGTTTTGCTTTTATTAAACCGGCAGCTTATGAAGCTTTCAAACGAACAGTGAATGCTCTTCTCGAAGCCTTTATTTCCCGGCAGGGAAAATGCCTGGCCGATGAGCTCCAGGTTTTTGATTTTATAAACCTAGAGGGGGTTTGGTGATGCGCAAGATTTTGTGTACAGTAGGGACGTCACTCTTAACCAACTGCCGGCGGGAAGGAGGAGAAAATCAGGAGGAGTTTTTTTTGCTATCTTTTATAGAAAAAAAGGGAGAAGCTTTGGCCAGTGCGGAAACTAATTCCTTGAGCCGCATTTTAGAGCCGGGTGATCAAATCGTTTTTCTCTACTCTCAGACTAGGGAGGGCAAGATATGTGCTGATACTCTGCAGAGCTATTATGAGAAAAAAGGGGTTAAATCCCGGATAAAAGAAATAGACAACCTGAGCTATGCCCACAGCACCTTTGCTACCCGGGGTCTTAAATCGCTTATTGATACCTTGATTGAGGAAATCCGCCTGAGCCGTCGTCAGGATATAATGCCGGTTATAAATGCTACCGGCGGATTTAAGGCGGAAATTGCTTATGCTACCCTGGTTGGCCTTATATTTAAAGTGCCGGTTTATTACATTCACGAAGTGTTTCAGGATGTAATTGCTATGCCTTCCCTGCCTGTGGACTGGGATCCTTCGTTATTTGTCGAGTATGGAGATTTTTTTAACTGGATCAGCTCGGAGTTCAGGCGGAAGGAAAAAGTGGCAAGGAGGCTTAAAGAGCTTCCCGGGGAAATAAACCTTTTTCTGGAGGAAGATGAGGAAGGATATATAACCCTTTCCCCGGCAGGGACGGTTTATTACGAAGCTTTTTGCGATTTGCAAAGAGAGGCAGATAAGGTAATGATATCTGACCGGGCCCTGGCTTATTATAAAAGGCTTGATTCCACGGTGCAGCAAACTTTCAGGCGGCTCCTGAAAAGGCTGGCTATTGAGCAGGTGAGGAAATCCTACAGCCGCCGGGTAGATACTTCTGACTGTTTGGATTATCCTTTCAGCCGGGGGACCAAAGAGAGGATTTTCTTCTATGATGATGGGGAACAGGTATATATATGTGAATTGGCCCGGCATGGGGATAATTACGAAGAACTTTTGCAAAAAGGGGTAAAGAGGGAGAACTACAGGAATTTTGAAGAAATGAAACTATAGATTGTTATTTCCATATGCAGGAATACATATTTTTATGGCGAAAATATTAAGCTAAAAAGCCAAAGGAGTAGAATTTTATGGCTGACAAGGTGAAAACCATCACCCTGGGCGCTCTTCTGCATGATACAGGCAAGATTATTTTTCGTGCGGAAAAACATCTATCCCACAGTGAAGAGGGAGCCCGGCTTTTAGAAGAAGAAAAGTTTGTTATTCCTGATAAATCAACCGTTATCGATATAGTAAGGTATCATCATAAAGAAAGTTTGAGGAGATCCGGACTTCCTCCCTCACATCCTGCCTACCTGGTTTATGAGGCCGACAATATTGCTTCTGCTTTAGACCGCCGTCCGGAAGATGAAGAGGACCGAAAGCAAGGTTTTGAACGTTATACACCTTTAGAAAGTGTGTTCAATCTGCTCGGGGGACGCGAAAAAGGAGTTTCCCGGGGTTACCGGGCTTTTACCCTGCGGCTGGAAGAGGGAATTCCCTATCCGCAGGAGAAAAACTTTACCCTCACCCCGGGTGACTATGCCCGTCTTAGGCATTACATGGAAGAAAACCTGAGCAAAATAAACTATAATCTGGAAAGTCCTGATTCGGTGTTAAAGATTATGGAAGCAGTAGCCAGCTTTATTCCTTCCAGCACTTACCAGGGGGAGATACCTGACATATCTCTTTTTGACCATGTGAAAATAACGGCTGCTCTGGCTGCTTCCATGTATTTGTACCTGCAGGAAAAGGGGATAACTGATTATAAAGCATTATTTATGGATGAGGATAATGCCCGCAGATTTCGGCAGGAAGAGGCTTTTATGCTGGTGCTAGCTGACATTTCCGGGATTCAGGATTTTATCTATACCATCTCCTCCAGGGGGGCCTTAAAATCCCTCCGCGCTCGTTCTTTCTATCTTGACCTGATGTGTGAACATATGGCAGATGAAATTTTAGAAGCTTTAAACCTCTCCCGGGCCCATCTTTTATACAGCGGAGGAGGACATTTTCGCCTCCTGCTCCCTAATACCGCACAGGCCAGGGAAGTTATTGCCCTGGCCCGGGAAAAATTCAACCGCTGGTTTTTTAAGCAATATGCAACTTCCCTCTATATAGAGATGGCAACCTTGCCGGTAAGCGGTGATGTACTGGCCGGGAAGGGAGAAGAAGGGGGAAGCAGGCTGAAGAAGGCTTTTAATGAGCTGGCTTACCGGGCCAATATAGGCAAAATGAGGCGCTACCGCGGGAAAATAGGAAAAGAAATATTTTTTAACCCTCCGGATATTGATGCCGGGAGGGAATGTCCGGTATGCCGCACTTCCAGCGGGATGTTGCTTGATGATCCTTTCCAGCAGGGAATGGTAATCTGCCAGAACTGCCTGTCCCTGCGCAATATAGGCGGCAAATTAGGGAGGGAAAAAGACAGCCTGCTTATAGTAGTGGATAGGGAAAAGCCGGCTTATAATCCCGATTTTTACCTGGAAATACCGGCTTTGCGAGAAGAAGAGATGTACCTTGGTTTTGCTGATGAAGAAAGGGTAAGAAAGGATCTGGAAAAAGGAAACCTGCCGGTGAGGATCTATTCGGTAAACCGGCTTTATACCGGGGTAAATATGGCTACCAACCTGTGGGTAGGCAATTATAGCCGGGAACCGCAGAATAAAGAGGAAGGCTATATCGACTTTCAGGAACTGGCAGCAGCCAGCAAGGGGATAAAAAGGCTGGGCGTTCTGAGAGCCGATGTTGACAATCTGGGGTTTGTTTTTGCCGAAGGATTAAAACAGGAAGGAAAAGATCCTTACCGGTTTTTGAGCTTGAGCCGGGTAGCTACCCTGTCCCGGCAGCTGTCGCTTTTCTTCAAGTATTATATAAATTTACTGTGCCAGGGGAAAAACCGGCTTTCACCGGTACATTTGACTCCGGATCAAAAGGAAGAGCCTGCCCTGGCCATCGTCTATTCCGGAGGGGATGACCTTTTTATCGTCGGGGCCTGGAATGAAGTGATCGATCTGGCTCTCGATCTCAGCGAAGCTTTTAACCGCTACAGTGGAGGGAAGTTAACCCTTTCTGCTGGTATTGGGCTTTACCGCCCGGGATTTCCTATCTCCCAGATGGCAAATCTTACAGGCGAGATGGAAAAAAGGGCCAAGGAGTATAAAAGCCGGTTAGGGGAAAAGAATGCGGTATGCCTTTTCGGATGGGATGAACTTAATCCTGAACATAATCATATTTACCACTGGCAGGAGTTTAAGGAAAAAGTCCTGGGGGAAAAATACCATTTCTTAAACCAGGTGCTGCATCTGGAAGCTTCGCCGCCTCCGGAAGGGAAAATAGCAGCCGGCATGAGCCTGCTCTATCGCCTGTTGTTTTTCCTGACCGAAATAAATGATGATAAAGGCAGGATAAACCTGGCCCGTTTGGCTTACCAGCTGGCCCGGATCCAGGTACCTTCAGGAGCCGGGGAGGCAACGCGGAAGGCTTATGAGGAACTGAAGCGAAAACTTTATGTCTGGGCTACGGATAAAGAGGAGTGCCGGCAGCTCATAACTGCACTCCATCTCTTAATCTATATTAATCGCCAAGAGGAGGGTGAAAATTATGGCGCAGACCGCAGCTAAAAGCCAGGATCTTATTGAAAGGGCAAGGAGTATAGTAGAAGACATGAAAGGCAATGATGGCAAACTGGCTATCACTACTTCCCAGATTCGCAAATTCCTGGCCGGGGTTAACCGTCTGGAGAACAAGTACCGGATTTTTAAAAATGATTACATTTCCCAGCATGGCAGAAAGCCGGATAAGCTGCCAGCGGAAATGGAGCAGGAGATACGTTTTCTGGAGGTTAAGCTCATTTATCAGGTAGGAAGGGAAAATAACAATTACAAAAAAGAAAAGCTGAAACAATTTTATAATCACCTGGCACCTGATATAAAAAATATCGGCAATAACCCGGAAAAATTCGAAGAATTCTGCCGGCTTATGGAAGCCATTACAGCTTTCCACAAATACGAAGGAGGCGGGGAATGATGAGTTATATGCAAAAAATGGCAGGAAAAATAAAAATAACGGCTGATCTCTGCCTGCTGTCAGGGCTACATATCGGAGGAGCCAAGGAGTTTTCCAGCATTGGAGCGGTGGACAGTATCGTGATAAGAGACCCCCTGACCAAAGAGCCTATTATACCAGGGAGCTCAGTCAAAGGCAAGATGAGAAACCTGCTGGCCCGTTATATGCCCGGAGGACCTTATATCGAAATAGAAGATGAGCCTGAGGTATTAAAGCGGCTTTTTGGCAGCAGTTCCGGCAAAGGCGATAAGCGCAGGATAGTAGCTGCCCGGCTGCAGTTTCCGGATATTTTTATGAAGCGGAGCAGTGTGGAAAAGATAAAGAATATGGAAACAGATCTCTACCTTACGGAGATAAAATTTGAAAATACCATAAGCCGTCTTCTCGGGGTAGCTACTCCCCGCCAGATAGAAAGGGTGCCGGCAGGAGCCGAGTTTGATTTTACCCTGCTTTACAATATAGAAAATGAGGAAGATATAGAAAAAGATTTCGAGAATATAGCTTTAGGGCTAAAGCTCCTGCAGTATGATTATCTGGGCGGAGGAGGAACGCGAGGCAATGGGAGGATAGCCCTTAAGGAGTTTCAAATCACCCCCATAGCCTGGGAAGGAAGCGGTAAAATCGCGGATTTACAGAAAAAACTGGATGAAGCGGCCGTTTTAAGAAGTGCGGTTTGAAGATTGAAGTTCAAGGGGAGATAGGCTTATGTTTTTCTATTACTTTAAGCTGCAATTTCATGCCCCGGTGCATTTTGGTGCCGATATTCCAGCTTTGGGGTTGGAAAAAACCGTGATGGCCTGCCATGCCGATACCTTTTTTTCGGCTCTGTATATAGAAGCTTTAAAATGCGGGGGCGAAGAAAAAGCCCGCATGCTCTATGAAGATGCGAAAAGCGGCAGGTTTTTGCTGTCAGACCTTATGCCTTATGCTGAAGACATCCTTTATATACCGCGGCCGCTTTATCCGGAGACGCCGGGAAAAAGCGATATTAAAAACCGCAAAAAGATTAAGAAAATGGATTATATTCCAGCCGGCGGGCTAAAAGATTATTTTGGCTATCTGCGGGGAAAGAGAGAAAGCCTGCCGGATGACGGGATATGGAGCCCGTTTTTTGGCGTTTATGATTTACGGGTAAGGGTGGCTCTCAATTATCAGTCCCAGCCCCAGCCTTATTATGTGGGCACCTTTTCTTTTGCCCCCCGCTGCGGGCTTTACTTTATACTGGGGATAGATAAAGAAGACAGGCTTCCTTTTTATACTGCGCTCATAAATTCTCTCGGCTATTCCGGCATAGGAGGCAAGAGGACTTCAGGGTGGGGATGGTTTGAACTGGAAGATGATCCTTACGAGCTGGAAGAAGATTACTGCCTGAATGAGCATGATTATACCATAGCTTCCCTGCTCAAGAAAGAACAGGCTGCCTGGTACCTTAATCTGTCCGTTACCTATCCCCGGCAGGAAGAGCTGGGAGACGATCTGCTGGAAAAATCATATTACCGGTTGATAAGAAGAGAAGGTTTTGTTCAATCTCCAGCCTATAACGACTTTTTTGTCAAACGCCGGCCGCTTATAATGTTTGCCGGTGGCTCCCTTTTTCCCCGGCGGCTGCAGGGGGATATCCCCGATGTTTCCTTATCTGGCCGTCATCCGGTTTACCGTTACGGCAAGTCCTTGATGTTAGGGGTGGATTTTGATGATGATTAAGACTTACCGCCTGGACCTGACAGTGCTAACCCCGGTGTTTATCGGGGGAGGGAGTGAGGCGAAACTTAACCGCAGCCAGTATATTTTCGATCCCGAGAAAAAACTGGTTTACCTCCTGAATGAGGCTGAATTTATAAAGTTTCTGAAGGTCAAAAATCTCTGGTCTGACTATATAGGCTATGTGAAAAGGGCAGGGGAAGAAACGGAAAGAAGCGGAAACCCCAATGCCAATAACCTGCACCTCAGCAGATGGCTGCAGGGAAAGAAAATTAGCAATTTTGCCCTGCTGGCCAGAGAAGCCGTAAAACTGGAAAGCCCGGAGCGGAATATTACCGACTTAAACGATATAAGCTGTTTTGTACGCAGCGGACTGAAAGAGCCTTATATCCCCGGCAGCAGCCTGAAAGGCGCCCTGAGAAATCTTATAATTTCCTATACGGCCAGCAAAAATCCTGTTTCACCGGAATGGAGAGAGCTGGAAGCCGCCATCTTAGAAAATAACGGAAAAAATGCCGGGCAGGTTTTAAAAGACAGAAATAATAGAAAGCGGATGGACAGAATAGTTCAGAATTACACCCCGCAGGTGGATATCGATGTGCAAAATGCTTCTTTGCGCGATGGTTTCCGCTTTTTCAGCATAAGTGACACCCTGCCCCTTAAAGGGGAAGATCTTTTTATAACCCGCAGTCTAAGGCTTTCCACTTATAAAGGGAAAAACAGTCGCTACCTGAAAAAGCTCCCTTTGTATATAGAATTTCTGAAGCCGGGAACTAAAACCAGCTTTTATCTTACCCTGGATACGGATAGATTAAAAGGAACTCCTTTGGGAAAAAAGGAAAAGCTAGAAGAAATACTGGCCTGGCAGGAAGAAAGGATACCAGATCTTCTGGGACGGGAGGTTTTTGACCAGGTAGCCGGAAAAGAAGATATAGATTATTATTTTTCCTGTAATAACCAGGTAAGGCCCAACTTTATCCTGGGAGGTCATGCCGGTTTTAACACCAAAACCTTGATACCTGTCCTGGCCCGGGATAAAAATAGGACGGTAAGCAGCATCCTGGATACCCAGTTTAAAGGACATAGACACCGCCTTCTGGATAAGGATATTTCGCCCCGCACCTTGAAAATTGCCTATTATGCGGGAAAATACTATGCCACCGGCCTTTGCCGGATCGATATAGCAGAGGAGGTAAAGCTGTAATGCAGATCGCCCATCTGGAAATAACCCTGGCTGGAGATGAAAAAGGAAATATTCCTTCCTATCAGATGGGCTCCCTTTTTCACGGGTGGCTTATGGAAAGAGTAAGCCCTGATTATGCCCGGCTGCTACACCAGTCGGAAATGAAACCTTTCAGCCAGTATGTTGAAAAAAAGGGGCAGGAGGCTATATGGCACATTTCGGCTCTAGACCGGACTGCCTGCCAGGAAATCATAGTCCCGTTGCTGGAAGAAGACTTTTCCTGTATAGAAATAAGGCATAAAAAAGAAGTTTTTAAAGCAGGGGAAAAAAAGCTGGTTTACAGCTTTGCTTCCTATAAAGAGCTGGCTGACAGGTATTATCTGGAAAGCACTCCTTCCCGGGTAGTAAAAATGGAAATGGTAACTCCGGTTTCTTTTCGTTCCGGGGGAGAATATCAGATATTCCCGTCCCTTCATCTCATATATCAAAATCTGATAAACCGCTGGAACCAGTTTGCCGATAAGGTGTCGCTGGAAGAAAAAAACCTGGCAGCTACCCTGGCTGAACACAGCTTTATCAGCGGATACCGTCTGGAAACCAGGTATTTCCCGCTGGAAAAAATATTTATTCCTGCTTTTGCCGGGAGGATGAGTATAAAAATAGCGGCTCCATCACCTATGGTTGCGCTTATAAATATGCTCTTGGGCTACTCTGCCTTTTCCGGCCTGGGCATAAAAACATCCCTGGGAATGGGAGGAGTAAGAGTGATAGAAGAAAAGAGAGGGGAATGGTCAGGAAAGAGACAGGCTATATTGAAAATTCATAGCAGCAGGAAATTTTTAATGATAAAATATAGTTATGGAGATTGACGGGTATTATCTCCCCCGCTGCCGAAAAAAAGGGGGATAGAAGCCTTTAAACAGGGATGAAGGATTCATATTTGGTTCCTGCAAAAGTTCTCCCCCGCAAAACAGGGCTTAAGTCCTTGCCAGATGGGCTTTTCAGGAGACAGGGTTACAAAACCTAATCCCCGTCAGGGGACGGAAACGCTAGACTGCTAAAAAGCAGTATGCATCGGGTTTAGCAAGTGTTACAAAACCAAATCCCCGTCAGGGGACGGAAACTCCCAAATGGTAACGGGTTCGTTCCAAGGGTTGTCAGAACGGTTACAAAACCAAATCCCCGTCAGGGGACGGCAGTTATTGAAAAATTTTTTACCTGATGGATACCTGATATATGGGAAGGAGCCCTTTCATGAGCGAAATAAACATCCATGACCGGTTTTCCAAAAAATACCTGGAAAATCCCCGCATAGCAGGGAGTTTTCTCGCCTACATCCTGCCGGAGGGAATAAAAAAGATAGCTGATCTATCAAACCTTACTTCCAATAAGACCGGATTCATAGATGAAGAACTAAAAGAAGCCTATTCTGATCTTCTCTTCAAAGCCAGGTTAAAAAGCGGAGAAGACCTTTTTATCTATTTCCTGATCGAACATAAAAGCTACTTCTATGAACATAC
>NZ_FQWY01000041.1 GCF_900129805.1 Thermosyntropha lipolytica DSM 11003
GTAATCTTTTCAGGGCAAGTGGGGAGACCCGGATAAGGGCGCGAGTTCCTGTTTCTTGGGACAGGGGCTATGGGAGTGCTTAAATACCGCCTGCTGGGAATAAGCACTCTCTGAAATGGCGGACTATAAATAGCCCAGCTGCTCAAACTGTTCGGTTTTGCACAGTTTGGGTAACCAGGTAACAGGTTTTGACAGGTACAGTTTTAGGTGGCAGATATGAGCTTTTAGAAAAAAGCGGCGAAGGCGGTATGGCAGTAGTCTATAAAGCCTTTGACAAGGCTTTGGGACGGGTAGTAGCCGTAAAAATATTAAAGCCCGAGTTTGCTCGCGATGCTAATTTTGTTCAGAAGTTCAAGACCGAGGCGCAGGCAGCAGCCAAATTGTCTCATCCCAATATTGTCAATATATATGACGTAGGGCAGGATGGAGATGTACATTATATTGTACTGGAGTTTGTAGAAGGATATACCTTAAAAGAACTTATTGAAAAAGAAGCGCCTCTTGATATAAGGAAAGCAGTAGATATTACCATAATGGTTTGTGACGGGATTCATCATGCTCATGAACGCGGGGTTATTCACAAAGACATAAAACCGCACAATATCCTTATTACCTCTAGCGGCCTGGTTAAGGTGGCTGATTTTGGCATTGCCCAGGCGGTTAGCAAAAAAACTATAACTTTTGGCGGCAATATTTTAGGTTCTGTACAGTATATATCACCAGAACAGGCTAAAGGAGAGCCGGTTACCCGGCAAACCGACATATATTCTTTAGGCTGTGTGCTATATGAAATGCTGACCGGAAAAGTTCCTTTTGATGCCGAAAGTCCTATAACTGTTGCCTTGAAACATATACATGATGAACCTCAGTTTCCCGAAGAGCTAGCTGATGTTATTCCGCAAAATTTGCAGGCCATTGTGCTAAAGGCCATGGCCAAAATACCTGCTTACCGTTTCAAAACCGCAGAAGAAATGCGTAATGCTTTAATAGGATTTTATAATGGGAGAAGAGAAACTTATTCTATAAATGATGACTATGGGAAGACTATCATCATGCCTCCTATTTCGGGTGAAAGGATGGATTATGAATTGCCTAAAAAGCGTAAACTGCGGCCTCAGGCTCTGGTGCTTATTCTGGCTGCCCTCATAGGCCTTTTGGCTGGTATTTTCTATGTACTGGGGGATGGTTTATTCGGCAAGGAAGTAGAAGTTCCAGACATTGTAGGAATGGAAAGCAAAGAGGCTAAGGATACATTGGATAAGCTGGGATTAAAAATGGTGGTCGTGCGTGAAGATACAAGCAGCGATATGGAACCGGGCAGGATTGTATCCCAGAATCCGCCGGCAGGCATGAAGGTGAAAAAAGGCCGGGAAATTGAAGTGGTTTTGAGCAAGGGAACAGCAATAGCCAAAGTACCTAATCTGGTGGGTATATCTTTAAGTGATGCCGAAATAAGGCTGGCCAATGAGAATCTGGTTTTAGGGAGAGTAGAGGAAGAGTATGATACTAAATATGCCAGAGGTCTAATTATTTCCCAAAGCCCTAAAGGTGGGACCAGGGTAAAAGAAGGAAGCCGGGTAGATGTTCTGGTAAGCAAAGGAGAGCCTCCGGAAAAGATAAAAATGCCTGATTTAATTGGGCTTAATATCAATGATGCGAAAAAACGTCTGGAAGATATGGGGCTTTTAGTAGCCAGGATTGTCGAAAAAGAAAGCAGTCAATATTATACTGATCAGGTTATAGAGCAGGATATTCAGCCGGGAGTTATGCTGGAAAAAGGAAGCAGTGTAACCTTAACCATAAGCAAAGGACCTGGCCCTGCTGCCCAGACCAAAGCCCTGGAAATAAGGTTGCCTTCTGATCAAGAGTATTATAAGGTAGTTATAGAGGTTACTGATGTTAAAGGCAAAAGAGAGGTATATAATCAGATAAATCAAGCAGGAGAAGTTTTGTATATAGGCGTAAGCTATTTTGGCAGTGGCAAAGCAGATGTTTATCTTAATGGTAAATTTTATAAGACTTACAGCTTATAGATGAACATTTGACGTGGAGGGGATTTATGAAAAATTCTCAAGCTGAAGGGGTAGTCCTGAAAAAATACAGCGGGTTTTATTATGTCAAACAGGAAGAAAAAATCTACGAGTGTAAACTGCGAGGCAAGCTTAAAGACCCGGTTTTAAGTGGAGATAAAGTTATTATTTCCGTATTGTCTGATGATAAAGGGGTTATTGAGAAAATTTTACCCCGTAAAAATGAACTCTTAAGGCCGCGTATAGCCAATGTAAGCATGGTATTGATTGTTATGTGTAATGATAAGCCAGCTCCCAGCTTATCTCTTTTAGACCGGCTTTTAGTTTTAGCGTATTATAACCATCTGGTACCTTATATCATCTTGAATAAGATTGATATGGCACCTGACCCTAAAGCCATGCTTATCAAGGACTACTACCCTCATGCTGGCTTTAATTTTTTAGAAACTTCTGCTCTTCAGGGCAAGGGTATTAAAGAACTAAGAGAGATAATAAAGGGAGAAATTGCTGTATTTGCCGGGCCTTCAGGAGCAGGGAAGTCTAGTCTTCTTAATGCTTTAACCGATGGAAGTTTAAAGGTAAAGACCCAGGAGGTAAGCACGAAAATAGGACGGGGTAAACATACTACCCGGCATGTGGAACTCTATCCCTTAGAGGAAGGAGGCTTTATTGCCGATACGCCCGGGTTTAGCGTTTTAGACATGCCTGCTATTTCCCGTAATGAGCTTGCCAAATACTTCCCGGATTTTAGCGATTTTGCTCCCGGTTGCCGATTTAACAACTGTTTGCACTGGAAAGAAAAGGAGTGTGCCGTAATAGAAGCGGTAAAACAGGGGACTATTGCTGAGTTTCGTTACTATAATTATCTGGATATGCTGCAGGAAGTTATCGAGAATGAGAGGTGTTATTAGCTTTGGTATTAGTTGCTCCTTCTATTTTATCAGCTAATTTTGCTTGTCTGGGAGAAGATATAAACAAGGTAGAAAAAGCAGGAGCTGATTGGCTGCATATAGATATTATGGACGGGCATTTTGTGCCTAACCTGACTATAGGACCGCAGGTGGTTGCTGATATACGGAAAAGGAGCCGCCTTTTTTTTGATGTTCATCTTATGATAGAAAAGCCGGAAACCCTCATCCCTTCTTTTGTAGAGGCAGGAGCTGATTTAATAACTGTTCACCTGGAAGCCTGTGTTCATCTGCACCGGGTAATAAGCTTAATAAAAGGATATGGGATAAAAGCAGGTGTAGCCTTAAATCCTGCTACTCCTGTTTATCTCCTTAATGATATAGCCTCTGAACTTGACCTGGTTCTGGTGATGAGTGTAAATCCAGGTTTTGGAGGTCAGACCTTTATTTCTGGAGCCGTAGAAAAGATAAAGGAGCTTAAACAGCTGCTGGATAATAAAGGATTAAATCCTTTTATCCAGGTGGATGGAGGCATAAATGAAACTACCGGCCGCAGGGTAGTAGAAGCAGGGGCCAATGTACTGGTAGCCGGGTCTTATATTTTTGGATCCTCTGATATTGAAAAAGCCGTGCAAAGCCTTAAGTTTTAAAAGTTTTTCCGTAACGGTTTCTAACCTTGACCATACGGACTTAAGGATGATAATATTAAAAAAACAAAATAGGGTGATAACCTTTCTTCGGGGACGGGTGGAATTCCCTACCGGCGGTAAAGCCCGCGAGCCTTTCAGGGCATGACCTGGTGCAATTCCAGGGCCGACAGTGAAAGTCTGGATGGGAGAAGAAAGGATGGGCATATTTTGGCATGCCCCGTTTTCTTCTGCCTGGAAACCCGATTGATTCGGGTTTTTTTTATCACCAGTTAGAGTAAGGAAGTGAAGCTATGACAGCAGTAAATGATGATGCTTTTTACATGCAGAGGGCTTTGAATCTAGCGGCTAAAGCTCTGGGAAGAACAAGTCCCAATCCGGTGGTAGGAGCAGTTATTGTTAAGGAAGGGCAGATTGTAGGAGAAGGCTATCATAAAAAAGCGGGCACTCCTCATGCGGAGATACATGCTTTAAAGCAGGCAGGAGAAAAGGCTAAAGGGGCGACTATGTATGTAACTCTGGAGCCTTGCAGCCACTACGGGAGAACTCCCCCCTGTGCTTATGCCTTGATCGAAGCAGGCATAAAAAAAGTGGTTATGGCTACTCTGGATCCTAACCCTAAAGTAGCAGGCAGGGGAAAAAAGATTTTGGAGGAGGCAGGAGTTGAAACAGTAGTAGGCGTTTTAGAAGAGGAAGCGAAAAGGATTAATGAAGTTTTTTTTAAGCATATAACTACCGGCTTGCCTTTTGTAAGCTTGAAATATGCCATGACCATGGATGGGAAAATTGCTACTTTAGCAGGCGATTCCCGCTGGATAAGCGGTGAAGAGTCGCGCTCCTATGTACATAAACTGCGCAATATATATGATGGAATTATGGTAGGGATAAATACGGTACTCAAGGATGATCCTATGCTGAACTGTCGTTTGGATACGGAAGAAAAGCGGGATCCGGTAAGGATAATTATAGATGGTACTTTAATGCTTCCTTTAGATAGTAATATTGTAAAAACGGCTCACCAGCAGAGGACTATTGTAATTACGGCATTATCGGCTGAAGAGGAAAAATGCCGGGAGCTGGAAAAGAATAATATAGAAATTTTAAAAGTGGCGGGAGAACCTGACCATCTGGATTTAGTAGAAGCATTTAAAATGCTGCTTATGGAGGATATATGCAGCATTTTGGTGGAGGGTGGGGCCAGGCTCAATGCTTCCCTTTTAGAACACCGGCTGGTAGATAAAGTGTATTGTTTTCTAGCACCTAAAATAACAGGCGGAACCGGGATTACCCCGGTGGAAGGAAAAGGGGTAGACTTTATGAAAGATGCTTATACGCTTAAAATAGCGGAATACAGGAGACTGGATGAGGATATTTTAGTGGTAGCCTATACAGGGTGGTGATAAGTATTTTTACAGGTATTATAGAGGAACTAGGTACGGTAAAGAGGATAGAAAAAGGAAGTCAGTCCTTTAGAATAACTATTAAAGCGCAAAAAGTTCTGGAAGATGTAAAAATAGGCGATAGTATTGCCGTAAATGGAGTTTGTTTAACGGTGGTAGATTTTGCGCCGGATTTTTTTACGGCTGATGTTATGCCGGAAACGGTAGCCAAGACTACTTTAAAGAGCCTTTCTTCCGGAGATTATGTTAATCTGGAAAGAGCTTTACGTCTGGGAGACAGGCTGGGAGGACATCTGGTACAGGGGCATGTAGATGGCATCGGAAGAATTATAAGAAAAGAAAGCCGCGATATTGCTGTTATTTATCATATTGCAGCTCCGGGGCAGGTTTTAAAATATACGGTGCCGAAAGGTTCCATAGCTATTGATGGCATAAGCTTAACGGTGGTGGAAGTAGGGAAAGATAGTTTTAGTGTGTCGCTTATTCCCCATACCGCCAAGATGACTACTTTAGGGTTTAAAAATGCAGGTGATGAAGTTAACCTGGAAACTGATATCATAGGCCGCTATATAGAAAGGTTGCTTAGCCACCATGAGTTGCCAGCTGCCGCGAAAAAAGAATTAGATATGAATTTTTTAGCTGAACACGGCTTTATTTAAGGGAGGGTGATTGTAGTGTTCAAATTTAACAGTATCGAAGAAGCAATTGAAGACATAAGACAAGGCAAAATGGTTATCATGGTAGATGATGAAGACCGGGAAAATGAGGGAGATTTAGTGGCAGCAGCAGAAAAGGTTACTCCCGAGATCATTAATTTTATGGCAACTTATGGGCGAGGTTTAATATGTGTGCCTATGTTAGGGGAAAGATTGGATGAGCTGGATATACGGCCTATGGTAAGTGATAATACCGATAACCACGAAACGGCTTTTACGGTATCTGTTGATTATAAAACAGTTACTACCGGGATATCGGCTTTTGAAAGGGCAGCCACCATCAAAGCACTTATCCATCCCGAAAGCAAGCCGCAGGATTTCCGAAAGCCAGGACATATCTTCCCGTTACGGTATAAAGAAGGAGGGGTTCTGCGCCGAGCCGGGCATACCGAAGGCTCCATTGACCTGGCCAAGCTGGCAGGTCTTTATCCGGCAGCTGTAATATGTGAGATTATGAATGAAGACGGAACTATGGCCAGGGTTCCCCAGCTTATAGAATTTGCCCGCAAACATGATTTAAAAATAGTAACGATTGCTGACCTTATTGAGTATAGGAGGCGAAGGGAAAAACTGGTAAGAAGGGTGGAGAGCACTTTATTGCCTACCATTTATGGAGATTTTACCGCTGTTGCCTATGAGTCGCTGCTGGACGGGCAGGGACATCTGGCTTTAGTTAAAGGAGAATGGAAGGAAGATGAGCCTATACTGGTAAGGGTGCATTCTGAATGTTTAACCGGCGATGTTTTTGGATCTAAAAGGTGCGATTGCGGTGAACAGCTGGCAGCTGCTCTAACCATGATTGAAAAAGAAGGTAAAGGGGTTCTGCTCTATATGCGTCAGGAGGGACGCGGTATTGGATTGGTAAATAAGATAAGAGCCTATAAACTGCAGGATATGGGACGTGATACCGTAGAAGCTAACCTGGAATTAGGTTTTCCGGCCGACCTGCGTGATTACGGAATCGGCGCCCAGATTTTAAGTGATTTAGGGGTAAGAAAAATGCGGCTTATGACTAACAATCCTAAAAAGATTAAAGGGTTGGAAGGCTACAATCTGGAAGTGGTAGAAAGGGTGCCGATTGAAATTGAAAGCCGCCGTGAAAATGAAAGATATTTAAAAACGAAAAAAGAAAAAATGGGGCATATGCTGGCCAAATTATAAAATAAAGGAGGAAAATAATATGAACATATATGAAGGTAAGCTTTTAGGTGCCGGGCAGAAGATCGGCATAGTAGTTTCCCGCTTTAATGAATTTATAACGAGCAAGCTCTTAAGCGGTTGTCTTGATGCCTTAAAAAGGCATGGGGTAGAAGATACTAATATAGATATTGCCTGGGTGCCGGGAGCATTTGAAATGCCTCTGGTGGCGCAAAAAATGGCTTCTAAGGAATATGAAGCCGTAATATGTTTGGGAGCAGTGATAAGAGGAGCTACTCCTCATTTTGAGTATGTTTCCGCCGAAGTTACCAAAGGAATAGCCCAGACCAGCTTAAGCAGCGGAAAGCCTATCATATATGGGGTAATAACTGCTGATACCCTGGAACAGGCCATAGAAAGAGCAGGTACGAAAGCAGGCAATAAAGGGGCTGATGCCGCATTAACAGCTATCGAGATGATTAATCTTTTAAAAGCAATAGGATAATATTCTAAAGAGCAATCCTTAAGCGAAAAGGGTTGCTCTTTAAATTTTAAAATTTAAATTATATTATTAAATTATACGAAAAACAGAAAAAATGAGAGAAATCGTGCAAAAACGATAATTTTTTCTTAACATTTATAAATTATTTGTTAAAATTAGAATGGGTGAAAATTGAACATCAATAAATTATAGCAGGGAGAGATGGTAATGGTTATTATAGGACTTGTCATCATTCTGTTACTAGTCTTAGTACTGCCTTTCACTTTTAAAATCGTGGAGGAGCAGCTGGAAATCTTTCTTTTTATTATGGGAATTGCTGCTGCTCTCATTTCTGGAGTTATGAACCGAGAACTCATCCTTGCTGCCTTCGAGCATCCTATCATGATTGCCTCCGCGGTTTTGATTGCCGGTGCACTTTTTCACATCCTGCGCGAACAGTTTGAAGGTTTCATGCAAAAAGTTTTTACAAAAGTTCCCGTACCGGCAGTTGTTTTTTTAGTAGTAGTAGTGCTGGGGTTGCTGTCAAGTGTCATTACCGCTATTATTGCTTCAATTATTCTGGTAGAGATTATATTCCAGCTCCCCATGGCCAGAAAGGATAAAATAGTAATTTGCGTAATTGCCTGTTTTTCCATCGGTTTTGGGGCGGCTTTAACTCCTATCGGCGAGCCCCTGGCTACTATTGCGATTGCCAAGCTAAATGAGGAGTTTTTATACCTTTTTAAACTTTTAGGCAAATTTATTATACCTGCCATTATAGTTTTCGGCTGTCTGGGAGCCTTCTATGCTGCCCGGGCGCAGAAAGCGGAGAAAGGTATGCCTTCCGCGGAACTGGCCATAACAGTGGAAGAAGAAGATGGTGAAGAAGTAGAACAGGATACCTGGCGCGGTATAATAATAAGGGCTTTAAAAGTATATCTTTTTGTTATGGCATTAACTTTTTTAGGCGAAGGCTTTTATCCTCTGATCGATGCCTATATTTTAAAGCTTGATTACCGCTTGCTTTACTGGGTAAATACGGTTTCGGCTGTTCTTGATAATGCTACCCTTACTGCGGCAGAAATAAGCCCGAAAATGACTACCATGCAGATAGAAGCTATTCTTATGGGGCTTATTATTTCAGGAGGAATGCTTATTCCTGGTAATATTCCCAATATAATATCGGCTTCCAAGCTGCGCATAACCAGTACGGAATGGGCTAAAATAGGGGTGCCTTTAGGGGCTGCAGTTATGGCGATTTTCTATGTAATACTTTTTGTTTTATAAAAAGATAGCCTGAAAGAGGGGAATTTACCCCTCTTTTTTTCGTTTAGAAAGCGGGCACGCAGGAACCATTATATTTTTCTTCCAGGAACTTTTTCACCGTCGGAGACTGTAAAGCTTTGGCTAATTTTTGAATATCTTCCCGCTTTTCATCTCCGGGCCTTACTACTAATATATTGGCAAAGGGCGAGTCTTTAGGTTCCATGAAGATCGAATCTTTTACCGGATTCAGGTTGGCTTCCAGAGCATAATTGCTGTTTATTACGCAAACATCCAGGTCTTCTAAGGCCCGGGGAAGCATAGGCGCATCCATCATTACTATTTTTATATGGCGGGGATTTTCCACAATATCTTTTTCTGTAGCTGTTACCCCAGCCCCTTCTCTAAGCTTTATAAGCCCGGCTCTTTCCAGGACCATGAGCGCCCTGCCCCCATTGGTAGCGTCATTAGGTATTCCAATTTTAGCTCCTTCAGGTATGTTATCTATATTTTTGTATTTATTAGAATATACTCCCATAGGTTCAGTGTGTACTTTTACCACTTCGCGCAAATCAGCCTTGTTTTTGGCATTAAAATCATCTAGATAAGGGCGGTGTTGAAAGAAATTGGCATCAATTTCGCCTTCGACCAGTGCCGGATTTAAAAGAACATAATCCGTGAACTCTTTGATTTCCAGGTCGATTCCTTCTTTGGCCAGCTCGGGCTTTATAACTTCTAAAATTTCCGCATGAGGTTTGGCAGTTGCCCCTACTACCAGTTTGTTAGCTTTTTTTTCTGCTTCCTTTTGCGCCTTATCTTGCGACCCGCATCCTGCTATTCCTGCTACCAGCAGGGAAAGAGAAAGTAACAGCACGAAAAATTTTTTGCCCATCAATTTACCTCCTTTTTTCATTTAGTTTGGCAGTTGCTTTATCGCCCAGCGTTTGGACACCTTGTACCATGAATATAAGAACTATAACGGTTGTCCACAGTATAAGGTTGTCATAACGCTGATAGCCGTAGTAATAGGCCAGGGTGCCTAATCCTCCTCCCCCTACTATGCCGGCCATAGCTGAATAGCCTATCAGGTTTATGGTGGTGATGGCTATACCCAGAGTTATGGAGGGAAGAGCTTCGGGTATAAGCACTTTGGTAATTATCTGCCAGTTAGTAGCCCCCATAGATAGAGCGGCTTCCACAAGTCCCCATTCGATTTCTTTTAAAGAAGTTTCTACCAGCCTGGCTACAAAAGGTATAGCTGCCAGGGTTAAAGGCACAATAGACGCAGTAGTTCCGATAGAAGTTCCCACAATCATGCGTGTTAGAGGTATTATAAGGATTAAGAAGATAATAAAAGGTATTGATCTTACGGTATTGACAAGGAAAGCCAGTATACGGTTCAAAAAAAGATTTTCCGCTATATGGCCTTTTTCTGTAATAACCAGGATTATGCCTAAGGGGAGTCCTAAAATATAGCTTAAACCTGTTGCTATAAATATCATGTAGATAGTTTCCCAGGTTGCTTTTAAGACTTTTTCGGCAACTATACCGTAATCCCCGGATAGCATAATCATAAAAGTATGATAATCAAAACTAGTTAGAAGATGGAGCATTTTTCAACACCTCAATTTCTAAGCCGTTATCTTTAAGAAAATCTAGAGCTTCCTTGATTATTACCGGTTCCCCCATGATTTCCAGAATCAGGTTGCCAAAGGGAATATCTTTAACCCGGTCTATATTGCCATAAAGTATATTGGCTTTAATATCGAATTTCTTAATCATGGTAGAAATTATCGGTTCTCCAGCTGATGAACCGATAAAGGATATTCTTACCAGCCTGGAGCTTTCTTTGTTATTTTGGGCCAGGTGCAGAAGATCTTCCGGCACTTCACTTTTAATTATGCTGTCGAGGAAGCTGCGGGAAGTAGGAGTGGCCGGATTAGAAAATATGGTCAGGACATCTCCTATTTCAACGATCCGCGCTTTGTCAATAACTGCCACCCGATCACAGATCTGTTTTATTACATTCATATCATGGGTTATGAGCAAAATAGTTATGTTAAGCTGCCTATTTATATCCTTGAGCAATTTAAGGATAGAACGGGTAGTTTCTGGATCCAGGGCGGATGTTGCTTCATCGGATAAAAGTATTTTCGGGTCATTGGCCAGGGCTCTGGCAATTCCCACTCTCTGTTTTTGCCCGCCACTTAATTGCGAAGGATAAGCCCGGGCTTTATCTTTAAGCCCTACCAGTTCCAGAAGTTCAGCTACCCTTTTTTTAGCTTCTTTTCTCGGCACTTTAGCGATTTCCAGAGGAAACATAACATTATCAAATACTGTACGGGATGATAACAGGTTAAAGTGCTGAAATATCATCCCTATCTTTTGCCTGGCCAAACGCAGTTCATCCTTACTTAGCAAGGTCATGTCTTCGCCATCAACGATTATAGTACCGGAAGTAGGTTTTTCCAGCATGTTTATACAGCGTATAAGGGTACTTTTACCGGCTCCGCTGAGACCGATTATGCCGAATATTTCTCCTTTATTTACGGTTAAGCTCACATTATCTAAAGCTAAAACTTGCTGATGAGGGGTAGTATATATTTTGGTCAGGTTTTTGATCTCGATCAAATTGGCTTCCTCCTTAAAACTATTAATGCCTCTTTGTATTGGCACAAAGAGGCAAGATCTGCTTATCTCATCTCTTATCTGCCAGACCTGTGATCTGCAGGAATTAGCACCTTGCCAGTTTTTGGCGGTTGCCGGGCGTCATTGGGCCAGTCCCTCAGCCGCTCTCGATAAGAGGTTATTTCCTATAAGATATTATTTGATTTTGTCGTAAATAATATTATCATTGTATACAGTGATGGTCAATAGTAAAAATAGTGCGAAAAATATAAGCCAAAGGCGGGATAGGTTTGGATATAAAACCTTTAACCTGGGATGGTAAAAGATATCATAGCCTCAATTATTATTTGCGTAAGAAATTTGGCCAAAAAGTTTTTAAACTTTCACTGGATGCAGGGTTTACCTGCCCTAACCGGGATGGAACTATTTCCAAAGAAGGCTGTTATTTTTGCAGCAGCCGTGGTTCCGGTGACTTTGCCGGGGAAAGAGGAAAAAGTATTACTGAACAGATGGAACAAATAAAGAAGGTTATGCACCAGAAGTGGAAAGCAGGTTTATATATCGCGTATTTTCAAGCTTTTACCAATACTTATGCCCCGGTAGATAGATTGCGGGAGCTTTACCAGACGGCGCTGGCCAGTCCTGGGGTAGTAGGCTTAGCCATTGCCACCCGTCCTGATTGTCTTCCGGAGGAAGTGCTGGATCTTCTGCAGGAACTAAACCGGAAAACTTATTTATGGGTAGAGTTAGGGTTGCAGACTATACATGAAAGAACGGCCCGAATGGTTAATCTAGGCTATAATTATGAAACTTTTTTACAGGCTTTAGAAAAGCTTAACCAGAGAGGTATTGATACGGTGGCCCATATAATACTGGGGCTTCCGGGAGAAGATTATGAGGATATGCTTTTAACCGGGAAAACCTTAGGAAAACTTCCCCTGCAAGGATTAAAAATTCATCTTCTGCACCTTATGGAGGGAACGCCGCTGGTACGACTGTATGAGGCAGGAAAACTAAACTTTTTAAGCCAGGAAGAGTATGTAAACCTGGTGGTTGATATTTTGGAGTATATTTCTCCCGAAATAGTAATTCACCGTCTAACAGGAGATAGCCCGCGCCATTTACTTATCGGTCCGCGCTGGAGCCTTAGAAAGTGGGAGGTTTTAAACTCCATTGATGATGAACTGGTGAGGAGAAACAGCTGGCAGGGGAAAAGGCTTTCTGGTTGATTCACAGGCAAGGGAGGTACTGTGTTGGTTAAAAAAAGGAGTTTTACCTGGCAGAGGATCAAAGTATTTGGGGCTGCAGCCATTACCAGCCTCTGTTTAGGTTCGGTTTACAGTTGGAGTGTATTTGCCAATCAACTTAAAGTTGAAAACCCAGATTGGAGTTTTACGCAGATTGCAATGATTTTTTCCCTTATGGTTTTTACCTATACAATAACAGCTATTTTTGCTGGAATGTGGCAGGATAAAACTGGACCGCGTGTAGTAGCCATGAGCGGGGCTGTAATTCTAGGTTTAAGCACAATAATGGCATCTTTCATGAAAAGCCTAGCCGGTTTGTATTTTTTTCATGGTTTTTTAGCGGGGATAGGGAGAGGACTTTCCTATGCTACTCCGCTACCTACGGTGCTGAAGTGGTTCCCGGATAAAAGAGGACTGGTCGGAGGTTTTATTGCCGGCATTTTTGGAGTGGGAGGATTAGTTTTTAGTTATATTGCTGGAAATATCATAGAAGCTACTTCTTCGGTACAAAGTGCCTTTTTTTGGTGTGGACTAATTTTTCTATTAGTTATGTTTTTCTGTGCCAGGTTTCTGATTAACCCCCCGGAATATGTAAGCGAAAAAGCACAAAATAATCATGTTATGTCAAATTATAACTATACTCCTTTGGAGATGCTTAAACAACCTGCTTTTTATATTTTTTTAGCTATCTTTATGTTAGGTGCTTTTCCTGGTTTAGTGCTTACCAGCAATGCCCAGATTATTGCTCAGGTAATGGCAGGTTTATCCCCTGTACAAGCTTTGAATATAGTAGCTTTTATATCTTTATTTAACGGCATAGGAGGTCCGATTTTTGGTTTATTACTTGACAGAACAGGTGAAAAAAATGCTCTTTCTCTGCTTTTAATCATGCTCATGGGAGCCCAGATTATGCTTATAAAAACACATAATGATAACTGGTTTATAGTAGGGGCCTGTATAATTATGCTGGGCTTAGGAGGTCTTTTTGGCATATTTCCGCCCCTTATTGCCAATTTTTTTGGTACGGCTTATCTGGGTACTAATTATGGTTTGCTTTTTCTGGGATTTGGGATATCAGCAGTTATATCACCCCGGGTAGCAACTATTCTGGCTGACCAGGCTCGTAATGGTGTATTACTAGCTGGGGGAGGAGTCCTGGAGATACAAAAAGCGCTGGCAGGAGCTTTTACCAGGGTTTTTGTCATAGGAATAGTTTTATGCTTCCTAGCCTGGTGTTTAGTTTTTATAATAAATAAACCATATAAAAAGAATATCTCGGTTTAATTTTTTGTTGACACAGGCCCTTTTTATGTTTTATAATTAAACTCGCTTGGGACAATAATAAAAGAATGCGGCAGTGGCGGAATTGGCAGACGCGCTAGATTCAGGTTCTAGTCCTGGTCACAGGGTGGGGGTTCAAGTCCCTTCTGCCGCACCAAATGAAAATGAAGGAAGCAGTTTGCTTCCTTTTTGTTTTTCTGGATTTTCATTATCTATGCCGGAGACGCTTTTGGTATAATATACCACAAAATAGTTTATACACTGCGGGGAGAGGGATAGATGATGAGGCGGAGTAAGGTGGAAAATATAAGTGCCCAGACGGCAGCTATAAAAGATTATTTGCTCCAAAATCCCTATTGTGAAGAAGAAGATTTGTTGAATAATCTCAAAATAAGCAAAAACACTTTGTACCGCATTTTACTGGGATTAGCAGATGATGTCACGGTATATGAAAATGACAGGGAATTAAAGATCATGCGAAAAGGAAGCCGGCTCACCCGTGATGATATAGTCAAATATCTGGAAGAAAATCTTTATGAGCGTTCACTTTTTAAAAAGACGGAACGTCTTTTGTATCTGTACAACCTCTTACACAGCCGGATACCTTATGGTGGAGCCGAGATGGAATTGATATTGAAACATTATAAAGAAATTATGAGCAACTATGGTGAGGAATTACCTGCGGAGAGCAGCATAAAGCGCATGATATACCGGGATATCAATGAACTGGAAGAAATGGGGATAGTCATCAACCGGCCATCGAAAGAGAACCGCAAATATGCGCTGAAAGAAGTTTATCTTCCTAAGCTTCCCCCGGAAAGTGCAGCAGCAGTTTACACTTCCATGCTGCTCTATGATAATACCCTTTTGGAACCGGTGATTGCGGCAGCCAGGTTAGAATTAGAAAAATCGTTTGTCAGGAATAAAAAGGTTTCTCACTATGCCGAAAATATAAAAAACCGGATTTATGTAGTAGGAGATACTCTGGCCAGCCCGGAGAGGTTTGGCGATATTTTAGGCAAGCTTATAAAAGCAGTTACGGAGAATATTAAGATCAAGATTGTTTATATGCACCGCGATGGTACGGAAGGGGAACGCTGGCTGGAACCTTTAGGTATGGTTTGCAAGCGTTCGGTATGGTATCTGCTGGCAAGGAAGTCAGGAAAGAAAAACAGCGAAGTCAGGGTTTACCGGGTAGATCAGATAAAAAGTATTTATTTGCGGGAAAGAGAAGTTTTTACTTATCCGGAAGACTTCTGTCTGCATGAATATATAAAAGCGAGCTGGGGCATTTATTGCAATGATCCGGTACAAAAAGTGGTGATAAAGTTTTCCCCCGAGGTAGCTTTCCGGCTGAAAACTATAAAATATCATCCTTCCCAGAAGATTTTGACTGAATACGCTGATGGCAGCTTGCTGGTAGAGTATGAGGTGTGTGGTTTGATCGAAATGCAGAGCTGGCTTATGCAGTGGGGAGAAAATGCCGAGGTTATTTCCCCCGAAAGTTTGCGCATCGCCTTGCAGGAAAGAGCACAAAAGATATTAGAAAAATATAATGGCTGATGATGACGAAAAAAGAAGGAAAAAGCAATTTTTTGTTTAATATTAGGCATAAACAGGAGGGATGATTAATGATGAACCAGAACCTGGAGCGGGAAAAATTAATAATGATTTTAAAAAAGCAGCCTAAATTTACAGTTAGAATAAAGAATAGCCAGGGGGAGGAAAGAGAGTATTTTAATATAAATATAGGCCTGGAAAATAATAAACTTGAGCTTTTTGGTTTATTTGACCTGGATGTCAGCCAGTGCAGTTTTGATTTTTATGGCGAAGGGAGGCATTTATGTACTATATATCCCGAAAATTCAGACTATGTCTGGATTAAAATATATATGTAAACGCTTTATGGCTGAGAGTTTAGAAAAAGGGGAATACTGTCTGCACTTAAGAGGGAATAAATTTATAAGCAAATCTTCTTTATGGAAAAAAATTACTTTAATATTTTAATTTTTTTTAACGTTATCTATTTACTTCTTTAACAAACTAAATTAAAATAATAACGAAAAAATTACCTGAGGAGGATTTGCGGTGAGGAGAAAAATTGTTTTTATTCTGGTCTTATCTCTCGTTTTAGGTATTATGCTTGCAGGTTGTGGAACCAATAATTCTGGTTCTAAGGCCCCGGCTGAAGATTCATCCTGGGAGGATATTAAAGAAAAAGGTTATTTTATTGTCGGTTTAGATGATGCCTTTCCCCCTATGGGATTTAGAGATGAAAATAACCAGATTGTTGGTTTTGACATCGACCTGGCCAAGGAAGCTGCTAAAAGACTTGGGTTAGAAGTAAAGTTTCAGCCCATAGTCTGGGAAACTAAGGAACAGGAATTAAATGGCGGAAATATTGATGTAATATGGAATGGACTTACTATAACTGAAGAAAGGAAAAAACACATTTTATTCACTAAACCTTACATGGAAGACCATCAAATTATAGTAGTAAGAGCAGATTCTGATATTGAAACTAAAGAAGATCTGATAGGGAAAAAAATAGGAATTCAAGCTGGCAGCAGTGCTATAGAGGCAGTAGAGGCAGATCCTATTTATGAAAAGATTAAAGATAATATATTAGAGTTCGAAAGTAACGTTTTAGCTCTGCGTGATCTTAAAGGCGGCGGAATAGATGCGGTAGTAGTTGACGAAGTAGTAGGAAGATATTATATTTCAAAACAAGCTGAGGATTATAAGATATTGAAAGATAACTTTGGAGTAGAACAGTTTGGAGTAGGACTTAGAAAAGGAGATAAAGCCTTTTTAGCACAATTGGAAAAAGTATTGGATGAGATGAAAGAAGATGGAACGGCAGCTGAAATTTCTAAGAAGTGGTTTGGTGTAGATATAATTAAATACTAGTATTTTTTAAAAATTTGTTATTATTAACTCAAGTTTCGCATCCAGAAAACCCTGCTCAAACAGCAATAAATCGGGGGTAACTGAGCAAAAAAATTGTTGTTGACAACAAAAAACGCATCCCCGTTTGGTAAAATGGTATTAAGGAAGAAACCAAAACAATCCAAACGGAAAGGATGCGTGATTAAATGATACAACAAATTAATCCGTCTGAAAAGGTCACAACTGAAGTTTCAAAACTATTTAAGGTTTTAAAGATCAACCAGTTACTCCGTGCTGCCAACATTCGCAAAGCAAGCGGGGTAAACGTTCAACAGATTTTTGAGTTTATCT
>NZ_FQWY01000009.1 GCF_900129805.1 Thermosyntropha lipolytica DSM 11003
CCCACTGTTCTACTATGTTTTCCGCGGTTATTCCCATGTGATAGTCGTTAAAAGCATCCCAGAGGCCATCTTTGATCATCATGTCCACCAGTACCCCGCTGTTCATGCGATAGCCAAAACGCGCTTTTTCCAGAAGATAAGGAGCTGCTGACATGTTCTCGGTTCCCCCGGCCAGAATTATATCTGCATCCCCTGCTTTGATAATCTGGGCTGCCAGGCTTACCGCCCTGAGGCCAGAGCCGCATACCTTGTTGATGGTAAATGAAGTAACTGTTTCCGGTATGCCGGCTTTTATAGCTGCCTGGCGGGCTACATTCTGTCCCTGTCCCCCCTGCAGAACACAGCCGAAAATAACTTCATCCAGCTGTTCCCCCTTTAAACCGGCACGGTTTAAGGCTTCTTTCATAACTAGAGCCCCTAATTCAACGGCACTTACATCTTTGAGCTGCCCGCCAAAGGTGCCAATCGGTGTACGGCAGGCACTTACTATTACCTGATCCGGCATATATTTCACCTCGTTTTGTAATTAATTTTCTCTAATAACTTAAGACTAAGGTTCAAGGCTGTAAAACCTTGAACCCTTTCAGTCGCAATTATTTAGTCGCAATATCTTTCTCACTTACCTGAAAAGCCCACAGAGGTGCAGCTTCAACATCCCCTTTAAAGAAGTTTCTGCCATATATCACCAGAACTGCTATAATACCTACAATAAAAGCCCAAGCCGCGCCTCTTACTATAAGTACTCCGGCCACAATTCCGCCTATGCCCAAATCAGTAAGACTTCTGGCTTCACGTACACCAACATAGACGGATACAAACCCCTGTATTATCATAGTAAGCGCAAGTGCAGCGGCCAGAATTGGTTTGGTTATCGTTACAAGAGGCAAAAGCCAGTAGGTAGTAAAGGTACCGAAACGGAAACTGCCTACCCCACCGAAAATAGAATCCATTTTGTCCCGTCCTTTTTTCCAGCGTTCATAGGTTACTACTGTCATCGCTGCCCAAATCGGCCCACACATCGATATATCAGGTCCCAAAATAGACATAATGGAATTGCGAAGTCCTACTATAATATGGGCACGGTCTGGATCATACTCTACAGGTTCATCCGGTCTATACGGGTCGGCATCCCTTATAATGGCCTGACATTGTACAGCATCTCCGAATATTACTATATACGAGGCTAAAACCATTGGAATAGCCTTAATATACATATCAAAAGATGGCCATCCTAATGTCCCCCAGGGTACCCAATCTCGCCACAACTGGCCAAATGCAGGTTTGCTTATTCCCCATTCTACTGCAAACTTGGCTTCTCCCACCGCCCAGGCAATAATTATTGCAGCAACTATTGCCGGCAAAATACCTAAATTAGCAATATAACCTGCCACCTTATTTCTAGCTGCAAAACTTCTGAACATAGGGTTGTACATTATAAATAGAGCAACTAAAGCACAAATACTAACAGTTATCGGCATAGTATCATATCTTCCACCAATATCAAATACTAATTTTATAGCTGCTACCCCAGCACCTAAAATAACTCCTACTTTAATCGCCCTGGGGATCATACTTATTACTTTATTTGCCAGCCCGGTAACACCCAGGAATATACACCATATACCTAGTAAAAGTTCAAATGCAATCAAAGCATGCATTCTCTCAGGACCAGCAGGGAAAGCACTTACATAGGCTATCAATAAAGGAATCGCAGGGGTTACCCAGCCTGGAACAACCGGGTCTCCCAGCCATGCATGCCACAAGTAAAGAAAACCATTGAGTATTACTATAGCTAAAGCTACTTCAAAAGGCATTCCCAGAACATCCATAAGTACAGGTATAATAGATAAACACACGGCTCCCATTAAAAGCCCCTGAATATAATCAGGCCATTCCCAGCGATAATGAATTCCCGGAAAACGCATCTTGAATTTCCATAATGGTATATATGGTGCCTCTTGCCCATAAGGTCTTTTTTCCTGCCAGTTACTCATAAGATAATTCCTCCTTTCCCCCATTAAACACCGTAAATCTCTTTAAACTGTCTTTCCAGTTCTTCTCTGAACTGAGGAGCAGCAATACTTATAAGCCTTTCTGCCCTTTTGCGCACAGGTAAGCCTTTCAAATGGGCAATTCCATATTCAGTAACCACATAATCTACATCATTACGGGAAGTAGTTACCGCCTGTCCCTTTCCTAAAGCCGGAACAATACGCGATACCGTGCCTTGGGCTGCCGTAGAAGGAAGAGCTATAATACTCCTTCCCCCTTTAGAGCGGGCAGCTCCTCTTACGAAATCAACCTGCCCGCCTACACCGCTGAATTGTTTATTACCCAGCATATCAGCAGCCACCTGTCCCATTAAATCCACAGCTAAGGCTGAATTGATTGCCACCATATTATCATTTTGTGCTATTATAAAAGGGTCATTAACATAATCTACCGGATGAAACTCAACCATAGGGTTATAGTGCAGCCATTCATAAAAATTTTTGCTTCCCATGACGAAATTTACTATTATTTTATAGGGATGAAGGTTCTTAGATCTGCCATTTATCACTCCTTTTTCCACCAGATGCATGACTCCATCAGAAATCATTTCCGAATGAATCCCCAAATCTTTTTTATCCTGCAAAAAGCCCAATATCGCATCAGGTATAGCTCCTATCCCCAGTTGCAAGCAATCACCATCTTTTATAAGCGAAGCTACATGCCTGCCTATAGCTTCCTCAACTTCCCCAATTACCGGTGGCTTAAGCTCAATAATCGGCCTCTCCACAGGAACAAAATAATCAATATCAGTAACCTTGATGCATGATCTGCCCAGAGTATAAGGCATATTCGGATTCACTTCGGCAATAACTTTTTTAGCACTCAATACTGCTTGCATAGTATAGTCAACCGATATACCCAGACTTACAAAGCCATGTTTATCAGGAGGAGTTACCGTAACCATGGCTACATCTACTTCAATAGTCTTATCTCTAAAAAGTCTTGGAACTTCGTGAAAAAAAACGGGTGTATAATCTGCTCTGCCTTCATTTATAGCCTGACGCGTATTGCCGCCCGCAAATAAGGCATTGTGGCGAAAAGATTTTATATACTCTGGTTTGCAGTACTCCGCTTTACCCATGGCTACCATATGCACTATTTCTACATCTGTCAGCTCTTCTGCCCTTTTAACCATTGCATCTACCAGTAACTCCGGTTCGGCACACGCATGTCCTAAAACTACACGATCTCCAGATTTTATACATTTTACTGCTTCCTCTGCTGGTACTATCCTTTCCTGGTAATACGTCCTCCAGTCCATCTGTTTCTACCTCCTTTCCCCCTTGCTGATGGCGTCAACTACTTTTTTTATTACCTCAGCTTCATCCATTGAGAAATAGTTAAAACTACTATTTGTTATTACATACCAGGGATATAATCCATCTTTTATATCCTCACGATCAGGACAGCAAACAGAACAGCCGCAAACCATCAAACCTGCTGCTATATCTTCGGCATCGAAATATGCCAGACTCAAATCTTCTCCTTTCATATCCTTATAAGCTTTGGCAATAAGCTTAACAAACTTTACCCGGTCATAACCTGAATTACACCCACCACAATACTTAATCCTGATCTTCATCTAAAAATCATTCCTCAATCAACTTTTATGCGTTCTAAAGCAAATTATCTTCATCTATACCACATATTCTTCGCGCCAATGCTTTTTTAGCCTCCAGATTAGCATAACGTTGTATCAAAATACGCTGTGCCTGAGGAGAACCTGCTCCATGCATAGATTCAGTTAAATAACCTACCGCTATGGCTCCCATAGTCATAGTTTCAATAAGCCTGAGCATCCTTTGCCTTTCTTCAGCTGAATACTTAGCATCGCCAATCATAAATTTATTGCACCAGTGTCCTATTTCCGGAGACTTAAAATCAGCATCTGAAGGCATAGTAGCTACAATTCCTCCTGCAATATCCTGAGCCAGCCTGGCTATTTCATAGGGATAACGAGTAACATTTTGTTTGCATACATTAGCCAGCATAATATCAATAAGATAATTTCCGGCCGGAGTTTTGCGCCCTTCAGCCGAACAGGCTATACCGCAGGAATAAAGCGTTTCATTTAAATGCACCATTTCAATAATCTTATCTTTTATATGAGAAGCCTTCGCCACTCCATTATACTCAGCAATAGCTGCTGCCGCGCCAATAAGCACATCTCCATTACCTACCTTACAGCCACCATAAGACTGGCGATGATAACCAGCAAATCTTTCCACCAGCATTCCAGCAAAGTCAGTTTCGCCACACATAAATACCCTTTCCCAGGGAACAAAAGTATCATTGAATATTACAATGGCTTCCTGCCCTCCATATTTGATGTTGCCAACATCAACCGTAGTTTTTTCCAGTTTGCGGGTATCACAGGATTGTCGGCCGTAAATATAGATGAGAGAAGGGTCATCAGAAGGTACAGCAAAGCATACCGCATAATCTGCTTCTTCTAGAGATAAAGACATGGTAGGCATTACTAATATCTCATGAGAATTTATAATACCTGTCTGATGCATTTTAGCTCCCCGTACCACTATTCCATCACTACGTTTTTCCACTATATGCACATACAGATCAGGATCTGCCTGTTTGGAAGGAGGTAAACTACGATTTCCTTTCGGATCAGTCATACATCCATCGACAGTCCAGTCCTTTTCTTCCCATTCAATTAAATACTGTTTAAAACGCTCATGATAATTAGTGCCGTATTTTTGATCAATCTCATAAGTTGTGCTCCAAACAGCATTCAAGGCATCCATTCCTACACAGCGCTGAAAACATGCACCTGTCATCTGCCCCACTAAACGCAGCATTTTTACTTTTTTTATAAGATCCTCTGTACTCTGATGCAGGTGGACAAAACGATTAATAGTATTACCGGTAAGGGCTGATTTGGCTGTCATTATATCCTGATATTCTGGAAGTTCTGCCAATTTATAAGTCATGGCACAACAGTTTATAGAGGGACGAATCATAGGATGATCCACCGGATTTTCTACTTTTTCTCCTAAAAGATATATCTTGCGGGGCCTTAAATTGCGCAAACTTTCGATATACTCCTGCGCTGTCATCATCATCACATCTCTCCTCTCTTCAATAATTACAGAAACCGCAGGATAGGCCTATCCTGCCTATCTTCAAAAGCAAAAATCATGCCAAAAAACCGAAGCAAAAAACTCCCATATTGCCTGAATGCCAAAGGGAAAAATAACTGAACGGAAAGAGAAAAGTATATTTTGATGCATAAAAGCATCAGAGGGGTAATATTGACTGGAATTAGAGGGCAAAATTTTGATTTTTTTGTGATGCAAAAAAACATCGGTGATGCATATAAACATCACCGCCTATCTTATAAGACTATCCTGACTTTTTACTCATTTACCTTAATTCCATATAAAGCAGCTTTGCGCACAACTGTTGATTGATTTACCTGTAAAACCTGGGCTACTTTACGCGTAGTTTTATATCGAGCAAATGCCTTAATAAGAACCTCTTTCTCTGCCTCTTTTACCACTTCTTTAAGTGGTTTTATATCTGAAAATAATCTAGCAGAGGGTTCTTCGTTATTATGATTCTTCAAGTAATTTTTAATTTCATTACAGGTTATTATTTCTCCTGTTGTTGTTACCACTAGTCTTTCAACCAGATTAGCCAGTTCTCTTACATTTCCCGGCCAATCATATTTTATAAAAAATTCAAACACTTTAGCATCAATCTTTTTACTGTAACCATATCTTTTGTTTATTTTATCCAGGAAAAACTGTACCAGCGGTACAATGTCATCTCTGCGTTCACGCAAAGGAGGAACAAATATGGGAACTACATTTAAGCGATAATACAGGTCAGCGCGAAAACTATTACGCCTTACCATTTCTTCTAAATTGCGATTAGTTGCTGCTATTATACGAACATCGACATCTACAGTCTTACTACTTCCCACCCGCATTATCTGTCTTTCCTGTAAAACCCTTAAAACCTTAGCCTGCAAACTTAGGGGCATTTCACCTATTTCATCCAGAAAAATCGTACCACCATTTGCCAGTTCAAATACACCTGGTTTTCCCCCTTTCTGAGCCCCAGTGAAAGCTCCTTCCACATACCCAAAAAGTTCGGTTTCCAAAAGATTTTCCGGAATAGCAGCACAGTTAATCTTGATAAATGGAAAATTACGCCGCATACTGTTTTTATGAATTATATCCGCTATCAATTCTTTTCCTGTTCCTGATTCTCCTTGAATTAACACTGTAGAATCGACCTGGGCCAGTTGAAGAGTAAGACTCAATACTTTCTGCATTTCCTGAGACCTGCAAACCATGTTTTCCGCATAACCCATCTGCTGCTTGAGATGCAAAAGTTCTTTTTCATAATGAAACCTCATGTCTTCCAACCTTTGCAATTTTTCCTGCAATTCATTTAACTCGGTAATATCACGCACATTGGTAACAACACGAAATATAGAGCCATTTTCATCAAAAATCGGATTTCCTGTAACCAGAATTGTCTTTCCCGTAGCTACCTTTTGCACTATAGTTTCTACCTGCTTACTCTTTAAAACCTTTAAAGTTACAGATTCATTATACACACCTTCCCTTACCAGATCACTCATATACCGTCCCAGAACATATTCTTTCTTTATCCCCGCTATCCTCTCATAGGCCCGATTAACCTTTAAAACCCTCCCTTCACCATCAGTTACAAAAATGCCGTCAAATGAAGATTCAATTATAGCATCTAATTCCTGGCTAATTTCTTTAGTATAAGCAAGTTCACTGGATATTTGTTCTAATTCTGATATATCTTGTAGCAAAGCTACCGCTCCCACAATCTTGCCATCTATATATATAGGGGTACGGTTAGACACAAAAGTTTTCCCCTCAATAACTATCTTTCGTGCCACTTCTTTGCGCCCAGTCTTTACAATCTCCATCAGCGGTGAATCCGCAATAACTGATTTCAATGGAAGTCCAATCAAATCCTTGACTTCGCGTTTAAAAAGAGCAGCCAGGGCTTTATTACAATGTTTTATAACCCCCCTGCGATCAATAGCTAAAACTGGATTAGACATAGAATCCAGTAAAGCAGTAACAAAACTGTTAAGTTCTTCTAGCATGCTATAATATGCCCACATTATATCTGTACGGGTTATAATTCCTACCAGTCTCCCCTGTTCTACTACTGGTAAACGTCCTATCTGGTACTCCTCAATAATCTCTTTGATTTCTTTTTCCGGAGTTACTGTAACTAGTTTTACAGTCATAACATCTTTAACCTTACTATCATAAGAAAGATGATTTTTTATCGCCCTTATGAGATGCGTTTTAGTAATTAAACCTACCAGCTTACCCTCTCCATCAACTACTGGAACCCCATCAATCTTACGTTCCAAAAAAATCTGGGCAACTTCCTCCAGGGTAGCATCGGGATCTATACATACTACATCTCGGGTCATAAATTCTTTAACTTTCATAATAACCCCCCTATTTCTAACCACCCATCAGTAAAAAAATAAACTTAACCAAACATAAATGTTCTATAACAATATTGTACTATTAATTTATATATCTCCAACACATGTCTAACCAAAATTGACATTAATAACATACTTCATAACATACCTCGGGATCATCCCCTACCACACCCAAACCGAAGAAGAAGCTTACCAGATTGCCTTAAACGACCCGGTTATAAAAGAAAAGAGCCGGGAAATGGTATTTAAGGCCTGGAAAAGCACTTTGCCCGAATAAAAAAGAGGAGGAAGCCTTTAAAATAAAATAAGGCTTCCTCCTGACTTTATCAGTTAATCCCTTAAAAAGGCCTGAAAACAGGCAAACTCAAAAATACAAATTTGTAAATTGTACCTATATATGTTAAATACGAAAAGCCTGTTTCTATTGTTAAATATTTTTATTAATCCACCTTATTTTATTGTTGAAATCAAAAACGTGTTAAAAATTAGTAAAAGGAAAAAGCAAGAAAATCTGCTGTGCCGGTACCTTTCTCTTTCATACCTTTTACTTTAACTAGAAAAATTATACAAGTTTTTTATAGTTTGAAAAACTCAACACTCTTAGCCATCACATCTGCTGTATCAGCCTGTTCTTCCGCCATTACCTCTAATTTATCCAAAATATGTATAACTTCATCTACATGCTGATTTACAGTAGTAGTAGAAGCAGTTGTTTCTTCTACAGCAGCTGTTATTCCCTCAATATTTTTATTAGCTACCTCAAGCATTCCAGCTATCTCCTGCATTGAAGAAGTAAAACGGGAGGTTATATCTTCCACTACTTTCATATTTTTTACATACATTTCCCCAACCGCCACCATATCTGAATAATCATTTATTACATTATTTTCAACAAAATCCAAAACTTCGCCAATATTTTCGGTAAGATTTTTAACTGCAGTATTTACGTCTGTTACCACTCTCTGAATCGATTCTGCAGTTATAGCTGAATGCTCAGCCAGTTTACGAACCTCAGCAGCTACTACCGCAAATCCTTTCCCCTGTTCTCCTGCCCGAGCAGCCTCGATAGCCGCATTAAGAGCCAATAAATTTGTCTGGGCGGCAATATCAGTTATACTATCTGCCATAGCTGATATTTCTTCTACCACACGGGCAGAGGCAATTGCTTGTCCTATAACTTCCTGCTTTTCTTTATAAATACGACAGGCTTTTTCTTTAGCCTCTACTGCATTTAAACGCATAGTTTCAGCACTCATTTCCAGTTCTTTTATTCGCTCAAAGCCTGCCACAGCTTCTTCACTCAAAAACTGTGCCTTACGGTTTATATTATTCATCACATTATTAATTTCCATTATCGATGCACTAGCTTCCTGCATGCCAGCAGCAATATACCCAAGGGCATCCCCAATCTCTTTTCCTCTCTGTCCTATATCACGCACATAGTTAGTTATATTTCCCGCCATCTGACGACTGCTATCAGCAGCCCCCGCCATCTGTCTCAAAATATTTCCCAAACGGTCTCTTATATCACTAAAAGCTCTGGTCAATATACCAATTTCATCATTTCTCCTGCTATACCCTCCTTCTCCTTTTTCGCGAAAATCACCCTGAGCCATACAAAATGCTAATTCAGAGACAGCCTTTATCATACCTGTTATACGTCCTATAGCCAAATATAAAACTCCAAGTATAACAATAAGTAAAAATCCAGAAATAAGTAGCAGCCTTTGTTTTAATACTATCACAGGATGCAATACCTCTCCTATCGGTGCAGTCAAAGCAACACTCCATGTACTTCCAGGTACAGGCTCGAAAGCCATTAGTTTCTTTTCTCCCCCGTACTCATATACAGCTACACCTGACTGCTTTTTAATCATTTGGCGTATTACTTCCGCAATACCCCTCATTTTTTCATTCTTCTCTGCAATTTGGGGAATATTCTCTTCGTTTAGAACCTTCGTAAAATCCTTATGGGCAATCGTCTTTCCCGTTTGATCAACAGCAAAAGCATACCCCGTCCTACCATAGGCCATAGCACTTATCATTTCCGAAAACTTTTTTCCATCCACTAAAGCTAAAATAGCCCCGTTTTTTTGCCCACTTTTTTTGTCATAAATAGGAACTGAATAAACAAATATGACTCTCTTTTTTTCATCTACCAGACTGCTGGAAACTGAAACCGGGTTTAAAGCAATAGCATGAAGTTCTTCATAATAATAATCAAGCAGGTCAGAATTATTTATGCTATACAATCTTCCTTTATCGTCAGACAAAACTAAATCCAAAAAATACAACTTATCTTTATTTCGCATAAACTCCTGGCGTAAAACATCTGCTTTCCGGGCAAAAGAAAACTCATTTGAGCCTACTACCTCATTGGCCGCCATCCCTTCTAGAACACACAAACGTGCATCATTGCGAGCACCTATGGTAGCAGCTGCCTGTTTGACTACTTTATACATAGATGTTTCTATTTCTTTTTGCACAATATAACTGGAAGTTTTAAGCGAAACTAATATAAGCAAAATACTGTTAAGCAAAAATATGCTACATATAATTGCCAGCAGCTTATTGCGCAAACTTCCTCTTCGCCCTTCATTACTCATAAAACTTCCTCCTCCCACAACTATATTGGGATAATATACGGATAATATAAGGGCCTAAAAACAGGTCTCATGCCCTATATAACAAGCTATGCGCGCTTCTAAAAATTGATCCTGAATCTCTTCCAGCTTTTCGCGAGGAGTAGCACTCTCATTCGCATATTTATAAACTAACCCCAGCTGTTTCCATTTAGAATCTCCTAAACGATGAAAAGGAAGTATATTTATTTCAAAAAGCCCTAATTCTTTCATAAACCTTATAATCATATTTATATTTTCTGCACTGTCATTATAACCTCTTATTACAGGCATTCGCAAAACTAGTCTCCCTTGCCATCCCGATTCGGTAAGAGCTCTTATATTGTGTAAAATAAGTTTATTACTTACCCCTGTCTTAGCACGGTGCTGTTCATCATCCATATGTTTTACATCTATAAAAGCAAAATCTATATAACGAAAAGCTCGCAAAAATATTCCTGTATCCACATAAGCACTAGTTTCAATAGCTGTATGAATATATTTGTCTTTGCAAAGCATTAGCATTTCTTGCAAAAACTCGTGCTGAACCAAAGGTTCACCTCCGCTAAAAGTTACTCCACCTCCTGATCCCCAATATTGTCGATCTCTGTCTAAAATGTAGATTAAATCATCTACAGACATCCACTTGCCAACTATCCTTATAGCTTCATAAGGACAGGCAGCAGCACATAAAAATTCATCACAGTTAAGACATAAATTGCGTTCAAAATAAAGAAGGTTTTCCCCCTGAGGACTAACTTTTATCGCATCATGCGGGCAGGCATCAATACAATACATGCAATTATAACTATCGTGTTTGCACTTGATGTTACTAAACATAACCTGTTTTTTAACCAGCAAACCCTCGGGGTTGGCACACCACTCACAGCGTAATGGACACCCGCTCATAAATATAAGTGTCCTACATCCAGGTCCGTCATGAACTGAATAGCTCTGAATATCAAAAATTAAACCTTTTTTACCCTCTCTATTCATAAATATCAACTCCTATTTAATTGATTTGGGAGCAAATCAATTAGAAAAAATTCCGGTCAGGGCAGAGAACTATATGAAAAAATTCTGTCCCTGACCGCATGTTGTGGGATGAGGTTAAAAATTGGGGGATGAGGTTAACAAATTAATTTAACTTGTATGAAGTGAAGCTGTACTATCAACGCACACCGGTGGTTCTGCTTTAAGAGGTAATGAAGCAGCAACAACTGCAGAAACCAAGAAAGCACCGGTAGCAAACAATATTGAATTCATATAACTTCCTGATATATCAAAAAGATAAGCTCCCATGTAAACTCCTACAGCCGGCCCAATTCCCATTACGATCAGAGTTGCCAATCCCCATATTTTACCTAAAGACTGCCGGCCATAAACTGAGCCTGCATAACCTGCAACTCCACCTGGCTCAATAGCCCAGTAAACTGCGAACAGAATACAGGCCAAAACTCCAAATAAATAACTAACCTTCGTAAGCAAGAGGCAGATACAGGCCAGTACGCCAACTGAAGGAGCAAATATCAGCATAACTTTACGCCCCTGGCTTTCAACAGCATATCTTGCCACTACTTTATCAGCTACTTTTCCCATCAAAGGCATGGTAAATATACCAGCTATACCTATTATCACATAAAGATTGGTTGCACTAGCCAAGGAAAGATTAACATCATTAGTCCAGTAGTTAACAACCTGGGTCCAAATTAAAAATTCGGCCAGCATACTAGTAAGAAAAGCAATTATAGCACCCCATATAGCATATCTTTTAAAGGCATCTCCCAAATTCCATATGTATTCCTGTGGCTTAGGCCCACTTCCAGCCGGAGCTTTAACCAGCCCAAAAGGCTCCAAACCATAATCTTCTGGATTTTTTCGAGCTAGTAAAGCTGCCATAGCCAAAGCTACAAAGACCACCACGGCCAATCCTTTCATAGCATGTTGCCAATTCATAGTAAGCAAAATCTGTTTTACCCCTAAACTCAATACCACCTGAGCAATAGGAGCCCCCATGAAGGCTATTCCCCACATACTGGCATAAGTGTTTCCTACATACCATTTACGTACGGAAACAGTTGAGGAAACCCACAACATCCCTGTACCTATACCAGCAAACAAGGCATAGGGAATAAGATATTCCAGATAAGTTGTAGCATTACTCGTAATATAAAACCCTAAAGCTGCACAAACCGCACCTATAGCATATGCGGGTCTGGTCCCCCAGCGGTCAATTATCATACCACTGAAAAAAGCAGTTATGGCATATACACTCATCATTAAAGAATACCCCAGTGACAACTGGGTTACACTCCAGCCCATACTTTCCGACATAGGTCTTAATAAAACAGAAAAGGTTGCTCTATATCCAAAGAGGCAAAAAACCGCCAACCAGGAAGCTGCTACTACCATTCTACCCATGCTCACTTTACGCGCTTCATCCATACTCAGTTCCTCCCCTTAAGGTATTTACCTTCGTAAAACCAGTATTTTCACGAAAAGGGTGCCGTCCAAAGTGCACCCTTTTCGTTTAAAAAGCTTAATTTTGGCACTTTATTTGATATGCTTCACAGGTAACCGCAATATTTTCACCAAAAGACCAATAATCGTCTTTAAATCCTTTACAGGTTCCAATATCATCCTTATCCACATTTATAAAATTGCTGCAATTTTTGCATTTAGGCAACATTTCGAATTTCTCGCAAGGTTCCCCATCGATAAAAATAAGTTCATTCTTCACTCTGCAGATGCCTTTAGCTACATCAACGGGCGCAAAATTACGACAATCATTATGTTTAATTCCATTAGCCATTTAAATCACACTCCTTCATATTCAGTACGTGCTATTACTTCATCCTGAATCGGTTTTCCTATTTCGACCCAGTATTGAGTAAATCCAGCCACACGTACCATTAAATCACGATAATTTTGCGGATTTTTCTGGGCATCTTTCAGAATTTTGGAATCAACGATATTATACTGGATATGGAACCCGCCCTTACGCATATAAGCACGGGTAAGATCCAAAAGTTTACGTGCTCCCTCTTCACCTTTGATGGCACTCGGATGTATCTTCAAATTCATTTGCGAATTCTGCGATTTGCTATGATCCCAAACCGTCGCAGAATTAAACAAAGCATAAGGCCCACTGCGATCAGTTCCCGGATAAGCCGACATTGATCCATCAGCATATGTGGTTCCTGCCAGCCTGCCATCAGCAGAAGCTAAAGTAGCTGCCCCCTGAGGAGCATGGGTAGATACAGAAATCTGACAAGCATAAAGAGGTTTGCCATATAAGGATTCATAACGGCGGCACATAGCGCAGAACCAATCCTCATATTCTTTCAGTATCGAATCAACATAAGGATCATCATTACCGTACTTGGGAGCCAGCAGACAATCGCTGTAGATGCGGTCATATTTATCCCCATCCGGGCGTTTTTCCTGTTCAGCCAACGAAAAGCTTCCTACTTCCGCTGCTGTCTTAAACCCAAAGTTATTAAGCAGAGCATCTCGCAATTCATCAAGGGTATACTTCTTTTCGTCATAAACTAACTTCTTGATGGCAGCCAGGGAATTAATCTGATTTATAGTTCCACAGCTTTCTACATTAAATGTGGCATTGTATCTATATCCCATATTGCCAATATGATGTCCTTTAGTTAAACAATCAGGTTTAAGCAAGGAATTAAATATAGCCATATTATTCTTACGCCAAATATCATGCTGAATGTTGTTACATTTGGCTAAGCAGTCAACCGTCATTTCATAATATTCTTTAAATGTTTCCCACAGCTCTTCATAGGTTTCCAGCTTGCGATTATGCGGCGGATAAACCTGTATTCCTGTTCTGTGATCATAACCATTAAAAAGCACACATTCCAAAACCTTGGGGTTGGCAATAAAGTGTACTCCGACACTGGTAGGTTGTCCTGCTCCGCCAGGAATTTCGTATTTCTTACCATTAAGAGTTAAGGGCATCCAAGCACAAGGCGAGGTTTCCAGACATCCACCAATAGCCCAGGCTCTGGCCTCTTCTACTGTCATTCCTTCAGCCTGATACTGGTCAAGTATAAACTGTAAACCTCCTTGGAAATTCATCCAAGCCGGATAACCAGTTCCCGTCTTATTGCATTCAATAGCCTTAAGCAGAAACTCTTCAGGTAATTTTTCATCATAAAGTACAGATAAAGTAGGCTGTGGAGTTTGATTGCGCATAGCAGCTTCCAGAATAAGCATTTCTAGACGATTGGTTGCCGGCTTGCCATCACGGGTAAGACCGCCCAAACTAAGATTATTAAAGGTATTACCAGAAAGAACTCCGCCTACTACTCCCATAGAGGCAAAACAATCAATGAGAGTCATTTTCATACGATGGCATTCTAAAAGTTCAATAACTTCTTCTTCTGTTATACGTCCGGCTTCCATATCCTGTTCAAACCACGGATATAAAACCTGCCCTAATCTTCCCGGGGACATTCCAGAAATAGCATCCTCATTAAGAACAGCAATATGAATAGTATAAGCCAGTTGCAAAGCTTCCCGGAAAGTTCTGGGCTGGTTATGGGCAATCCATTCCAGGCACTCAGCAATTTCTTCATATTCTTTTTTCTGCTTTGCTTCTTCGGTTATAGAAGCTAGTCTTCTAGCTTCGGCGGCATAGTTCAGTATCCAAGCCTGTATCCCCTCCAATACCAGTTTGGCCGCTTCATAGAAATAGAGCCGGTCCATTCCAATAATACCGTCTCCATCCGCTTTTCCAGCTACTCTCTTCTTCCCTTCTTCACACATTTCAATCAGCTTATCAAAACCATACTGCAGGGGATAGTAATAATTTATTACTTCACGGCCTTGAGGCAGAGTGTAACCAGAGTCAAACATGCAAATAACTGATTTCATTATATTTTCCTTGAGCTGATATTCCGGAACCATTTTTTCGTATTTTTGCCCTAAATCATCAACCGAACGTCCTACCCAGGCTTTAGCCAGTTTTACCAAAGCCGGAACCTCTTCTTTGCGAATCCCAAATTTACCCGCAATAGAAACCACATTACCAAAACTCTGGGTTACATTACCGCCTCCCGTTCCAAATTTGGAAACCTCATCAGCACTAGTACGTCCAGCAGAAAGCGCAGACTGATAAAGTTCATCTTCTTTGGCCATAAAATAACCTTCCGACAACCAAGGCATAGGGAAAGATCCCCTATAATAATGAGCTTTTCCCATCACTAGAAGTTCGCCCGGGAATATAGTAGGAGTCAAATGAGAAAAAGCATGTTTTAAGGCCGCAGCCCTGCGTACAACCGGAATTTCCCCTTCCAGTTCATCATATTTGCGCGTATACCAATAAGGAAATTCTACAGTTGCCGAAGACAAAGTTTGGAAATAAAGTTCTTTCAATTTTTTTACTCTTTCACAGGGCTCCTTCTTTACTTCTCGGTCTACCATTTCCTCAGGAGCTTTACCTCCATACTGGAAACTTATGGGCATCCCTTTTTCGGCCAAAATCTCCTCTAACTTTACTTTCCGGTTAGCAGCCACCTAAAATTACCTCCCTTTCACTTTTTTCGCTTTTGATAAAATGCTGTTTGCAAAGTAAGTTTGACCTTAACACCCCCTTATTGTCTGCTATTTAGTCGTTTTCCCTTTTCACTTTAAACTTTATTACTAATAACACTGAAACAACATTGACCCTCAGAACTATAAAAGGCCTATTTTAACCAAAAAAAATCCCGGGAAAAAGCTGAATATATTTCCCGGGTATTAAAAAAGTCTTATTCATCTCCCTAAACCTACTTTTTAATTTATGCCTAAATTTTCCCAGAATTCTTCATCTTCTAAAACCTGCAACAATGCATTATAAGTATTTTCATCAAAGGCTCCTTCTTTAACCTTTTGGCCCAAAATATCAAGCGTTCTTTTTTTGTCTTTTTCTTTACCTAATAAATTTAAATATTCATCAACCAGTATAAGTATTTTAAGTTCAGTTGTAAAACTTTCCCTTTTAATCTTTTCCGGAAATCCTGTTCCATTCATCCTTTCATGGTGGCTGTATATAAAAGGATAAATTTCATTCAGCATACTAAGTGTTTTTAAAATTTCTACACCTTTTTCAGGATGTTCTTTCCCCCTTTCTACCAATTTACCAACATCATGTAAATATGCTCCATCAAGCAATACCTCAATTTTCTCACGGCTTAGGTTTAAAAGTAGGGCTATTTTTTCACAATAGTAAGCTGTTTTTAGCGCATGATTATACAAATCTTCATTATGAAATTTAATTAGTTCTAAAAAACTCATCACTACTGCTCTTCTCGTCTCAAAATACCGGCAGTTTTCCCTCCTGCGCAAGAAAGAACTTATCATACTTTTTAATTCATTATAATTTACAGGTTTAGTTATAAAGGCATCAGCTCCTACATCAAAAGCCCTTATCCTGTCTTCCACCGCATCCAGAACAGTAAGCATTATAACTGGTATGGGAAAAGTATGGGCATCTTCTTTCAATTTTTTACAAACTTCAAAACCATTCATGCCTGGCAGCATTACATCGAGAAGGACAATATCAGGTTTATACTTTAACGCAAATTCATAAACCCCCGTCCCTACAAAAAGCTTGTATACCTGATGACCCCAAGCTTTGAAAACATCTTCCATTACTTCACAACTAAGAGCGTTATCATCAACTAAAAGTATTTTGGCCATACAAATCATCTCCTGCTAAATTAGCACTTGCAGTTAACACTATTGGCATTTTCACTACCACTTCTGTTCCTTCTCCTACCCTGCTAAATAAAAATATTTCTCCACCATGAAGTTCAACCAGCTTTTTAGTAAGAGGTAAACCTAAACCTGTACCTGCATATTCTTTCTCATAAGAGTTTTTAAGCTGCTCAAACTCTTCAAAAACTTTTTCTTGATACTCAAGCGGAATACCTATACCATTATCCTTAACCGCAATCCAGTAGAAATTATGTTCTTTCCAAATCTTTATCTCTATATCACCGCCTTCAGGAGTAAATTTTATAGCATTGGAAATCAGGTTATACATAATTTGTTTGAATTTCGCCTTATCTACCATAACCAGAAAATCTTCAGTTAAATGCACAGACTTAATCTGTAATTTTTTATTTTCCGCCCAGCTTCTAACTTCATCCACACTGCTGGCAACCAATTCACTAATCGAAAATATCCCTAAAGACAGCGTCATCTTTCCCGCCTGAATTTTAGCAATATCAAGAATATCATTTATGATGTGCAATAGATGTCGAGCTGCCGTTTCAATATTCTGCACATATTTAACCTGTTTTTCATTAAGTTCTCCCAGCACTTTTTCTGCTAAAGCCTGAGCACTAGCAATTATTATATTAAGAGGAGTTCGCAACTCATGACTCATATTAGCCAAAAATCTTGTTTTCACCTGATCTGATTTTTGCAGAATTTTTACGGCTTCTTCAAGTTCCTGCGTCCTTAAACGCACCTTAATTTCCAGTTCATCATTCATTTTTTGCAACTGCTGGTACAATTCTTTTTGTTTTTGATGTTCCTGGGCAAGCTGTTCAAGGACTTCTCTTTTTTCCTCTTCCCGTATCTTGAGTTCTCTTGCCATCCTCTGTAAATTAGAAAGCAAAAGCATACCTTCGGTATAAGAATTATGTAAAAATTTTTCTTTGATAACCGGTTCCCTCTCCCCCCTAGCTATTTCCTCAGCCCAACGAGCAGCTTCCAAAATAGGTTCTGTTATATTATCTGACATTACCTTTCCAAGCAACAGCATTACCAACAACAAAATGAAAGTCTGCCCCACAATAAGATTATTGTTAACTCTCTGCAAAATATTAAACTTCTGCTCAGGTATGCCTACCCCCAGGAATCCTATCACTTTATTTTCATCACCATAAATAGGACAATCAAGAAAAAAATGCATTTCATCATCTATCCGCACTTTTCCGAAATAGTAATCTTTTTCTCCTTCCTCCAGAGAATCAACCTTAACTGGAATAACACTCCCTATAAAATTGGTCTTATAATTGCTTCTGATATTTGAGGTTATCCTTACATCATATAGAGAAAGTGATAAATAAGAATCTTTTATATACCAGCTGTATCTCTCAGGCAAAAAAGGATCATTATTAGTTATATCTCCTATCAACAATGTTCCCTGATAGTTTCCCTGTTCATCCCATACAGGAATTATCACTGTCAGACTATGCACATAGTTAAAATAGCCTTTATCTTCTTGCAACTGTATTTGGAATTGTAAATATTCCTTGCTCCCGATGGCAAAAATACGATCTAGGGCTATAGCTTGATGGCTGATTAAGGGCTTTCTCTGCTCCTGTGCTTTGTCTAAAAGTCTTTGCAATTCATATATCTGCGGCTGAACAGAATCTGGCTCCGCATATAATACTTTCCCATACCTATCAAAAAAAATTGTGTAATCAGGAAAATCACTTATTTCATGCAAAACTTTAATTTCCTGAGAAATACCGTTTTTATCTCCTTTTTGGACGGCAATTAAAAAATCATTGGTTCGAACCAGTGAAGTCGCTGTCTGCTCCATTTTTTCTGCCCGCGAAAGCATTATACTCTGGGCAACTTTAGAAGCATTAACCAAATAGTTTCTCGCACTATTTTCAATCTGCTTTACCAGTACAAAGCGGGAAATTACCAGTAAACTTACCATGGGAAAAACTAATAAAAAAACAATTAAAATCATCAACTTTTGGCGGATACTCATCATCTTCACCTTTTTCCTAGCTGCTGCTGGCAAAAAATGATAAGCTGTTTACGATCCTTCAACTGCAATTTTTTGAGAATACTGCCTACATGGACTTTTACTGTCTTTTCACTTATACCCAAATAATTAGCTATCTCTTTATTACTCATCCCGGCAAGTACTAATTTAGCTATCTCAAGTTCTCTCAAACTCAGATGATTATGGAGCAAGAAAATATCAGTTTCTTCTCTAGATATTTTCAAATCATCACTATATTCATAAAAAGCAACCTCTCTTTTAAGCACAGAAAAAAATTTTTCCAGAAAATTTATTGTATTATTCAGCTGTAATTCACTAATTACAGGGATATTATAACCAAGCCTAGAAATGTATTCTGACCCCGCAGTTTTATTTCCTAAAACAAAACCTCCTCCATAAAATATAGCTATCAGCTCTTCCTGGTATAAAATAGGAATACTAAAAAAAGTCATACCCATATAACAGGTAGCCACAACAGGCTCTTTTTTTTCCCGTACTTGAGAAATGATATTTTGCTTTTGCTTTTTACATCGCTCTTTGTTTTTGGAAATTATAGTATAGCAAAAGAGTGAAGAATTAGACCATACAGTCAAGCGATTACCCTTACTATCCCAAAGGCAAAAACTCATATTTAGCATCTCCGATAGCGAATCCTGTAATGCCTGAATACTTTCTTTCCCTATCCTTTTTATAAACTGGCATCCTTCCCTACAATCCCTTAATTCTTCCCTCATAAAAATTACAACCCCCAACTAAGCCATTACCCTCTACAGCTCTCATCTTTTAAAATTTAACTCTTTATTCAATTATATCGTACAAAATGACAAAAAAATCTAGGCATGTTCAAAAGTCTATTTTAAATTTATTTGTCGGCAATTTAAATACAAATAATAACAATATTTAATATATTTATGAGAAAATTGACATAGAATTAATATTTTGTAATAATTATTCTATCACATAATAACATCTTGCCATCTTAGTCAATATGGGAGGAGGAGGTTAAAAAATGCTTAAAAAAAATTCTACAATTGCGCTTTGTTTTTTGTTGTCTTTTGTTTTTAATATCTTTCTAACAAACCCGGTCCTGGCTCAAGAAATTTCGAGTAACAACAAATACCCCATCGTCCTTGTTCATGGCCTGGGGGGATTCGGCCGCGATGAAATGCTGGGGTTTAAGTACTGGGGTGGATTGTATGACATTCAAGAATATCTCAAAGCTCAGGGTTATGAAGTCTACACCGTAGCCGTAGGACCTGTTTCCAGCAACTGGGATAGAGCCTGTGAACTCTATGCCCAATTAGTCGGAGGCAGGGTAGATTATGGGGCAGCCCATGCCGCTAAATACGGACATGCCCGCTATGGGCGCACTTATGAAGGTCTTATACCCGATTTAGGAAAAGTTGATCCGCAAACCGGAGAAGTAAAAAAGGTTCACCTTATCGGGCACAGTATGGGAGGGCAGACCGTAAGAACCCTGGTACAGCTTCTGGCTGAAGGTGATGCGGAGGAAAGAAGCTTTCCCCAGGACAATATGTCTCCTCTGTTTGCAGGAGGGAATAACTGGGTAAAAAGTGTTACTACCATATCTACACCTCATGACGGCACTTCACTGGACAATGCCATTAATAATGGGTTACCATGGCTGCAAAGCTTTGTAGGGTTTATGTCTACACTCAGCACTCCCAATTCCCTTTACGACCTCAAGCTGGATCAATGGGGCCTGACCAGATGCCAGGGTGAAAAGGTAGCTGACTACCTTAAGCGGGTTTTTAACAGCAGTTTTTGGAAAACTTCACGCGATCTTTCTAACTGGGATCTGACTGTGGAAGGAGCCCGCGAGCTTAACGGCTGGGTAAAAGCACAGCCTGATGTTTACTATTTCTCCTGGGCTACTAATGCTACCCGCAAATCTCTGTTTTCTAATTATCAGGTTCCTATACTGAGCATGAATCCTTTCCTTTATCCTTTTGCCTTACATATCGGCAGTTATACCCGTAATATCCCCGGCCAAATTCCTATCGATAGTTCCTGGTGGCCAAATGATGGATTGGTAAGCCTCATCTCCCAAAATGGGCCAAAAATCAATTCTACTGATACTATAATAAACTTCAACGGAAATCCGCAGCCTGGCGTCTGGAATTACATGGGGGTTATGGATACTTTTGATCATATGGATATAATCGGTATCGGCACTCTGTGGAATCCCTGCCCCTGGTACCTGGAAATAGCTAAGCTGCTTACCAGTCTGCCTGCCGATTATGCTGTGGTTGCAGATGGAGAAACAGAAAATAGCTGCTCTGCTTCTGATCTTATGAACCCAGACGAAGCGGAAATAACGGCAACTGAGGCTGCTGATGTATCCGGGGAAAACTCGACATCAGCAGAAACAATAGAAGAAAATACCATAAGTTACCCTGATATTACAGATATTGCTGAAGAGTAGAAGAAATTGTTTGCATATATAAGCTTAATGAGCAAGAATACATCTTAAATAAAAATATTTTTGCCGGGCTTTCCGGCTTTTTTATTCCCTTCTTTAAAACCGGCAGTTAAAATAGAAAGGAGAATAAAAAAGAAAGCAGGTTGGCTAAAGATGCGTATTGGATATGCCTGTCTTTTGCTGGGAGTTCCCGAATGTAATCTAAAAGGCCTTACCCTGAAAAATGCAGAAGGGGAAAAACTGCATGAGGTAATAAAACACAACCTTTCCGTGCTGGATAAAATGATTGACTACAACATAGCCCATAACATAAAGCTTTTCCGCATAAGTTCGGATATAATCCCTTTTGCTTCCCATGAAGCCAATGATATCAAATGGTGGATGGAATACCGGGAAACGCTTGCGGCTATAGGGGAAAAAATAAAAAAAGCCGGCATCAGGGTTTCTATGCATCCGGGACAGTATACGGTTCTAAACTCACCGGAGGAAAAAGTAGTCCAAAATGCCCTTCTTGACCTTTTATACCATGCCCGGTTCCTGGATGCCCTGCAGGTTGATACCTCCCATAAAATTATTCTGCATCTCGGGGGATTATACGGGGATAAAAAAGAAGCAACCTTACGGTTTATAAATAACTATCATAAACTTCCCCACATAGTTAAAGAAAGACTGGTAATTGAAAATGATGAAAAGTGTTTCCATATTGAAGATGTCCTTTATATAGGAGAAAAACTGAATATACCTGTAGTATTTGATAATCTTCACCATACTATAAACCCGGCTGGTAATAACTCGATTATAGAGTGGATTAAAATCTCTTCCCAAACCTGGTCTCCTAAAGACGGCAACCCGAAAATCCATTACTCCGAGCAGGACCCGAACGGGAAAAAAGGGGCCCACTCACTAACTATAAACAGCAAAACTTTTTATCATTTTTATCAGGAGCTTAAGGAAAACTGCCTGCATCCTGATATAATGCTGGAAGTAAAAGATAAAAACCTGTCGGCCCTTAAATGTATTCATATAACTTCAGATAAACTTCCAGTTTCTGCTTTAGAAAAAGAATGGGCCAGGTACAAATACCTGGTTTTAAGACGCTCCCAGCAGATTTATCTGGAAATAAGGGAACTGCTTAAAGATAAATCAAAAAGCAACCCTCTTTCTTTTTATGAAAAAATTGAATACTGCTTAAGTCTTCCTCCTAATAAAAAGGAGGAAATAAATGCCGTCAACCATATATGGGGATATTTCAAAAACAGAGCTGATGCCAGAGAAAAAGCCCGCTTTCATAAACTGATGCGGGAATGGTCAGAAGATAAAACAGGTCTCAAAAATATAAAAAATTTTCTTCTTAAGCTGGCTTTAAAATATGATGAGGAATACATTAAATACAGCTATTTCTTTATTTAAGCTAAAAAGCCATTTTCAATATATTAAGCACATCATCCTTATCCAGTTCTTTAAACCTCCCCAGACTGCCATTTTCTACTGCTCTAGCTGCCATAAACTCCAGGTCGTCTTCTTTTACTCCTACCTCCCGGAGGCGGGAAGGAAGCCCTAAAGCTTTGAAAAATCCCCGGGTTTTTTCGATAGCCATATCCGCCATCTCTTTTTCGTCTTTATCTACTATTCCCCATACATTGACGGCATAAAGGACAAATTTAGCAAGGTTTTCTTCTGTCAAAACATATTCCATCCAGAAGGGAGTAAGGATAGCCAACCCTACCCCATGGGCTATATCATAGAGGGCACTTATCTCGTGCTCAATCATATGGGTAGCCCAATCGGTAAGCTTGCCGGTTGCTAAAATACCGTTCAAAGCCAGGGTACTCGCCCACATAAGATTGGCTCTGGCCTCGTAATTATCAGGCTTTGCGCAGGCTATCGGGGCATAATGGATACAGGTTTTCAAAACTGCCTCACATATGCGGTCCTGCAGGTAGGCATCATTATTGGCACTGAAATACTGTTCAAATACATGGCTCATAATATCAGCAACACCTGCTGCCGTCTGCAGGGGAGAAACGGTATAAGTATAAGTAGGATCAAGCACCGCAAATTTAGGAATAAGAAGAGGGCTTCCCAAACCTTTCTTTTCCCTGGTTTCTTCATTGCTTATTACCGCATTTCCGTTCATTTCCGAACCGGTAGCCGCCAGGGTAAGAACTGCACCTACCGGTAAAGCCTTTTCTACTTTAGCCTGACGGGTAAAAAAATCCCAGGGGTCACCGGTATAGTAAAAGCCAGCAGCAATAATCTTGGCACAATCAATAACACTTCCTCCCCCTACAGCCAGAACCAGCTCCAGATTATTTTCCCGGCACAGCTTAACCCCTTCCCTTACACTGTCAATACGAGGGTTAGGCTTAACTCCCGACAGTTCAGCATAAAAAATCCCATTATCATTAAGGATTTTTACCACCTCGTCGTAAATCCCATTCCTTTTTATACTGCCTTCTCCATAAACCAGTAAAACCCGGCGGGCATATTTTTTTATCTCTTCTCCTAACATCTTTATCTGCCCCTGCCCGAATATAATCTTGCCCGGATTGTGAAAAACAAAATTAAGCATTCCTATCACTCCTCACTTCTTTTTTATACTTATCCTCATACATATTTAAATCTGCCTGCCGGAAAAGCTCTTCTGCTGATATATCAGCATCACTCCGGTAGGCATATCCTGCTGAAATCCCAGCTGCACAAACATCACCCATTTCTTTTCCTTCACAGGCAAAAACCTCTCTTATTCTTAAAGCCACCTTCCTTACCACTTCCTCATCAACATCAAAGAGCAGCACAGCAAATTCATCACCGCCTATGCGCATAACCTCATCCTTTTCCCGCACACATCTCCGTAAAACATCGGCTGCCCTTTTTATATATTCATCCCCCTTTAAATGTCCCAGGCGGTCATTTATCTCTTTTAAACCATCCAGATCACATATAATAAGACCTACCCTCGTCTTTTTTTCCTCATCCAATTTTCGCATCCATTCCACAAAATACGTCCGGTTAAAAAGGCCGGTTAAAGGGTCATGAAAACTTAGATATTTAAGCTCTTTTTCCTTCTCTCTCCTTATTTTTATTTCCCGCCGCAGACGCGTTATCAGCCTTATATCCTGGCTTACCACCGTTATCACTATAATGTCTCCAAAATCATCTTTTATAGCATTAATAAAAGAGCGGGTAATTATCCTGCGGCCTCCTTTTCCTACCAGAGTAAGAGGCATATGCAAAAAAGAACGTTCTGTTATACGGGTAAAGAGTCGCTCTTTGTCTTCTTCTTTTTCTAACCAATCCCCAAAAGGTGTACCATTAATATCCTCTCTGCTTAAGCCTAGTAATTTTTCTGCTCTATAGTTTACCTGTAAAATCCGCAAATCATAACCCAGGATAAAAACTACATCATTAATATTAGCCAGAACATTTTCCAGTATCTGCTTATAGTCAAAGCGCATAAACCGATAGCGGGCAACAGCATATAGAAAACCTGCGGCCCATACAATACCGAAAAAGTGGGCCACACCTAAAAATCCTCTGCTCAAAGCGGGCATGACGAGGTTGGTAAATATCCCGCTCAAGAGTATAACTAGTCCAAACAAAATAATAAGCAAGGACTGCATCTTTTCTCTTTTTAAGGGACTTCGTCTTCCCCACCGGTATATAATCAAAAACATAAGACCTACATATAAAATATAGTAAAGCATGTGCAACCAGTACCAGGGATTGGTAAGAGAAATAACCTCTACGGTCCCATAAGGTTTAAATCCAAAATCTTCGGCTGTCAGTACACCGGTTATTGCTCTATAAAGTTCAATCGCTGGCCACAAAAATATAAGCCCTATTATATATTTTTTCATCAGTTTCAATTTTCTTGCCACTTCCAGCCCGAAAAGAAGCAAGAACGCCGGCAACAAAATCCAGCCCGGTGAGGAAAGGCGAAACCAGAACCAGGCGGCCGTTTTATCCGGAGCAGCATAAAAAAATCCATAGGCAAAAGACCACCAGGCCAGACACAGGCTTATCCCCAAAAAAAGCTTATTTATCCTGCCCTGAGTATAAAGGTAGAAACCAAAAATACCCAGCCATAAATAAAACATGGCAGCAAGGAGTGATAAAATTCCTAAAGTATTTATAAAATTCCCCCCTATCATCTTCCCTCTTTAATCCATTATAATACAATATGCTGGCGGAGAATTTACCCAAATTATAAATTCCGTCTAAACAAAAATCCCTGCCCTATCCTATTCAGGAAAACAGCAGGGATTCCGCACTATTTATTCTATTTAATGCAGCTACTACTTTGTATCTTCATTTTTTTCCTTTTCAATTATATCTATAAAAATTTCCACTATTCGCGGATCAAACTGGGTTCCGGCATTCCTTCTTATTTCTTCCAGGGCTTCTTCATGTGTCAAAGCCTTACGATAAGGACGGTCGCTGGTCATGGCATCATAGGCATCGACCACGGCAATTATGCGGGCTAAAAGCGGAATCTCCTCCCCTTTTAGCCCTTTGGGATAGCCTTTGCCATCCCAGCGTTCATGATGAGCCAGTATATAATCAGCTACTGAGAGCAGCTCCGCCGTATTTTGCGCTATGCGGCAACCAATCTCCGGGTGCCTGCGCATCTCCCGCCATTCATCTTCAGTAAGAGGAGCCGGTTTTTTAAGGATTTCCTCTTTAACACCAACTTTGCCTATATCATGCAGCAGGGCCAGAAGGGAAATCTCATCCAGCTCGCGCGCAGAAAGCCTAAGGTGTTTGGCTATCTTTATCCCCCAGTCCCGCATGCGTTCAGCATGTTCCCTGGTCTCAGCGCTTTTTTCCATCAAGGTAGAAAGCAAAGTATCGATAATCGCCCGCCGGCTGCTTTTTTCCTTTAACAATTTATTGCGGTACATCCACTCTTCGGCTTCGCGCAAAACCTTGTCGATTTTTTGTATCTTCCGGGTTTTAACCGCAAAACCAGCCGCCAAACTTATCTTAACCGGCAAATCTTTAACCTTTTCACAGTTACGGCTTATTCTTTCCACTATTTCTTCAGCCTTTTCCGCCGTCGTCAGGGGAAGAAACACTAAAAACTCATCTCCACCCCAGCGCACAACGACATCATGACGGCGGCAGCTTTTTTTGATCACTTCAGATGCTGCTTTAAGCATCTTATCACCAGCGGCATGACCTAAGGCATCATTTACTACTTTAAGGCCATTCACATCCAGAACAAGAACAGCTAGAGGAAGATTTTCCGGTATATCCAGGTCCTTTATCCTGTCCTCCACAAACCTCCGGTTATAGAGTCCAGTTAAAGCATCATGATAGCTTTTATAAACCATTTCTTCTTCATAGCGGCGCAGCTTCAGATACTGGTTGAAAATATCGGCTACTATGCTGAGAAGAATAACCTCATCTTCGTCCCATATCCTCTCCTGCAGGCATTCATCAAAACCAATAAAGCTTACTTCCCCTTTTTCCGCTGATACAGGCAAAACCAGAATCGACTTTATCATTTGTTCCTTGAGAAAAAGCCGGGTAAACTCATCAGGTATCTCCTCTACTGACCTAAAACTTATAACTTCCCTGTTATAGATCCTTTCCATCCACCAATCAAAAAGATCTATTTTAAGTTCCTGCAGCTTTTCCTGCTGTGATTCCACCCCAGGAGCTGTCCATTCATAAGTATTGCTTACCGTATTTTTCCCTGGATCTTCTTCAAAAAGATAAACCCGGCTGACCCCTGCCCCTTCCCCTATTATCCGTAAAGCCTGATTTACAAAAGTATCTTTATCCTGCTCCTTAAGAGCCAGCCTGGAAATGGTACTTGCAATCCTTTCGTAAGTAAGCTTTTTTTGCAGCTTATCCTCCTGTTTTTTCTGCAGGGTAATATCCTGACGTGAACCTATAATATAACAGACTTCTCCTTCATGACAAACCGGGGTTAAGGAAACCTGCCAGGTCTTCTCTCCTCCCGGCAAAAGCAAAGTTTCCTCATAGGTTACTGGAGCCTTCTTTTCGATACACTGCATATAGCCTTTTTTAACCTTACTGGCTAGTTCTTCTCCCAGCACCTCTTCTGGGGTTTTGCCCTTAATATCTTCCAGCCGGTAGCCAGTAAGCCTCTGGTGGGTAGGGTTAGAATGCAGATAATAAAAATTTCCTCTTTCATATTTGGCCAGAAACAGGGCATCCTGCGTGCTTTCAAAAATGAGTTTAAGCTGGCTGTTTAAGCTTTCAATCTCTTCTTTTTGTCTTGCCAGCTCATTTATCATCGCCATTTCTTCATTTATATCGACAAAAAGGGTTACCAAAAACCCTGGAGCAGGAGAAAAAGCTTTTATGCGAAGCCAGCGATCAAGAGGCTTATAATAGCGGCTAAACTCCTCTTCTCCTCCCTCCCGGGCTATACGGCCATAGATGCTTATCCAGTCAAAACTGTCTTCTTTAATTCCGGGTAAAACCTGGGTTACCCGCCGATTAAGCACCGACTCCCGGGAAAGGCCGATTATCCTTTCAAAAGCCGGATTAACATCCAGATAGACAAAGTCATCGGCTCTGCCTTCCTCATCCAGGCATATTTTATGCAGGGCATAGCCAAAAGGAGCTTTTTCGATTACTTCCCGGCAGAGATCTTCCTTCACCTTGTCAACCACCTTTGATCTTCGTAATTTCCATTTTCCAGTTCATTTTAGCATATTATGGAGATTTTTTGTATAGTTTGTATTTTTTTAGCAGTATAATATTTTTTAATACCTGTTTATTTTCTTCTGCAGCCAGGCATTAACATCCTTATATATTTCTTCACGGCCCTTTTCATTAAAAAGCTCATGCCTTTTGCCGGGATAAAGCTTTATATCCACATCATTGCAGCCTATATTCTTATACATATAATAGAGTTTTTGCACCAGTTTTCCATATTCTCCCACCGGATCATCGCTGCCGGCTATTATTAATATAGGCAGATCAGCAGGAATATTATTTAACCTCTCCTGCTTGTAAAGATGCAAAAAAGCCCGGGCCAGGTAGTAAAAAAAACCTGCAGTAAAAAGAGTGCCGCAAAAGGGATCTTCTTCATATTTTTTTACTTCTTCGTCATCGGTACTAAGCCAGGCAAATTTGCTCCTGCTGTCTTTTATTTTCCGGTTAAAAGAACCAAAACTGAGGTAGTCTAAAAAGGGGCTCTTATGCTTTTCCCCCTTTATCATTTTAACCAGGGAGGCTACTATATATCCTGCCTTCGCTTTTATCGTATCCATCGCCGCCGAGCCGCATAAAATTACCCCTTCTATTTCTTTGCCATACCGTATTATGTATTCCTGGGCTATAAAAGAACCAAAACTGTGGGCGATTATAAAGAGGGGCACCCCCGGATATTTTTCGCGCAGCCAACAGCTTATTTTATATTCATCTTCCACAATTAAATTGAAGCCATCCTCCCCTATATACCCCAGATTCTCAAGGCTGCCGGCTGTCCTGCCATGCCCCCGGTGATCATCAGCAAAAACAACCAGCCCCTGCTCATTAAGATACCTGGCCAATCTTTCATATCTTTTGCCATGTTCGGCCATGCCGTGAAAAATCTGCACCACCCCTCTTGGGCTGCTAACTTTTGCCCAGCTGTGCAGATAGATTTTCTCCCCTTGTGCTCCTTCTATGTAAAACCCTTCATAAAAACTGTCCATCAGCTTTCCCCCTTATCTATTTTTTACTTTTTCATAATTTATTTATACCACAAAATACCAGTCGAAAAATAAAAATGTCCCATTAATACAAAGAATTTTAACTTATATACCTATAAATGGCAAGGTTGTCCCTTGCCATCTCTTTTCCAATATATGATTTGAATACCAAAAAAAAGAGAGGTTTCCCTCTCTTGGCTATATGTTTATGCTTATTTTAAAGCCTAAAACTCTGCATCATCTCTTCTAATTTTTCCGCACTCTCTTTTAATTTATCCGCTATTTCCGCCAGAGACACAGCTTTGCTGGCTGATCCTTCGCTGGCTCTGGAAATATCCTGTGAACTGGCACTGACTTCCTCTACACTGGCTGCAGTATTTTCCATAGCATCAACTATATCTCCCATCGCCTGCATAACCTTTTCCAGACTGCTGGTTATCCTGTAAGTAAGCTCGCCAATATTTTGACTGTCTTCCCGGTATTTTTTCCCTATATCTACCATAAGTTCATAATCAGGTATCACCTGGCTGTTTATAAACTGAAGCATCTGCTGACTGTCATAAATAAGCCTGTCGATGGCTTCTCCCACCTGAAGCGTTATCCTCTGAATATTCTCTACTTCCGTAGCTGAATTTTCTGCCAGCTTTCGCACCTCATCGGCCACCACCGCAAAGCCTTTTCCCTGCTCACCGGCCCTTGCCGCTTCAATAGCCGCATTAAGTGCCAGAAGATTGGTTTGCTGAGCAATACCGGCAATATTCTGGGCCATAGCACTTATTTCATTTACTATTCGGGCATCTGTAATAGCTTTTTCCAGAGCCTCCTTAATCTGGTTGTACATCTGGACTGCCGTCCGACATGAAGAGTTAGCCCCTTCTTCTACTTCATAGGCACGCTTTTCTATATCTTTAATGTTCTGATTAGTCTTTGCCGCCTCTTCATTTATCAGCAGCAGGGTGCCTTTTATTTCCTGCCCGGAAGCATTTATCTCTTCCGCAGCTGAAGCAATTTCTTCCATACCTGAAGCAATCTGCTCAATAGAAGCTGTATTTTCCTGCATAGAAGCAGCTATGTCCTGAGCCATATCAGCTACCTTTAAACTGAACCGGCTTAGAGCTTCCGATATATTATTTATATTTTTGACTACCAGATGAACATTATCTCTTAATCTGCCAAAACTTAAAACCAGCCTGCCTATTTCATCACCCTGTTCAGCATATCGAGAAGAAAGCGTCCCGGTAAAATCCCCCTGTGCCATTAAATCAGCATAATCAGTTACTTCCTTAAGCGGTTTGGCTATATAACGGGTTATCATAAACCATAAGAGCCATCCCAAAAGCATAAGAGCAGCAACCAGAGATACAGCCACCAAAGTCAAAACCCGGGTTTTGGTAGCATAGACCTCTTTAGTTGGAATTACCAGTACCATTTTAATCCCGCTGTTGCCTACCGGAGCAGCAGACACCAGCACTTCTTTTCCTTCCAAAAAGCCTTTCAATACAACAGCACCATTTGCCCTGGTAAGTTCTCTTCCCAAAACCGCAGTTCTTTCATCTTCTTCATTTTCCATCTTCAATTTAAAATTCTTTCCTTCATCCCTGTATCCCAGATAATATCCATCCCGGCTGAGTAAAAAAGCATATCCGGTCTGCCCCACCTTTATGGCCTTCATATAATCGGTAAGGCCGGGCAGCCCTAAATCACAGGTAGTAACCCCTATTATTTTCCCTTCCTTTATAACAGGTTTAGTGCTGGTTATCATAACCACCCCGCTGACTTCATCCAGATAAGGCTCTGTCCATTTCACCTCTTTTCCACCGGTAAAACCTAATTTATACCAGTCATACTGGAAATAATCATACTCTTCATTGCTGTAATCCCAGGTAAGCTTTATATTTTCACCTTCACGATAAACATAAGGCCCATAATACTTGTATTCCGGGCTATACATATAAGGCTCCAGCCAGTATCCCGTGCCGATTATATTTTCATTTTCCTTTATGTATTCTTTCATCAAGGCTTCAAAACCCTTAACATCATAATTCGAAGCTACTTCCAGATTATCAGCCAAAACCTTGGCTACCAAAGCTGCTTCCTCAAACTGGCCTTCCAGTCTTCTAGCTTCATTTTCCGCCTGCAGCTGCAAAGCCTCTCTGGTTTTGCTCTCTAGAGCACTGGTGAAATTTACTGTACTTAAAACCACCTGGGCAATAAAAATCGCTAAAACTAACGGCAATACCGCCAGCAAAAAACGGCGGCGCAAAGTAGTTCTTCTACTCATTTTCCCCATCCCCATCCTGCTCCTTTCTTCCTGGCTAAGAAATATGTGCTTTGCTTGAAAATTACAAGATCATAGAATTTTTTGCAAATAATATATAATTATAACATATTATTCATTATTTTGTAGAACTTTATCATAATTTTTTTATAAATTGAAAATACCCCTGATCTGCTACAATTAAAACATGAGCTTGAAAGGAGGCCGGTTATTTCATCATGCAAGAACTGATGCAAAGCTGGATAGAAGAATACATTGCCCAATATGCTAAGGGCCATTCGCTCCCCCTCAATATCTGGCAAAAACCACTTGTCGCTTTTATGCCAGCTGATGATGAAAGGTTTAAAACCCTGAAACAAACCGTAAGCCCTTCTCACCTCATGCCTGAAGATCTGCTGCCTGATGCCAGGTCATTAATAGTATATTTCATACCTTTTAACCACAGCATAACCGCAAGTAATAAAAATGGCAAATTAAGCTCTAGAGAATGGGCTTATGCCTATATACAAACAAATAAGCTTATAGGAGAAATCAACCATTATCTGCATGAAAAATTATCTTATTACGGTTATACCTGCAGCAACCTGCCGGCTACCCATAATTTTGACGAAAAAAAACTTATCAGCAACTGGTCGCACCGGCATATAGCTCAGTTAGCAGGACTGGGAAGCCTAGGACTGCACCGCCTGCTCATAACCGAAGCAGGATGCAGTGGAAGGTTAGGAAGCATAGTTACTAATGTTCCACTTGCTATTGAAACCAAACCTGCCCCCAGCTACTGCCTTTACTACCTTAACGGCAGCTGCATGAAATGTGTGGAAAGATGCCCGGTCAATGCTCTGACTATTGAAGGTTTTGATCGCTTTAAGTGTTATGAATATCTGCTAAAAAATGCAGAATTCCATTCCCGGCTCGGTTTTGCTGATGTATGCGGCAAATGTATAAGCGGAGTTCCCTGTTCTCATATAAATCCTGCTCAAAGCACTATAAAAAACTAATTATTTAATAAATTTATTAAGATGTGCTAAAATGTAGAAAGATTATAAAAATACTAACGAAGGAAGGAAGTTGCTATGAAAAAACAAACTCCGTTTGACCTCTATCTCTTACAGCCTATCCGTAAGTTTTTGGATGCCAAGCTTTTAAGTAGCGGATTACTCCTCCTCGCTACCATAACCGCTTTAATCTGGGCCAACTCAGCATATGCAGCCAGCTATTTTGCCTTATGGAAAACAGAAGTAAGTTTTCAAATTGGCAATTTTGTCCTATCTGACACTTTAGGGCACTGGATTAATGACGGCCTTATGGTGATTTTCTTCTTCGTAATAGGACTGGAAATTAAACGAGAATTCATGGTAGGCGAACTTTCCAGCTTCAAAAAGGCAAGCCTGCCTATGCTGGCTGCCCTGGGAGGAATGGTAGTTCCTGCCATTTTTTACATTATCTTAAATGCCGGAACCGACAGCATAAGCGGCTGGGGAATACCTATGGCTACTGATATCGCCTTCGCTTTGGGAGCCCTTATGCTGCTTGGCAATCGGGTGCCCTTGGCCCTGAAAGTATTTCTCCTAGCCCTGGCGGTTGTTGACGACTTAGGAGCTATACTGGTAATTGCAATTTTCTATACAGAACAGATAAGTACAGCCAGTCTTATTACTGCCTTCGTATTTTTAGGAATATCATTAGTCTTAAATGCTATGGGAGTAAGAAGAACCTGGCCTTATGCACTACTGGGATTATTCCTGTGGCTTGCTTTCCTGCAATCAGGAGTACATGCCACCATTGCCGGTGTCCTAATGGCCTTTACCATTCCTTCCCGGGCCAAAATTGGGGCTGAAGAATTTAAAAATGAAACTTATTATCTTTTAGAACAGTTTCCAGAAAAAGAATTTCAGATTATGTGTACAGATGAAAACCAGTATCGTACTATTGAAGAACTGAAATATCTTTTAAATAAAATCAATACTCCTCTGCAAAGACTGGAACATGCCCTGCAGCCTGTAGCATCATATTTTATAATTCCTGTTTTCGCACTGGCTAATGCAGGTGTAAACTTTACCAGTTCAGAAGCAAATATAGACTTTTTAAACCCCATAACTCTGGGTATAATTCTAGGACTGGTAGTAGGCAAGCAGCTGGGTATTACACTATTTTCCTATCTAGGTGTAAAAGCCGGAATAGCTTTTCTCCCATCTGGTATAACTTTCAAGCATATATACGGAGTAAGCTGCCTGGCTGGTATAGGTTTTACCATGTCACTTTTTATCACTAATCTGGCTTTTGTAAATCCGGTATATATTGAAGAAGCCAAAATCGGGATTTTAAGCGCATCTTTGCTATCAGCCATTATTGGTATAATTACACTTTCTCTCACTACAGACAAAGAATGTACCGATGAGAAAGTATGTCTCATGGAAAACACCGGTAATCATTAATTAAACCAGGGCACGCAAAAAGGCTGTTCCTTCTTTAAAGAAGGAAACAGCCTTTTTTTATTAACATCATAATTTATATCACCAGTTTCATCACTTCTGCCACCCGGGTCCAGTCTTCCCGCAGAGACTCTGTACCCATAAGGGTGCCAATGTGGCCCCCTTCGGTAAGTATTTCGATTATATTCTCCTCCGGAGTGCTCACATATTTGCGTAAGGCAAAAGCCTGCGGGGGCGGGGTTATATGGTCTTTCTTCCCGGCCATTATTATGACTGGACAGGTTATGTTACCCAGATCTATCGCCCTGCCATCCAGCTTCCATACCCCCGGTTTAGTCAGATTGTTATCTTTAAATATATTCCTTATGGCATCAAGGTAAAACTTACCCGGCAAGAACTGGGTATATTCATACCAGTTTTCAAAGCGAATAAAACGTTTTATGCCATCTTCATCTCCCTTTTCAATCATATCCCAGAGCCTTTTATATTTGCGCACATAATGCTCATCGGCCTGTAAACTTTTAAAACCCATCAGTATATATCTTCCGTCCATAAGGCCATTACCCCTGGCCACCAGATATTCAAAAAACTCCAGCGGCAGCTGGGCATACTCTATTATCTCAGCTGGAGCTGCTTTGACATCGATGGGAGAAGCTGATATAACCAGAGTAGCTATTTTTTCCTGGTAAAGGGAGGTATAAATAGCCGCCTGCCATCCTCCCTGACACTGGCCTATAATGTGAATTTTATAAATATCTGTTCTCCTCCTGATCTCTTCTACTGCCTCATCAGTAAGCCTTATATAATCAGCTATCCCTAGATCTTTATATTCAGGGGTTGCTGACAACCATTCGGTAACATATACATCATAGCCATAGCGGTGAAATACTCTCACCAGGCTCTGAGCCGGAGAATAATCAGCCAGATGAGAACTATGTCCTGCCTGAGGTGGCAGGATGAGAATAGGCCTTCTAGCTGTTGTCTCTTCGGGATTAGGAAAATGTCTTAAGCGTAGAGTCTGATGTTCATATATTATGTTATTGGGAGTACACCATTCGTTTTGCGGATTTTTAAGGCTGGATAGAATTTGGTAATATCTTTCCAGCTTCTGGTATTTATCCCACCACATGGCCCAGGGCATAAAAAAGAGGTTCATGCTCGCTTTCAGCATTTTTTCATCTACCGCCGGCCCCAACATATTATCCCCCCTTCTTAACTATATCCAGAATTTATGGCATAAAATATCCTGGTAAATCTGCTCATCAAGATGCACATAGGCTTCTTTTTCCTGATCGTATACAAATAACTCCTCCTTTGTCCGGGAAGGATCAAAGCCTTCTTCTATATATCTATTTCGGTTGTCCTTAAGCCGCTTGCCTGTCGTGGTCAAGCGTATGAAAACCGGCATTTCCGCTCGCGAAAGCCTCTTTTTAAGATATTCGGTAAACTTATCCCAGTTCAGCTTTTCTCCTGCCAGAAGCTTTACTACAGCCAGGCCTGCTCTTCCTTCATAGCCGCGGACCGGCACGCCTACCACATAGGCATCATCAACTGGTCCGAAAAACTTACGTATTACATCCCTTACCCGGTAAGCCGAAACTGTCTTCCCTCTCCATCTGTAAATCTCATCCAGCCTTTTTACAAATTCGATATAGTCATTGGCATGTAATCTGACCAGATCCCGGGTATTAAAATATAGATCACCGTTTTCCCATATATTTTTTAGCAGCCGGTACTCGGTTTCTTCAAAATTATTTATATACCCTTCAAAATTTTCATATTCGTCCACCTTTAACAGCAAAATGCCAGCTTCCCCGGCACTGCATCTAATAAGCCTACCTTCTTCATCTCGGGCAAAATCATCCGTTTCTTCATTATATCTCACAACCTCAGCCTGCTTTTCTCCTCCCAGATACAAGCATCCGCACATGCCTGGTATCTCGTCTATATTAACCAGGATACCCACATTTTCGGTTGTGCCGTAGATTTCCACTATGCGGGGGATATTAAACCTTTCTTTAAAAGGGGTAAAAAGATCTGCCGGCATCCCATTGCTCAAGACCTTTTTTACCCCGTGTTTTTTCTCGGCTTCACCTGGCTCTACCGCCCAGAGATAGCGAAACATCTGTCCTGTCCCTAAAAAATAGGAAGTATTGTACTTACATATATTATCCCAAAAAGCCGTGGCGGAAAACCCGGGTGCTAGAACCAGCGTGCTTTCACTGGCCAGCATAGCAGCAAAAGCTCCGCTAAAACCGCTGTTCAGCCAGAAAGGTATGCAGGTATATCCTATTTCCTCCGGGGTTAAATCGGCATAAATCCTTACCGTCTCTCCGGTTAGGAGCCAGCGGTAATGGTTAAGGGGAACTACCTTGCGGCTGCTTACCCCCCCTGCGGTATAGAGATAGACAAAAGGTTCAAAATTCTTAACTTCACTGCAGGAGGGATTTTCTGTCTGTTCGGGAAGAAGGTTTAATACTTCGGAATAGAAAAGTATTTTACCGGGATAGCGAAGACGCAGAAAATCTTTAGCCTCTTCCAGTTTTTCTTTAAATCCGTCTTCTACGATGAGCAAGCGCGCTTCACTTAGATTAATATCCTCGGCCAGTTTTTCTCCCTTGAGTTCTGTGCTGATAAGGGCAGCAATCGCCCCTATCCGGCTCAAGCCTATGACCATAGCCAGATAGTCCGGGGAATTATTAAGCCAGAGGGCCACCACATCACCCTTTCTTATCCCTTCAGAAACAAAAAACCAGGCAAACCGGTTCGCTCTTATATGGAATTCCTGATAGCTAACCTGTTTGTCCTGGTAAATAAAAGCCGGATAATCTGGTTTTTGTGCTGCTACCTTTTCGAGTTTTTTGCCGATGGTAAAATCTACATTACCCCGCAAAAAACCTGCATACTCTTGATACTGCCTATCTTTTAGCTCCATTATCATCATCCACCCAAAATTGATTTAAGCCTGTTTATCGCTGTTTAAAAATTTGCTCCACATCATCCAGGGATTATACTGGGGATTATTCATATTTTCCATAGCTACCATCCAGGCTTCCTTCATAATCGTCTGCATCTGCTGCTGGCTTTTGCTGGCCTGCATGATAAAGGCATCCAGCCATTTAGCCTGTTCTCCCCATACTTCTTTACTATTTGCCATATAAGTATTCAACATCTCCTGTCCTTTTTCCTGCCACAGGTTCATATTTTCCATCATTGATTTCCACATACTCCAGTAACTTTCGCTCATTTTCATACCTGCTGCCCACATGTTTTCCATCTTTTCACGATCCCACATCATCATGAAATCAGCCTCCTCCTTATAAATTGTTCTAAATTTTGTAAAATATTTTATTTTGTGATATTTATGATAACACTAATATGTATTAATTTAAAGTAGTTAATATATAAAAATATTTTATGCCCCAGGAGAAAAATTATCAAATTTGCGCCTTAGCGACATCTACCCATCCCTGGCACCTGGCATATTCCGCCAGTTCATCGGGTGTAAGTTCGATAGCTGAATTACTGCTACCGCAGGCGGGAAAAACAGTAGCAAACCTTTTAAGCGATATGTCCAGATAAACGGGAATCTCCTGCGCTAGAGCAAAAGGACACACTCCTCCCACCGGATGTCCGGTATAAAAAAGAGTTTCTTTTTCATTAAGCATTCTAGGTTTAAATCCAAATTCACTTTTAAACTTCTTCGCATCTATCTTAACATCACCCGCAGTTACTATAAGCAAGGCCCCTTCCCCGTTATTCCGCAAAGCCAGGGTTTTGGCAATCCGTGCCGGTTCAACTCCTAATGCTCTGGCTGCCAGCTCTACCGTAGCACTGGAAACCGGAAATTCCATTATATCATTTTCCCGTCCCCATTTTCTGAAATATTCCCGCACCTGCTGAATAGCCATGTTTTTCCTCCTTACCAGAAATTATGTCTATTTTATTTAAAAAAGCAATATGTCCACTAAAATACCATTTGCTTTATATGTGGATGGCCTAGCTCAGATGTAAAGCGACATTTTGCAAATCATCACTGGTAATATGTGTTGAATCAGATATTTGTTTCATGATTTTCAACCTCACTTTAGTTTTAATTTATTTAATTTTAACACAAAACCAAAGGGGCATAGAGGAATACTATACCCCTTTGGCCGTTTAAAACTTCTTTCTTATTTCCCTTGCCGCCACCACCATATTTTTAAGAGTAGGAAATACCTCTTCTTCTTTGCGTGTTTTGAGACCACAATCCGGATTTATCCACAGTCTATCTTTCTCTATTTTTTCCAGCATCCTGGTTATCAATTTCTCCATTTCTTCTACCGGTACTATGCGGGGAGAATGAACATCAAAAATACCCGGTCCCACCTCTGCCTGCAGAGAACTTTCCCGTATACCATCCAGAAGTGTAAAATCGGATTTGGCAGCTTCAAAGGTAATAACATCCACATCCATGCGGGCAATTTCATCCAGATAATCGTCAAAATTGCTATAACACATATGGGTATGGATCTGGGTTTGTGGCTTTACTCCGGCACAAACTGCTTTGAAAGCCTTTATTGCCCAGTCAAAATATGTTTTATGTTCACTTTTCCTTAAAGGTAATTTTTCCAGCAAAGCTGCTTCATCAATCTGAATAATCTTTATCCCTTCTTTTTCCAGATCCAAAACTTCTTCCTTTATAACCTGCGCCAGTTGCATAGCTACCCGGTCTGGAGGCATATCTTCGCGCACAAAAGACCAGTTCAAAATTGTAACCGGACCAGTCAAAATACCTTTTACCGGCTTAGAAGTTAAACTCTGGGCATACTTAATATAATCAACTGTTAATTTCTTCTTGCGCTTAATATCGTAAAATATAATCGGGGGTTTTACACATCTCGTGCCATAAGACTGTACCCATCCATTTTTCGTAATTACAAAGCCTTCCAGGTTTTCGCCAAAAAATTCCACCATATCATTGCGTTCATATTCGCCATGTACCAGGACATCCAGGCCTATTTCTTCCTGGAATTTTATAACTCTTTCTATCTTGGCCTTTATAAAACTTTCATATTCTTCTTTTGTAACTTCCCCCCTCTTAAAGCGTCCCCGCATTGCCCTCACATCAGGTGTCTGGGGAAAAGAGCCAATTGTGGTAGTAGGCAAGAATGGAAGCTGTAAAGCCTCTTTTTGTACTTTTATTCTCTCTTCCCATGCAGGAACCCTTATATATTCATTTTCTTCCTCTTTTTCTTTTTCCCCACTCTGATCAGTAGCGACAAGATTCCAAAGCTCCGCATTTTTTAAATAAAAAGAATGTTTTGAGAAATCTCCAGAAAGGAAAATTTCTTCTATTTCCGACAATTCTTGTAGTTTTTCTTCCGCAAAGGCTAAATACGGTACAACTTTTTCATCTAATTCATTTTCATACTTCAGTGAATAAGGAACCAACAATAACGAACAAGAAGTAGAAAGCACTATTCTTCCCTTGTCAACATAGTGGGCTAATTTCTGCAAAATATCTATGCTGGTTTGATAATTATTGCGAAATACATTACGCCCATTTACTATTCCTGCCAGCAACAGCTTGTCTTCCGGGAAACCATATTGGCTTATCAATTCCAAATTTAGCTTTCCATCTACTAAATCAAGGCCTAAAGCATCAAAATCAAGAGAGACTATCTCCTGATAAACATCCCTTATGTCTCCAAAATAAGTCTGCAGTATAACCCTGGTTTTGCCTTTGTTTTTCAAAAGTGCTCCATAAAATTCCTTTAAAAACCTGCGATCTCTTTCTTCTAAATCCATAACCAGCACCGGCTCATCTATTTGCACAAAATCTGCACCTGCTGTATTAAAATGGCATAAAATCTCTATATACACCTCAAGCATTTTTTCCCAGAAATGCTTATTATAAATATCAACCCCTGTTTTGCGTGCCAGCTTTAAAAAAGTTAATGCTCCCAGTAGCACCGGTTTAGTTTTTATGCCTTCATGCCAAGCTTCCTTAAACTCAGTAAAAGGCTTATCTGAAGATAACTTAAATTCTGTATCGGCGGTTAAGGTAGGAACGAGGTAGTGATAATTTGTAAAAAACCATTTTTTCATCGGCAGAGCCTTCAGATCAATACCATCCCGCTGATAACCTTTGGCCAAAGCTAGATAGCAGTCAATCTCGTCCTCTAATATTCTATACGCTGCAGGTACTGCTCCCAGCATTACTGCATGATCTAAAAAATGATCATAAAAGGAAAAATCATTCGAGGGTATAAGATCTATTCCATATTCCTTCTGCAACAACCAGTGATATTTTCTTAAGTCCCTAGCCGCCTTTTCTAATTCTTCCTTTTTTACCTTCCCCTCCAGATATCCTTCCACATAGTTTTTAAGTTCCCGCTGAGGACCAATACGTGGAAAACCTACTACTGACTTCACAGATAAAACCCCCTTAATCTTTTTTATCAAATTTAAAAAGCCTTTACTGCCGGAAAAAATTCAAACTGTCAGGCAGTAAAGGCTTTTTGCCTTAATATATTAACTACAAATTATAAGTCAAAAAGGCAACAAAATATTAATGCCTTTACCACCATGACTTTAACTTCCCACCGAAGAAAGTCACAGCATCCCAAGCAGGCAGGTCTCCTGGCTTACACGTCATCCCTTTTCTTTAAGCCTTCCCAGAAGATAAGCCCTCTTTCCAGAACCCCATCTTCCAGTGGCATACATACCAAGAAAGGTCAGTGCTTACAGTAGCGGGGGCTGCAGCGGATTTGCACCGCTTTCCCTATTAAGCCGCTAAAAAGCAGCACCTGCTCACTAGGCAAAGAACCTGAAAAAATATTTATTTTTTAAATTTTTATGTCAATAATGTTAATGATTATATTAATCGATGTCAACATGCAGATAGGGGAGAAAATCTGCCATATTTCGCAAGCAAATTACTGTTCTCTTTTCAAGGAAGGGCAAAAAATTTAAAATTATTTACAAACTGAAATAAAGGTGGAGGCAAAATGAAAAAAAAGATCCTGTTAGTAGAAGATGATGCTAAAATGCGCGAAATAATAGCTGATTATCTGGAAGCAGAAGGATTTACGGCTTTGGAAACAGATAACGGGGAAAATGTCCTTACCCTTATGAAAATCGAAAATCCTGATCTGATAATCCTGGATATAATGCTTCCCCGGCTGGACGGCTGGAGTGTATGCCGTAAAATCAGAAGTTTTTCGGATATACCTATTATAATATTGACCGCACGCTCCCAGGAAGAAGACCGCCTGCTTGGTTTTGAACTGGGAGCTGACGATTATGTAACCAAGCCTTTCAGCCCCCGTGAGCTGGTAGCCAGAATAAAAGCATTATTTAAACGAGTACACGACAAAAATCTTTCTTCTACCGGATTTCTGCAAGTAGGTCCTATCAAAATAGACCGTCTGTCCCACCAGGTATTTTTAAACGGTGAAGAAATCTATCTTTCTCCTAAAGAATATGAACTTCTGCTTTACCTGATAAACAATGCCGAAATAGTCTTATCACGCGAACAACTGCTAGCTGGCGTATGGGGATGTTCTTATTACGGTAATGTCCGTACGGTAGATACTCACATTAACCGGCTTCGTGAAAAATTAGGCTCTTTTGCCGATCTCATACAAACTGTACGTGGATTCGGTTATAAGTTCAGCTCTATAAGCCTTAAGGAAAGAAAACCTTAATCTTAAAGGAGGAACAAAACATGAATAATAGTCTTATATCGCATCTGCTGGAAGACAACACCCAGCATCACAACTTTTTTATACTTAAGCTTGTTTCTTTCCTGCTAGCCGTGATCGTTCCGGTTACTATCCTGATGAAAATCAGCGGCCTTACTACTCCTAATCTTTCCCTGACCAATATAGTAAAAGTCGTTACCGCAAGCGCCCTGATTCTGCTTTTTTTACGTTCTATTCTCAAGGTTTACGGTAAACATAATGCCAGCAAGTGGCTGGTCATAACCTCAATATTTTCTATTTTCATGATGTTCCGCACTGCCGCCTATGCGGCATTAGAAGTACATACCATACTTTATCTAACCATAATACTTTCTATTTTCTATTTCGATTACCGTCTGGTTATATATGCTACCTTTCTCTGTATTGCCGGTGATTATGTGTTTTCCTTATTTTTTCCTCAGTCCATACCTACTGGGGGATCAGCAGCCGAACAATTTATCCGCTATCTCAACTATACCTGGGCAGGAATGGCTGGAAGCATGGGAACCTACACAATGCGGCAGCTTTTGCATCTAGCCAGCGAACTTAAATACACCAATGATCGTCTGCAGGAAGATATCGAAAAAGAAAAAAAACTTGAACAAATACTCAAAGATTTTATCGCCGCTGCCTCCCATGAGTTAAAATCCCCTCTCGGTATTATACAGAGTTATGCTGAAGCTCTAAGAGACGGCTTAAAACCTAATAAACAGGAACAATACCTGAACACCATAATCAATGAAACCTCCTACATGGGTAAACTGGTAAATGACATGCTTGATCTATCAAGACTGGAAAACGGCTATGCCGAAATAACTAAACAGGAATTTGATATTTATCAGCTCACGGCGAAAATAATTCAGCGTTGGCAAAGCTGGATAGAAGAGAAAAACCTGCAGTGCCAGATTATAAACCAAACAGCATATCCCCGGGTAATCGGTGATTACTCAAAAATCGAAATATGCCTTACTAATTTTATAACCAATGCCCTTCAAAATACTCCTCCCGGCCAAAAAATAACTATTCACATCCAAGAAGAAGAAAAACATATTCTCTGGGCTATTGAAAATGAAGGATCACATCTTGCAGAGAAAGACCTGCAAAAAGTATGGCTACCTTTTTACCGAACTGATAAATCACACAGCAAAGAATACAGAGGCACCGGCTTAGGACTTGCCATCACCCAAAATATACTTAACCTCCATAAAAGCCATTATGGAGTAAAAAACACCTCCAAGGGAGTATGCTTTTATTTTTCCCTTCCCCAGGCTTTTTCTTCTGTTCAGGGTTAAATTTATTACAAAATTGTTAAAAAAAATTAACCTGGTTGTAAAAATAGATTTTTAATATAGGGGCAGATAAATCATCTGCTTCTATTTTTTATTTAAGGAGGGAAAAAGCTTATGTTTTTATGGGAACCGCTTACCTGGTATCAAATCCTCATGTTTATTGCTGTACTGTGCGGCCTTATGCTGCTCAATGAATTTGGCCGGGCTAATCTCTGGACCGGTATTCTGCTCTTCTTTGTAGTCCCCTTGATACTAACTTTTGCCGTATGGACAAAAACGGCAGTCCCCGGCAGCAGTGTCGGCACCTGGTTTCACTGGGCCAAAGTCTACTCCTCGCTGGCAGGATGTCTGGGTTTTCTAGCACTACGCTATGTAAAAGGAGCTGCACAAAACAAATATTTCCTTATGTTCCCCCCTGCTATTCTTTCTATTAATATCCTGGAAGCTGTTATCCGTGATTTTCAATGTTTCAGCTTTAACGGTTTTGTGGACGGCATGTTAATTATAGGTGGTCCCTGGAATATCATGAATGGGATTGCCGGTATCTTAAATATTATAACTATTTCCGGATGGGCTGGTATTTATATATCCCAAAACCGCAAGCGCCGGGATATGATATGGCCTGATCAGCTCTGGTTCTGGATAATTGCTTATGACCTCTGGAACTTTGCCTATGTTTATAACTGTGTACCTGATCATTCTTTCTATGCCGGAGCTGCTCTGCTGCTTTCCTGTACTATACCTGCCTTCTTAAGCGGCGGCAAGGGTGCCTGGCTGCAGCACAGGGCTCACACCCTGGGTATATGGATGATGTTTGTAATGACTTTCCCGGCTTTTGTTGATACCTCAATATTTGCGGTAAAATCTTCCCATGATCCTGCTGCCCTGATGGTGGTAAGTGGATTGTCTCTGGCTTCGAATATAGCTGTATTTGTATATCATTACTACAAAGTCTTCAAATACAAGAAAAATATTCTCAAGGGCGAAGAAGTACACACCGATCTTGGTTCTTACAGAGAATTAAAGGAACTAGACCGCATCCCCCAACCGGCTGTGGCCTAATGATACGGCTTACAAAAAATATTCTTGTCCATCCCCCCATCCCCCGGAAAACCTCTCCCTCGTTCTCCGGGGGATATTTATTTTGGTTTTCTTCTCTCTATCCCTGCCTGCAGTTGTATTATAAGTTCCGCATCCCATTACTACTCCATCATAATAACTTGGTCCAGATAAAAATCATAACCGCTTAAAAATACCCTGGCGAGGTATGCCTTTCTTCAAGCAAGCAAATACTTCCTGTAAAAAGTTTTCCTTATTTAAAAAAGTTTTTACCTGCAACTGCAGATATTTTAAAAGTAATTTTAAAAACACGCTCTAGAATACAATCAGGTACCAAAAATCTTAATTAAGTGAAGGAGGAAAATCTATGTCCCGGCTTATTTTTATACTCTTAGATGGATTGCGTTATGATGTTGCTTTATCTTCCATGGGGTTTCTTAACCACCTGATCGAAGCAGATAAAGCTGCCCTCTATCTTGTAAAAGCTGAACTGCCTACCTTATCCCGTCCCGGTTATGCCACCCTTTTCAGCGGAACTAATTCTTCCATCCATGAAATAACCACCAACACTTATCTAAAACCTTCACCGGTGCCCAGCCTTTTTCACCTGGCCCGGGAAAAAAACCTGCGTACTGCTGCTGCCGCTTATTCCTGGATAAGTGAGCTTTACAACCGGGCTCCTTTCAACCCATTAACCGAACGGGAACAGGAAAATGAAGAAAACCCCATCCAGTTTGGCCGCTTTTATTTTGAAGACAGTTATCCCTGTACCCATCTGTTTGCTGATGCGGAAAGTCTAAGAAAGAAGTATGATCCCCATCTTCTTCTCATCCATCCCATGAGCATCGATTTTAAAGGCCACCTTTACGGCGGCGATTCCAAAGAGTACCAGCAGGAAGTAATGTTTGTAGATAGCCTCCTGGCCAGCCTGATTCCCGTCTGGTGCAGGGAAGGTTATCACATAATTATAACTTCCGATCACGGCATGGATGAAAAAGGTATGCATGGGGGAAATACCTTAAAAGAAAGACAGGTTCCTCTTTTCACCATCACTCCTCTTATTGAGGCAGGATACTACCGCCATGAAATTCCCCAGACAGCAATAGCTCCTCTGGCTGCCAGAATGATGCAACTGGAAAATGTTATGCCTCTTCCCTTTAAAACCTGGCCTGGCTGGCAGGAAGAAAAAATTGTAGCTTTCAAAAAAGCCCGCTAATTTTTAGCCATTTTTTTACTTACTGCTATACAGATTTTTACATCTATTTAAACTTCACCGACTAAAATGGCAGTAAATAAAAATAACTATTTTTTAGGAGGTACCGAAATGAAAAAACCGAAAAAAATCCTGTTAATTTCCCTTGTTTTGTTTCTTCTAACCTTACCTGTTGCCGGCTGTAAAAAAAGTCCCGCCGACTCTTCGACTGCCGATGCCGGCAAAGAACCAGCCAGCCTGGAAGAAATCATCAAACAGGCGCAAAAAGAAGGTATGATTGCCAGTGTAGGCATGCCTGACAACTGGGCCAACTGGGGCGAAACCTGGCGTGATATTGAAGAACTATATGGTCTTAAACATACAGATACCGACATGTCAAGTGCGGAAGAAATTGCTAAATTTGAAGCAGAAAAAAATAACCCTACTGCTGATATCGGCGATGTAGGTATAGCATTTGCTCCTGTAGCCGTAGCCAAAGGAGTAACCCAGCCCTATAAAACCTCCTACTGGGATGAAATTCCCGACTGGGCTAAGGACAAAGAAGGACACTGGATAGTCGGCTATCAGGGAACCATGGCTTTCCTTATTAATAAAAAACTGGTAGATAATCCTCCCCAAAGCTTTGCCGAACTCTTAAACAGCAATTACAAAGTAGCCGTGGGCGATGTCATGAAAGCTTCTCAGGCACAACATGCCGTGCTGGCTGCTGCTATTGCTAACGGCGGTGATGAAAAAAATATCCTGCCGGGAATCGAATATTTTACCCAGCTGGCAAAGAAAGGACAGCTGCTAAAAGCAGATCTGAGTTTTACCAACATAGAAAAAGGGGAAATTCCCATCGCTCTTCTCTGGGATTTTAACGCTTTAGGCTATCGCGACCAGATCGACCCCCAGCAGTTTGAAGTCGTAATCCCCCAGGATGGCAGTATAGTGAGCGGTTATGCCACCATCATAAATAAATATGCTCCTCATCCTAATGCTGCCAAACTGGCCCGGGAATTTATCTTAAGCGATAAGGGGCAGATAAACCTGGCTAAAGGATATGCCCGTCCGATCCGGGAAAAAGTCGAACTTCCACCCGAGGTTAAAGCAAAGCTTCTGCCTCCTGAACAGTACAAAAATGCTCGCCCCATTCGCGATTTTAAAGCCTGGGAAGAAAGTGCCAAAAACCTGCCTGCTCTCTGGCAGGAAAAAGTTTTATCCCATCTGCGCTAGAGAAAGGATGTAAAAACAATGGCAGTAAAACAAAAGCTCTTATACTCATTACTTCCTTTTATAATCCTGGTTGCTCTTTTTCAAATCGCCCCCCTGTTTTCTATAATAAAAGACAGCTTTTCTTCTGCCTCCTCTGGTGGGTTTACAACTGCCCACTATGAGGAATTATGGCAGAACCCCTTTTACATGCAGGCATTTAAAAACAGCTTTCTCATAAGCATAGCTTCTTCTCTGGCTGCATTACTGGCAGGTATCATAATCGTAAAATCTATACTGGGCTTTAGCCCAAACACTCAGGAAAAACTCCTGGTAATCACCAACATGGTATCTAATTTTGCCGGTGTGCCGCTTGCCTTCGCTTTTATTATCCTGCTGGGTACCAACGGGCTTTTTACCTTGTTGTTAGGCCAGCTTGGTTTTGATCTGGCTTCCAGATTTGATCTCTATTCCTGGAGGGGGCTTATTCTCATCTATGTTTACTTTCAGCTTCCGCTGGCCGTCCTTTTGCTCCTGCCTGCTATGGCCAATGTAAAAAAAGAATGGCGCGAGGCAGCTTTTACACTGGGAGCTAACCCTCTTCTATTTACTTTAAAAATAGAACTTCCTTTTTTGCTTCCCAGCCTTTTAGGTACTTTATCCCTATTGCTGGCCAATGCTATGGGGGCTTATGCCACCGCCTATGCTCTGGCAGGAAGCAATTTTAACCTGATTACTATCCGCATAGCCCAGCTTATAGCAGGAGACCTGTTTTTAAATCCTCATCTGGCAGGAGCCATGACCGTCATCCTTGGTTTAATGCTCATAGCCAGCATGTTTATATATCAGAAAAGCCTTTCTTATGCAAGGAGGAATGTTCATAATGTTTAAAGCCAAAAATAATCTTGTTATTGCCCTTTTTTTAATATACATCCTGCTTCCCATAGGAGCCACCTTTTTGTACTCTATATCCTCTCAGTGGCAAAACAGCATATTACCAGCCAGCCTTACCTTGAACTGGTATAAGGAACTCCTGGGGGATCCCCGCTTTATAGCTGCCCTTATGCGTTCACTTATTGTAGGGGCAGGTGCCGTAATACTGGGACTTATCGTCCTGCTGCCTGCTGTTTTCACCATCAATCTATACTACCCGGAAAAAGAAAAATATGTTTCTCTTACCGCCATGCTTCCTTTCATTTTTCCAGGAATAATGCTGGCAGTAGGTTTAATAAGGTTATATAACAATTATTTTTCCTTCCCCCCGTTTTTACTCCTTTTAGGAGCTTATTTCATAATTATAATGCCTTTTATATATCAAGGTCTGCAAAATGCCTTTAAATCAGGCAACAGCATAGAATTGTTTTACACCGCCCTCAGCCTGGGCGCTTCCCCCCTCCAAAGTTTTGTCTATGTAATAATACCTAACATAATTACGAGTATCATAATTGTCTCCCTGCTCTCCCTTTCTTTTCTTATGGGCGAATTTGTTCTGGCCAATCTGCTGGTAGGAGGAACCTATGAAACCGTGCAGGTTTATCTTTTTAAATCCCTCAAACAAAACGGGCACCTCGCAAGTGCCATCGTTAGTTTCTATTTTCTGCTCATAAGCCTCATTTCGATACTGGCTTTTAAGCTTAAAGACTACCGTTTCCAGACAAAAGCAGAAACAGCTGCCGCCAAAGAATTCAATCCTGTTTCTCAGATTAAAATCAAGCAAAGAGGTGATCTTCTTGAGCTTCCTTAAAGTTGAAAAAATAAGCCATCATTATGATAACAAACCGGTTTTGCATGATATCTCCTTTTCCCTGGCTCCCAATGAGATTTTAAGCATCCTAGGTCCCAGCGGATGCGGTAAAAGCACTCTGCTTAAAATAATCACCGGCCTTATCCAGCCGGCAAACGGTAAAATCTATCTGGAAAACCGGGATATAACTGATCTTCCCCCCCAAAAAAGGGAAATAGGCATAGTCTTTCAATCCTATGCCCTTTTCCCTAATCTCAACGTTTTTGCCAATATTGCTTTCGGCTTAAAAATGAAAAAATTTAATAAACAGGTTATACAGGAAAGAACCCTGGAAATGCTAAATCTTATAGACCTGCGGGAAAAGGCTTACTGCCTGCCTCACCAGCTCTCCGGTGGCGAACAGCAAAGGGTAGCCCTGGCCAGGGCTTTAGCTCCCTATCCCCGGCTGCTTCTGCTTGATGAGCCCCTGAGTGCCTTAGATGCCAAAATCCGCAAAAACCTGCGCCTGGAACTGCGCAAAATCATAAAAGCAGCTGGAGCTACCAGCATATTCGTAACCCATGACCAGGAAGAAGCCATGCTTATTTCCGACCGCATACTGGTAATGAATGAAGGTAAAATTGAACAGGAAGGAACACCAGAAGAAATATACACCCACCCCCGTAATCTTTTTGTCGCTGGCTTTATAGGCAACTACAACCTGTTCTCCCCCGCTGACATAGGGGAAATCGGAAGGCAAAAATTAGAAAACACCTTTTACGCCGTGCGTCCAGAAACTATAAATATCTACCCTTGCCATGAAGGAAAAGAAGCTTTTCCCCTCCACCCTCACAGTATAATATGTAAAGGCAAAATAACCGATGTTAATATGAGCGGAAACATTGTAGTATACAGCATAGCCGTAGGCTCTTCCCTCATCCGGGTAGATAAGCTTAACCAGGCTGGATATGAATATCTAAAACCAGGCACCCGGGTAATAGTAGAAATCCCCTACCAGGCCCTGCATAAAGTAGGTTAATGAAAGCTATTTATTCCTTTAACCTGCCTACCGGCATGATATAAAAAATGTCCTCATTTTCATCCAGGGACAAAATCTTTTTTACTTCCGCATCATCAAATCCTCCAATCGAAACCGTACCTAATCCCAGGGAGACTGCCTGCAGATAAATATTCTGGGCAATATGGCCGGCTTCTGCATGTACGCAGAACTCGGCCAGCTTTTCCTTATCTTCTCCTTTTCCCATCTTTTCCTTCATCTCTTCATAACGTCCGGCAATAACCAGGAGAACAGCTCCCCTTCTTATTGCCGGCTGCTTTACCGCCAAGAAAATCTGGTTTTTATAATTGTGGGCATCTAAAGCGGTTAAGGCATGACGCTCGGGAAAATAGCCATAAAAACCAGGAGATAAGCCTTCCACATTCTCAGCCATCACATATACCTTTACCGGATAAAGGGCAAAAGAGGAAGGCGCGGTTCTTAATCCCCTTTCTTCATCGGTTATTCCCTGGGCTGCCCACAGAAGCTGTCCTAACTCCTGCAAAGTTACCGGCTGGTTTGCATAATCTCTGACCGATCTTCTCTTTTTTAAAGCTTCCTCAAGCGAAACATCACTTTTATAGACCGGCCCCGGTAAAAAAATAAGCTCGCCCCTTCCGGCAAAATCCTGGGACGCCGGAGGAGGCAAATAGTACAAAAGCTTAAAACCCGCATATATGCCGGCAGATAAAGCTATTAAAACTACTATAAAAAACCACCATCTTTTTCTCATCACCGTCTCCCTTCCCCAATAGAACAATTTATAAAATTATACCACCATTTCCCCAAAACCTATAATCTTCGGATAACTTTAGTTTGGAAAAATTTTTTCTGCAAGTAAACTTTTTATTACAATATGATATATTTATTACAAGCGTAATAACACATATGGCATCCATAAAAGAGCATAAGTTCTATAAAGCAGTAAGGAATAAAAATTTTTTAAAGGAGGGTTAAGCTTTGTATGTTCCTTACCACAATAATACCTATACTTTTCAACCTTTCCTAGAATGGCGGAAAAATGTCGACTACTACGCAGATGACCCTTTTATCCACAAAGTAATCAAATGTTATGTAGACAATATCAATGACAAACATGCCAGCCTGGTACATTTCTTCAGGTATTAATGATAAAATTGAATCAGGTTATTTAAAGTTTCTCTGCCACCGTCCTTATACCCTCAATTTTTAATATTTAGGAGGCGATTTTTATGTCAACTGGCTTAAAACGCATCGGCTATTCCTACCGGATAAACGATCCGGCTTTTGAGGAATATGTGAGAAAAACTAACCGCTGGTCCTTGATTTTTGCTCTAATACTTGCTTTCATTGCTGTTATCGGATTTTACATTGCAGGTGAGACGAGTTCCGAAATGAGTAACCCTGAAGCTTTACTTATCGGGCTTGGTATTGGCGGAATGTTTATAGCTATTGCCCTTATTCAGATTTCCTGGAGGCAAAAAGCTAAAACCTGGGATGGAGAAGTAATAGACAAAAAAATTGAGCACAAAAAGCGCATCAGAGATGAATATGATAGTGAAAATAACAGAAGAACATATGTGGAACACTATACCTTATACACCGTCCTTATACGCAGAGAAGACGGGAAAATCCACCCAATAAGCGTAGAAGACAACGATACAATTTATAACTACTACCAGGTCGGAGATAAAGTCCGCTATCACGGTTTTCTAAACTCCTTCGAAAAATACGATAAATCAAAAGATACTATCATTTTCTGTAATGCCTGTGGAACCCTTTGCGACATCAACGAAGATTACTGCTACCGCTGTAAATGTCCACTGCTTAAATAATAAACCCTTTCCATTTTCGCTCTTTTAAGCCCGTAAAAGCCTGTATATCATTTTCTGGAAGGCTTTCGTTATATGTTATATGTAAATAAACTCCCGAATAAATTCCAATTTGATATGTAATTTGAGGAAAAAAGTTATTTGAAGAAACGGAAGCAAGAGAAAAAGAAAAAAAGGGATAAATGGCTAAAAATTGAAATACATCTACATCAGGTTGTCGACAAAATATTTGTTGACAGCCATTTTTAATTTATTTATCTTAAAACAAAGGAAATAAAGTGATAAATTTTTGAAAAAGTAGCAAAAAATTATAAAAACAAAATATTGGTCTCTATGAATTATACAGAAGGGATATCCTCATGTATCCAAGCTAAGACCGGGGTGCTATTCGAGCCGGATTCACGACAACAATTACGTGGAGGTGATACAAAAAAATAATTTGTGTTACTTTAACAGCCAGGAACAAACAGTCGAATTTTACAACTGCCAAATAATCCCCCGCCAACTTTATAAAAACTACAAAAGAGAGGTTATTCGCCATGCAACTTAAAAAACATTTATTTGCTTTATTAATAGTCTTGTTGACAACAGGAATCCTGTCTGCTGTTGTATATTTTTCTAATCAATATTACTCCAAAACATATAATGCTGCAGTTCAGTTAACTATTACTAATCTGGCTTACATTATGTTAGGCATCATTTTGGGTATTATACACATAACACGCCAGTATAATATTTATGGCAAATGGAAAATCGATAAACTGCAAATAGCGGTATTTACAATTCCTTTTCTGGTATTTTATCTAATATTAATTTTCAATGTTCAAAACATCTTTATTCGCTATCATGTGGTAATTAACAGCTTCTTTAAAGATGCTATCGGCATTATAATAGGCTATTCATTTATAAGCAGTTTTTACAAAAAATAAGGAAAAAAGGATAAGTGATGCAAAATCTTGATTTCTCAAGCCCTTATCACTTATCCTCCCTTATTCTTTTCCCCTGCCTCAAAAGAACTATTTTGCGCATAGGGAAAGAGTTTTTAACCCCCATCTACTCCACCGTCACCGATTTCGCCAGATTCCTCGGCTTATCAACATCTGCTCCCTTGAATACGGCCATGTAATAAGCAAATATCTGCAAAGGGACTACCGAGAGAATAGGAGTTAATAATGACTGGACTTCCGGTAATAATATCTGTTCATCACATTCCTGACATGCTTCCTGCAGATTGGATTTGCAAATAGCTACTACAACTGCTCCCCTGGCCTTTACCTCTTTTATATTTGACATACTCTTTTCTACCAGATTATCCTGCGTTATAAGGGCTAAAACCGGTACCCCTTCGCTTATAAGGGCTAAAGGACCGTGTTTCAGTTCCCCGGCTGCATAGGCTTCGGCATGGATATAAGATATTTCTTTCAGTTTTAATGCCCCTTCCATGGCTACTGCATAGTCAAAGCTGCGGCCCAGGAAGAAGGTGCTTTCAACTTTTTGATATTTTTCCGCTAATTTTTTTATTTTTTCTTCCTGTTTTAAAACTTCTTCCACTTTTTCATCTATCTTCATAAGCTCGGAAGTAATTATTTCTATTTCCTCTGTCGTAAGGGTCTTTCTCTCCTGAGCCAGATAAAGAGCCAGAAGATACATTATTAAAAGCTGGGTAGAATATGCCTTGGTAGAAGCAACCGCTATTTCTGGTCCAGCATGGGTATAGATAACCTTATCCGCTTCCCGGGCTACAGAACTTCCTACTACATTAGTCACAGCCAGAACTTTTATGCCCTGACGTTTGGCTTCACGCAGAGCAGCCAGGGTATCAGCCGTCTCTCCGGACTGGCTTATCACTATCATAAGATCATCAGACTGCCAAAGGATATCCCGGTATCTAAATTCCGAAGCGATGTCAGTTTCTACCGGTATCCGGGCCAGTTTTTCAATAACCAGTTTTCCTACCACTCCCGCATGATAAGCTGTTCCACAGGCTACTATATAAATTTTGCCAATCCTGGACGGCTTAATGCCTAAATCTCCTAAATCTACTTTTCCATCCCGTATTTTTCCCCGCAAAGTCTGGCGCAGGGCTTCCGGCTGTTCATGTATCTCTTTCAGCATAAAATGTTCATAGCCGCCTTTTTCCGCTGCTACTGGATCCCAGGTAACCTGAAAAATTTCTTTCTCTACCGGCTTGCCTTCAAAATCGGTAAATTCTACCTTATCAGCTGTAACCACCGCAAACTCATTATCTTCCATTATATATACCTGATTAGTCCGTCCTAAAATAGCGGGAATATCGGAAGCTATATAGTTTTCTCCTTTTCCTATGCCTACAATAAGCGGGCTGTCTTTTTTAGCGGCAATAATCTTATCCGGCTCATCTTTGGATATAACCCCAATGGCAAAAGAGCCGTGCATATGCTTAAGGGCCTTGCGCACCGCCTCTTCCAGCGAATTATTATCATAATATTTTTCAATAAGATGAACAATAACTTCGGTATCAGTTTCCGATACGAAATCATGTCCTTCCAGTATTAGATCTTTGCGTAATTGGGCATAGTTTTCAATTATGCCGTTATGCACTACAGCAATCCTTTCATTGCAGTCGGTATGGGGATGAGCATTGGTATCACTCGGCACTCCATGTGTAGCCCACCTGGTATGGCCGATTCCAATACCGCTTTCCGGCATTTGCTCAATAGCTTGTTTTAAATCAGCTAAACGCCCCTTCTTTTTTATTATCTTTATCTCACCATCTTTATAAAAAGCTACCCCGGCTGAATCATAGCCGCGGTATTCCAGTTTACTGAGCCCATCTATTATTACCGGCAAACTTTCATTTTTGCCTATATATCCCATAATGCCACACATATAAAAACCTCCATCAAAAATCTATTGTTATTTATTTATCATTAATTAGCTAAGTTTTTATCCCAATTATTTCGAATCGAAATAGTTTTTAAAAAAAGAACCGTCCCCAAATGAAAATGGCCGCGGCCGGGCTTTTTGTCCCGGCTATTGCTAGCCGGTTTTGTAGCCAGGCTTACGGTGGCGGCTCACCGGAGGGCACCCGCCGAAAACTCGATAAACCCTCTCCTCGTCACCCGAAGTATCTTCGGGTCAGGCGCTTTTTGCCCTTTTAAGGGCTATCAGGATTCTTTTTCTACGGCTTCTTTTATCTCCGCAATCACCTCCTTTAAAAGGGCTTCATCCGGACCCTGGGCCATTATTCTCACCAGAGGTTCAGTTCCGGAAGGCCTTACTACCAGTTTTCCACAATCCCCCAGTCTCGCTTCCGCTTCCTTTAATACTTCCACCACTGCAGGCCTTTTTAAAATCTCCTCTTTGTTTTCCACCCTTACATTTACTAAAATCTGGGGATATTTAGTCATTTCTCCTGCCAGCTGGGAAAGCGGAAGGCCACTCCGTTTTACCACTTCAGCCAGCTTTATGGAGGTTAAAAGCCCATCTCCGGTAGTAGCATAGCGGGAAAAAATTATGTGCCCTGACTGTTCTCCTCCTATTATACTTCCCGTCTCTTTCATCTTTTCTAAAACATAGCGGTCACCTACCTTGCAGCTTATAACAGAAATATTTTCCCGGCGCAGGGCAACCTCTAAACCGATATTGCTCATAACCGTAGCTACTACCTGCAGAGGCTTTAAAATTCCCCGTCTTTTCATGTCCAGGGCACAAATAAGCATTATCTGATCCCCATCCAGCTCTTTTCCCCGTTCATCTACTGCCAGGCAGCGGTCAGCATCGCCATCGTAGGCTATACCCAGATCCGCCTGGTAAAGCTTTACTGCCTCTTTAAGGCTTTCCATATGGGTAGAACCGCATTTATAATTTATGTTTACCCCATCCGGTTTATTATTTATAGGGATTACTTTAGCTCCCAGCCTTTCCCAGAGCATAGGACCTGCTTTATAAGCAGCGCCATGGGCACAATCAAGCACTACGGTAAGCCCTTTTAAATCCTCCTCCAGCTCGTAAGCCCCCTGTAGATAATCTATATATTTCGACAAGGCATCATCTAATTCATATATCCTGCCAACTGCCGCACCGACTGGACGGGGTAAACTATCAGTTCCTTCCCTGACCAGCTTTTCAATCTCTTCTTCCACCTCATCCGGCAGTTTATACCCATCCGGTCCGAAGAATTTTATGCCATTATCTTCTACCGGATTATGGGAGGCAGAAATAACAATACCGCATGAAGCCTTGTAAGCCCTGGTCAGATAGGCTACCGCCGGTGTAGTTATAACTCCTGCCCGCAACACATCAGCTCCGGTAGAACATATGCCGGCAATAAGTGCAGCTTCCAGCATATCACCTGATATCCGGGTATCCCTGCCTACCAGAATACAAGGTTTGGCGCGGTAATTGCTGGCAGATAGGACATAACTCCCTGCCCTGCCTAAAGCAAAAGCCATTTCCGGTGTAAGCTCGGCATTAGCAATTCCTCTTACCCCATCAGTTCCAAAAAGTGTACCCACTTTCTTCCCTCCAATAAAGATATTCTAGAGAAGGCTCCCCCTTACTATCTCTTCTCCTCTTAACTCCACTGCCTTCTGCGGAGGAGCATATCTTTTTATGATCATTTCGGCTACTTTTAACCCATCAACGGCGGCACTTACTATACCACCTGCATAACCAGCTCCTTCTCCACAAGGATATATAAAAGGGTTGCTTACGGAAGTTAAGTTTTCATCCCTTACTATCCTTACCGGAGATGAAGTTCTAGTTTCTACCCCGGTTAAAACTGCCCTCCCGTCTATAAATCCGGGCATTTTCTTATCCCAGTAATAAATGCCTCGCTGTAAAACTTCACAAAACTCCCGCGGCAAAAGTTCCCAGAGATTAGCCGGTTTTACTCCTGGCCTGAAGGTAGCAATACTACCTTTAAGAGAAGTGGTAGGCCTGCGCTTTAGAAAATCAATCAGCCTCTGGCAGGGGGCTTTATAATCCTCTCCTCCTAAAATAAAGGCTTTGTGCTCTAGATCCTCCTGCAGCCTTATCCCTCCTAAAGGATCATATTCCCAGTCTTCCGGCTTAACCGTAATAACCAGAGCACTGTTGGCTATACCGGTATCCCGGGCATAATAGCTCATGCCGTTGGTTACTACCTGCCCGGGAGACGAAGCTGCTCCAATAACATATCCCCCTGGGCACATGCAGAAGGTATAAAGCGAACGGCCGGTTATTTTATCCTGATAGGTAAGATGATAATCAGCCGCTTTAAGCCTGGGATGCCCGGCAAAATCACCATACTGCAGCTTGTCAATTAATTCCTGGGGATGTTCTATTCTGACCCCTACGGCGAACGGTTTGGGATTTAGCTCTATCCCTTTTCGCCTGAGCAGGTGATAAACATCCCGGGCGCTATTCCCTATGGCCAGCACCAGCACCGAACAGGGAAGTTCATACCTGTTATTTATTACTATGCTTTTTAGACACTTTTGGTTAATATTTATATCGGTAAGACAGGCATCAAAATAAAATTCACCGCCTAAGCCTATAATCTCTTCCCTTATTTTCTGTACTACCCGCCGTATATTATCTGTGCCTACATGCGGCTTTTTCAGGTACATAATTTCTGAGGGAGCGCCAAATTCCACCATAGTTTTTAAAACATATTCTACTCTTTTATCCCCAATGCGGGTAGTAAGCTTGCCATCGGAAAAGGTTCCAGCCCCTCCTTCACCGAACTGGGTATTGCACTGGGGATTTAGTATACCTTTTTGCCAGAAATCGTTAACTGTTTTTATCCGTCTTTCTATATCCTTTCCCCGCTCAATAACTACCGGCTTATAGCCATAGCGAGCCAGCAGGAGGGCACAAAAAAGGCCGGCCGGTCCCGAACCTATGATTACGGGTGAAAAAGGGAGCAAGGCATCACCCGGCACCAGCTTAGCCTCTTCTTCCTCCTCTATCCGTGCTATATGGGGAGAAGCCCATAAAGCTTCCTCTATTCTTATTCCTTCTGCCAGTTCTACATCGACGATATAAGTAAAAAAAACCTCTTTTCTTCTCGCATCTACTGCCTTTCTTATCAGAGTAAGATTTTGTATATCCTCCGGCCTTATCTTAAGCTTACAAGCAGCCTCCCTCTTTATTTCTTCATCCGTATGGTCTAAAGGCAGTCTTATATCCCTTACTCTTATGCGCATATACCTCACTCGATTTCCTTTTTCTTTATTTCCACATTTACCAGCACTTCAGCGGGATAAGCCTTTACCTTATCCGGAAGGGCCAGCTTTACCTTCTGACTAAAGGAAAGTGTCTTGCCTTCTAAACTTACCGGCAAAGTATCGATCTTTTCCAGGTTTTCTATAATAGTAGGATTACCTAATACCGTAATTTTATCCGGTATTACGCTTACTTCCCCCAGAGTAAAACCGGCTTCCAGATTCCCTTCCACTACCAGATTTATCGCCACTTCTTTGTTTTTAAGCATCTGGCCTGCCACCACATATACCGTAGCCTTGGGGGGAAGAAGCTTAAAATCTCCTTTAACTTCGTTCCCCTTGCCATCTACGGCCCGCAGGGGAAGTTCCATGATGGCTGTTTCCCTTACTCCGGACAGGTTGATATCACAGATTACTTCACTCACCTTCTTGAGATCAGTTTCTTCCCCTTTAAGCAGACAGGTAGAGGGAAAAATATCAACTCCTAAAAGTTCGTAGCCTTCCGGTAAATTTCCGGTCAGGCGATAATTTATACTAAAAGTATGTTTGCTTATCCTGTTTATCTTTACTTCCACTTCTTTCGGCTCTACGGTAGTCAGTAAAGCCCCTTTTAAAGTCTTTACCTTAACCGGAAGCCTGTAATTTCCTTCCGCTAAACCAGTAAGGTCAACATAGGCTTCAATCTCTTCTTTCTTATCCCCCTTTTCTCCCCAGACCCTGACTCTCACCGTATCCGGGCCCTGTACGGTAAGGCCTTCAGAAAGATTATAGTATTGGAGATTAACTTCCCGGGCAGTATGCTGAGCAGGGTTTTGCCCTTCTCCTACCACATAAAGCCATAATAGCAGAGCAAAAACTACGGATAAAATTTTTAAGCCCGTATTTTTATTACCTTTCCTGTCTTTTGGCATCATCTTCGCCCAGCCACCCCCTGTAAAAGGCTGCTTTTAGACTATCCCTGGGTACCAGTTCCTTTTCTAAAAGCGATCGCAGATCATCCTGCTTTAAAAACCGCTTAAGTTCCCCTTCCCTGGCTACTGATACTGCTCCCGTCTCTTCGGATACCACTATAGCTATAACATCCGAAACCTCGCTTATACCTAAAGCAGCACGGTGGCGGGTCCCTAATTCCTTATCTACAAAAGGATTGTCGCTTAAAGGAAGAAAACATCCGGCTTTATAAATCCTTCCCTCGCTTATAACCACAGCTCCATCATGTAAGGGGGCATTGGGGAAAAATATATTCATAAGGAGGCTTTTGGAAACTACGGCATCCAGGGTAACCCCACTCTCTATATACTCACCTATTCCTGTTTCTCTGGTAATTATTATTAAAGCTCCTGTACGCATTTGACCCAGACTATATACGGCATTACAAATTTCATCTATCAGCTTGCGGTATTCATCAGCCCCGGAAACAAAGCGGCTGGAAGTTAGAAAACTTCCCCTTCCTATCTGCTCTAAAAGCCTTCTTAGTTCTGGCTGAAAAACTATAGGAAGAGTAATGGCAAATACCAGCCATAATTTGCTTAAAAGCCAGTTTACCACATCTAAACGCAAAAAACGCGCTAAGGCAGAAAAGATAAGGAGTAATACCAGGCCTTTTAAAAGCTGCTCGGCCCGAGTACCTTTGATAAGTTTTAAAATCTGGTAGAAAATATAAGCAACAATAGCAATATCAAGCAGGCTCTTTACTATGTTAAAAGGGCTGGCAAATACACCGGATAAAAAACTTAAATCCAACTCTTTCGCCTCCATCCGGCTGAAAATAAAATACCTATCCCTGGTGGTAATGTATAACCGCCAGCACTCCCGTGCCTACTTTTATATAAGCGCGGGAAGCTTTTAATACATTCGATATCGCATAAGGATTTCCTTTTTCTAAATCGGCATTAGAAAGCGGGTATTCAAAACCTTCTATCCATACCCCCTGTACTTTATCACTTAAAGCTAAAAGGGAAACTATATCCCCTTCTTTTCCCTCTATCTCCAGTTTATCCCCGGTTAGATAGACAACATAGGAAGGAGCATAATGTTTTATCTTTACCCCTCTTTTAACATATTCCATGCCTGCATAAAGGTTGGATAAGGCATGATCCAGTCTTCCTCCCAAGGTACCAAGAAAAATTATTTCCCGCGCTCCTTTTTCCTCAGCTAAAGCCAAAGCCAGCTGGGTATCGGTAAAATCTTTGTTCCTGGGGTATTTTCGCCAGATAACCCCCAAGGACTGATAAAAATCTTTAACTTCCGGCCCTATAGAATCCATGTCTCCCACTATACACCATGGCTTTATGCCTGCTTTATAAGCATAGTTTGCTCCACCATCAGCACAAAAAACCAGATCTGCCTCCTTTGCCACCGCTTTGTATTCCTCTACTTTTCCATACTCCCCATTAGCCATTATCACACACTTCATAGAAACTTTTCTCTCCCGCTCCTTTTCTTTGCTTAACCAGTAATATCAATTTTATACTAACTGCCAAAGAGGAGCAATGGCTTTAAATTTAACCAAAAGTTAATAAAGTTTAAGCCCGGTTCAAATTGACAAGCCAGGCAAGCCTTAATTATAATTCAAGTATTGAGTTTGCGTGAAGGGGGGAAAACGGTGAGCTACATCATTAATGATGAATGCATCGCCTGCGGAGTTTGCGTGGAAGAATGTCCGGTAGAAGCCATCTCGGAAGGCGAAGACAAATATGTAATCGACCCCGAACTCTGCACCGAATGCGGAAATTGTGCCGATGTATGCCCGGTTGGCGCACCTCAGCCCGAGGAATAAAAACATAAAAAAAGAACCGTCGCTGTCTACATATCCTAAAGTGGCGGTTCTTTTATGTTTTTATCTATTTCATCCGCTTTAACTACCCGGTTGCGTCCGGTGCGCTTGGCTTTATAGAGGGCCTCATCTGCCTCTTTTATAAGATCATCAACTCTCTTTTCCTCTCCTGGTTCCAGGCTGGTAACCCCGAAACTGGCAGTAATAAAAATATCCTTCTTAATATCCTCTATATAGCTGGGAGTAAGCTCAACCACCTTGCGCATGCGTTCGGCAGTTTTAAAAGTATTTTCCCTGTCACATCCTGGCAGGCATATAATAAACTCTTCCCCTCCATACCTTCCTACCAGGTCATATTCCCGGCATGCCTTTTTAAGGCTGCGGGCAAAATCTTTAAGTACCATATCCCCGGCCTGATGACCGTATCTATCATTAACCCGCTTAAAGAAATCAATATCCGCAATTATTATTCCCAAAGGCTTTCCTTCCCTCTTCATCCGGGCTATTTCTTCCGCCAGCCTTTCCATGAAGGCCCGGCGGTTTAAAACCCCGGTCAGGTAGTCGGTGCGGGCAAGTTTTAGGATATCCTGTTCTAATTTAATTATCCTTTCCCCTATTTTCAGCCGGTATTTAAGCTCTTCCGGGTAAAAAGGCTTTATCATATAATCATCGGCCCCTGACTCCAGGCCTTTTACTATATCTTCCCGGCCTCCACGGGCCGTGAGTAAAATTATATAGACATAACCAGGAGAGTTATTATCTCTCACCCTCCGGCACACTTCCGTACCGTACATACCCGGCATGACCCAGTCTATAATGGCAAGACTAGGTCTCTCGGGCAAACTTAATATCTCCATAGCTTCCTGCCCGTTCGCTGCTGTTATAACCTCATATCCCCAGGCCTTGAGCGTTCCTTCCAGAAGACGTCTGGATACGGCATCATCATCGGCTATCAGTACCTTCGCCACCTTTTGACCCCCAAAAATAAGTTATAAAAATATTATAAACTAAACCTTTTGATGTAACCATTATATCCTAAGGTTTCTTACCGGATGAACTATATGTTCATACTCGCGAAGCGATTCCTCTTGCATTTTTTTTCTTTCTTCATCTATAAAATCAAAATCATCTTTAAGAAAAGCTGCTATGTCTCCATTTATCGCCTTGTTTAAAGCCATGCTGTCAAGTATTTTAAATATCTCTTCTTTCTCCATGCCCTGGCGATAAGGCCGATCTTCACTTAGGGCGGTAAAAACATCGGCTACCGCCATGATCTGGGCTCCTACCGGAATATCTTTTTCTTTCAGATGAAAAGGATAACCTCTGCCATCCAGCCTTTCATGGTGCAGAGAAGCCCAGCTGTTTATAACTGATAAAGAATCTATCTTGCTCAAAATGCTGCAGGTATAATAAGGGTGTCTTTTTATCACCAAAAATTCCCGGGAGGTGAGTCTCCCTGGTTTTTCCAGCAAGGAAGGAGAAACTGCAATCTTTCCTAAGTCATGCAGATAGCCAGCTACCAGCATAAGTTCACATTCATTTACGGAAAATCCTGCCATCTCCGCCAGCCTTTTAGCCACCACGGCTACTCCACTAGAATGGGAAGCATTAAGAGGGCTTCTAAAATCCACAATACGCGAAAAAAGTTTGGAAAAATCCTGCAGCTGTTTTATTGATAAATCCAGTACTGCTGGTTTTAAATATCTTTTGAGGATATCAGGTATCTGGTTAGAAACTGCATCTAGCCAAAAATATTCGTACTCTGCAAGCTCCAGAAATGCTTCCACATGTTCGGGAACAAATCCTACCCCGCTGTGCCTTTTTATCTTTTCACATATCTTATCTTTATCTTCTAAAATAAAGGAAGATTTTTTCATCAAAACCGCAATCCGGTCAGCCAGATGCAAAAGATGGCTTTCTATCGGCACTTCAAACTGAAACACTCTTTTCCCTTTTCCATAAAGCCAGGGGACATGATGATAACGAATTATTTTTGCTGCCTGGCGCAAAGGTGCAAATTGTTGCAAAAAAAGATATCCTACTTCTGAATGTTGATAAGCTATACTATCCTCAAACTTTAAAGCTAGAATCCTCTCCTGTGCCGATAAAGCTCCAATATCATGTAGAGCCCCGGCCATAACCATCTGCTTCTTCTCATCCAGAGAAAAACCAAGCCTATCAGCTAGGCTGAAAGCTATATAGGCCACCTGCATATGGTGGTTGGCCAGGCTATGGTCAACCAGGTCCAAAGCCTCAGAAAACCCTAAAAGTACATCTAAAAGCTGCATCTGCGGCCTATCCATAAAAGCCCACTCCTTTTTTCCGCACACGGTCCGCACAAAGGGACGGTTCTTTTGTGCTGTCTCCTTGCCAAAATTAAACTAAACCTTTAAACCCGGTCTGTCTTAAAGCCTCATACAAAATAATTGCCGCTGCATTGGCTAAATTAAGCGAACGTCCGATATTCCTCATCGGTATCCTGATTCGGTTTTGGGGATACATAGAAAGGATCCAGTCGGGAAGCCCTTTTGTCTCACAGCCGAATACCAGCACATCATCCCGGGTATATTCTACCTGGTGATAGAACTTATCTCCCCTGGTAGTAGCCAGGTATATGTTATTCCCCTCAAAAAATTCCCTTACCTCGTAAAAGTCTTCCCATACTGTAACTTCCACTTTATCCCAGTAATCAAGTCCCGCTCTCTTCAGATAGCGGTCTTCCAGAGAAAAACCCAAAGGCTTTACCAGGTGCAGCTTAGTTCCGGTAAGGGCACAGGTACGGGCGATATTTCCAGTATTTTGAGGTATCTCAGGTGCAACCAGAACTATATGCATACCAGCCCTCCATGTTTTATAAATCAGTAGAATAAATTATACATGACTTTGCCAGTTATAATAAAGCTTTATGCGGGCAAAATAAGAAAAAATTTTTCCCAAGGAGAGGTAGTAATGGATTATAAAAATGTCCCTAAAAAAAGGAAAGTAGTGGCTCCCTTAATATTTCTTTTAACACTACTAATAGCTTCTTGTCTTTCCGGCTGTGCGAAAAAAGAAACTAAAAAGCCCTTGCCTCCTCCCCAACTAGCGCCAGAAGTAGCCAAAATCAAAAACAGTGAACCGACTATAACCCTCTATCGTTCAGCTACGGGTACTAAAGAAAGCCTCCCTCTGGAAAAGTATATCAAAGGGGTAGTAGCTGCTGAAATTGGGGATGAATTCCCTATGGAAGCATTAAAAGCCCAGGCAGTAGTGGCTCGTACTATGACCATGGCTCTTATTGCATATGAAGGTGGTACCAGAAAGCTTCACAACACCGATGCCAGCGATAACCATACTGAATTTCAGGCTTATGATCCTAATAAAATCACACCCAGGATATCTAAGGCAGTAGATGCTACCCGCGGCCAATTCTTGATATCAGATAAAGGAAAATTTGTTTATGCTCTCTTTCATTCGGCATCCAAGGATAAAACGGCTGATATAACAGAAAGTTTTCCCAGGCTTAAAGACAAAGCACCTTATCTGGTACCTGTTGAAACTAATGGCTTAAAAAATGCCCCGGACAAGTATAAAAACTGGACCGTAAAAGTACCAAAAAGCGAAGTCAGAGCTATAATGGGCAGTAAAGCAGGATCACTTGATGATATACGCATAAGCAAAAGAGGTCCTTCAAACCGGGCTCTTACCATTTCCGCAGGCCAGGCTTCTATCCCGGCCGTAGAATTAAGAGAAAAAATAGGGTTTGACCGCCTGTTTTCCACCCAGCTCAGCCGGGTTTATCCCCAGGGAGACTACATCGTATTTGAAGGCAGCGGCTGGGGACACGGAGCTGGTATGGAGCAGTGGGGAGCATATACCATGGCTAAAGAAGGCAAAAAATTTTCGCAAATAATAGCTCATTACTTCCCTAAAGCTCGCATGATGAAGCTTTACGACTGATCCCCACTTTTATATTCATGCCAGGCTGCCATATATATACCTATTATTATAAGGGTTCCTCCTATCCATTGATACCACATGAGGCTTTCGTTAAAAAATAAATAGGCAAGAATACTGGCTCCCACCGATTCTCCTAAAACCGAAACGGCTACTATGGGAGCCTTTATATATTTTAAAGCCCAGGTAATAGAAGCATGTCCTCCTATACCGGGAATCAAAGCGAGCAGGAAAAAAAGCAGCCAATCCCGGGTAGGGTATCCAGTTAAAATATGACCAGTTATAAAATTGCCTCCCAAAAGTACCACAGCTGCTACCGCACAAACGACTCCCATATAAGTAAAAGTATCTACTCTATCTCTGAGGCGGCGGCTAATTATGAAATAAAGAGCAATAAAAAAGCCACTTAACAGCGAAAGCATATCGCCTAACAATTTTCCTTCTTTTAAATCGCCACCAGCTATAAAAGCTGATCCACAAAGAGCAATAATTATCCCGGAAATTCCCAGCAAACCAAGCTTTTCGTGGAGAAACAAAAAAGAAAATATCATCACAAAAATGACCTGCAGATTGGTAAACAATACCGAACTAGAAACACTGGTATAAGACAGAGAAGTTATCCAGAAAGCAAAATGCAGAGCCAAAAAAAGGCCTGCCCCGGCTACATATATATAGTTATCCTTTATTATCCCCCATTCATAATCCTGCTTTTTAAAAGCCCTGCTCAAAACCAGAGCCAGTAGAGAAGTAATCAATACCCGGTAAAAAGCTATAACTAAAGCCGGAGCTGTGCACATCCTTATCATTATAGAAGCGGTTGACATGCAAAAAACGCCCCAAAAAACAACTAGATAGACCAACCCTCTTGCCATAGCTATTCCCCTAAATCTCCCAGATAAGACATGATTACTCTCTCATCATTCTTTACTCTATCCGGACTTCCTTCCGCAATTTTGCGGCCATAATCGAAAGCAGCTATCCGCTCACAAATATTCATAACCAGGTGCATATCATGCTCTACCAGCAGTATGGTTATCCCCATATCATCCCTTATCCGGCGTATTAAATCCATAAGTTCATCTTTTTCCGCCGGGTTCATGCCTGCTGCCGGCTCATCAAGGAGCAGGAGAGACGGTTCCAGAGCAAGAGCCCTTGCTATCTCCAGCTTTCTCTGTTCCCCATAAGCGAGGGAAGAAGCATATTCCTTCCTCTTTTCGTACAAACCAAGCATCTTTAAGAGAAACCTGCTTTTTTCCTCTGCCTTTCTTCCCGCTTTCCGCTCAGATGGCAAACCTAAAAGGCTTGACCAAAAACCAGCCGGCATAAGAGCCATACTCCCTATTTTCACATTATCCTCTACCGAAAGACGGCCAAAAAGCCTTATATTCTGAAAAGTCCGCGCTATACCTAAAGAGGCAATTTTATGAGCAGGTAGTCCATTCAATTTTTTCCCTTTAAAAAGCAAATCTCCTTCGGTAGGCACATATATGCCGGTAATTATATTAAAAAGGGTAGTCTTGCCTGCTCCATTAGGCCCAATGACCCCAAAAATTTCCCTTTCCCTTACTTCCAAATCAACACTATCTAAAGCGCGCAGCCCTCCAAATTCCTGGGTTATCTTTTCTAATTTCAGGATCGGCATGTTTTCACCTCTTTTGTTCTAAGGCGCTGTTTCAGGTCATAAAGGCGCATATCCCCCATAATACCATTGGGTCGGAAAATCATAAGTATTACCAGCAAGGCCCCATAAAATAACAGGCGATAGTCAGCTACTATGCGTAGCATCTCCGGTAATACCGTAAGCACAGCCGCCCCCAGCATCACACCGGGAATACTTCCCATACCGCCTAAAACTACCATGTTCAGTATCTCAATTGAGCGCATAAAGCCAAAATCCTGCGGTGCTATATATCCCATATAATGAGAATAAAGCCCTCCTGCCAAACCGGCCAGAAAAGATCCCATAGTAAAAGCAGCTACCTTCATGCCTGTAGTGTTAACCCCACATGCCTCAGCGGCAATTTCATTCTCCCTTATAGCATACAGCGCCCTGCCATAGCGGGATTTAAGCAACTGCCAGTTGAGCACAACTACCAGAATAACCAGAATAAATACCATAGAAAAAGTTGTATACTGCTGCATCCCATAAAGTCCTACTGCTTTTCCTCCCAGCTCAAAATTGAGGAAAAATACCCGGATTATCTCGGCAAAACCTATGGTTACCATAGCCAAATAGTCGCCTTCCAGGCGCAAGGTAGGAATCCCAATTATAAAACCAAAAAAAGCAGCCATCAGGGACCCGGAAAGGAGGGCAAGAACAAAGCTGGTGCCATAATGTAAAGTCAATATAGCTGCAGTATAAGCACCTATACTCATAAAACCAGCATGTCCCATAGATAATTGTCCCGTAACCCCGGTTATAAGATTAAGTCCTAAAGCCAGAATTATATTTATACCTATCAGCACCATTATACGCAGATAATAGGCATCAACATATTGTGCAAACCAGGCATCCATTTAATCCACCTACACTTTTTTCATTTTCTTTTGTCCCATTATGCCCTGCGGGCGCACCAGCAAAACAAGTATAAGTATAGCAAAAGCTATAGCATCTTTATAAGATGATGAAAGATAAGCTACCCCCAAAATCTCTAAAACCCCTAGAATTATGCCCCCCAGCATAGCTCCAGGAATAGAGCCAATTCCTCCTAAAACGGCAGCGGAAAAAGCCTTGAGACCTGCCATAGTCCCCATATAAGGCCATACCGCATTATAATATATACCTACCATTACCCCGCCAGCTGCCGCCAGTGCCGAACCTATGGCAAAAGTAAAAGATATAATCCGGTTTACATTTATGCCCATAAGATAAGAAGCATCCAAATCCTGTGAACATGCACGCATAGCCTTCCCTAATTTCGTCTTCTGCACCATAAAAGTAAGAGCTGCCATTAAAAGAAAAGCCACCAGAAGAATTATAATCTGCAAAGAAGATATTTCTACAGCACCTAAACTGAAGGTTTTTACCCTTAATACTTCGGGATAACGGGTAGTATTAGGCCCCCTTAAAAGCACCATTAGAGTCGATAAAAATATCGATACACCAATGGCACTTATTAAAGCCGAAAGCCGCGAAGATTTACCTCTTAATGGTCTGTAGGCGATCTTCTCCATCAACATACCTAAAAGGGTACAAAAAATCATAGCCCCGATAAGGGCTACAAAAATATTTACCCCTAGAACCGTAACTAAAAATAAGCCGGCAAAAGCACCCCACATATAAATTTCGCCATGGGCAAAATTGATAAGCTGGATAATACCGTAAACCATAGTATATCCCAGGGCAATCAAAGCATAAGTGCTGCCCAGAGTAAGACCATTAATGAGCTGTTCCCAAAACATCGCTTCCTCCCTTAAAATAAAGCGTTATCAGTTAATAACGAATAACTGCTTTTTAAAACATTCATTCGTTATTAACCAATCGTGTCCTGTCCTTTAGAGGACAGGACACTTATATATATTAACTCTTATTGTACATTAACTTCAATCTTATCTAGAAGTTTAAATTTTCCATCTTTTACAGTGATAAGACAAACCGGGCTTTTTACCGGCTCACGATTGGGAAGAAAAGTCGTCTTACCCGAAACTCCCAGATAATCTTTCAGTTTGGCCAGTTCATTCTTAAATACTTTAGGATCTGTGCTCTTCGCATCTTCCATCGCTTTAGCCAGGATCATAACAGCATCATAATACTGAGCCGAGAACATGTCCGGTTCTTCCCCGTATTTTTCCCGGTATTTCTTAAGAAAAGCTTCGGTTTCCGGACTAGGTTGATCGCTGGAAAAGCCGCAGTAGAATATTACTTTTTCTTCTACCGCATCTTTGCCCAGTTTAGCCAAATCCTGTCCGTAAAGCCCGTCTCCACCTACCAGAGTAATGTCAAAATTCTGTTTCTTAACCTCATTCATTATAAGGGCAGCTTCTGTGTAATAACCAGTAAATACCAGTACATCTGCTCCTGATCTTTTAAGCTTGGTAACCTGAGCCGTAAAATCAGTTTCCCCATCGTTTATACTATCTTCCAGAACAATCTTGCCACCCTTTTTATTGATAGCTTCTTTGAAAACAGGGGTTAAGGCCGTACTATAGCCATTATTGAGAGAAGTTATAATGGCAAAATTAGTCCAACCCTTTTCCTTCATCATCCAGTCAACTACTGCTGGAACCGCAAAAACATCCAGCAGGGTATTTCTGAAAACATAATCCCCAATTTCTACTACTCCCGGTCCGGTAGCTCCAGGGGAAAAGATAACTACTCCATTCTTCTGGGCAATATCGGCTGCTACCTTGGTAAGTCCCGTACAGGGGTCTCCTACCATAGCCACCACTTTATCCCGGGTTATATACTTGGTAGCAATGGAAGCAATCTCCGCACTATCTCCTTTATTATCTTCATAAATTCCTTCCACCTTTTTGCCCAAAATGCCGCCTTTAGCATTAAGCTCTTCAATCGCCAGTTTCATCCCTTTTTCGCCCGGTATCCCATAGTTAGCAACCGGCCCCGTTTTGGCTCCTAAAAAGCCGAGTTTGATAACATCTTCACTACTGCCCGCACTTCCCTTTTGTCCACAGCCGGGAATTATAAAAAGCAGGGCCATAATCAGAAGCAAAGCTATACTTTTATTCCGGATTTTATACAAAATAATCCCTCCTTAAATATTTTTACTCTATCCGGTTTTCCTCCCTTCCTCCCCTTTCATCCCCCCTCTTTTCTCATCCCATAAAAAAGTATAACATTATTTTATTCTGTATTATTAAACAAAATCCTGCATAAAGCAAAAAAATAACCGGGAGTTTTTCCCGGTTACAGATTGTAGACAAAACCGCTTTTAGAGGTGCTAATCTAAAAGCGGTTTTCTTTTTTACATGCGAGATAATATGTAAAATATACCAAAAGCCAAAATTTGAAAATAAAAAAACACCATATACTGGTGTTACCGGAGGGAGTTCTTTCTGTTTTCTTTTCCAGGTGGCTAACTTCTTTAAATTCATGCAGGCAAACAGAAGCGTGAGGTAATCTCCTACTTTCCTCAAGCCTCTTAAATTTGTATACCTCATGCCGTGTTTTTCCTTAGCATCCGCAAATACCCGTTCAATGGTTTCT
>NZ_FQWY01000024.1 GCF_900129805.1 Thermosyntropha lipolytica DSM 11003
GGCTTTTGGTATATTTTACATATTATCTCGCATGTAAAAAAGAAAACCGCTTTTAGATTAGCACCTCTAAAAGCGGTTTTGTCTACAATCTGTAAGGGGGCTGATGCCCCCTTAAATTATTGGTTTTATAGATTTCTCCTTTTTAATGGCACCTCGAAGAAGCTTTGGCCGGGGAAGTCAGGGTATATGTTTACATATATATAATAGTCTGTTTTCGCGTTAGTCTGGTTTTGATATTTGCTACTTGATAAGATATTATATAATATTATGATAATGGCTGTGTTGGCAGTAATAATAGAGAATAAATAATACATATTGTAGCTCCTTGCTAAGCCGTAAAATGAAATTTGTCCCAGGCAAAAAGCTATTAACAACAAGAAACAAGAAACTTTGCGTACAGACATAGAAAAGCCTCCTTAAACTGTGCCTGTTTCAGATTATTGCCTGATAACCTGTTTTTCATACCTATAATTTTTTATACGCAGTATAAGCATAGTGGAGGGTTTTTAGCATGAGTTATGTGTATGACCATTTAAAGTGGCAAATAATGGGCTGGATGCAGAGAGATGCCTTTTGGATGTGGCTTAAAATGCTAGGGTTATCCTTGCTCATTTTTCTTATTTTTATAGTTTTACGCCAGATTTTTTTTCTTTATATTTATCCCTGGATAAGGAAAATAACCCAGAATACCGAGACCGAATTAGATGAAAAAATTTGGGAGGCCTTTGAAAAGCCTTTAAGTGCTTTATTTATAATATCAGGTCTATTCTTCGCTTTAAAGTATTTACCTCTGTCTGCCCAGTTAGACCTGCTGCTTAACAAGTTTTGGCGCAGTTTTCTTATTATTATCATAACCTGGGGATTTTACAGTTTGAGCGGTTCTCATTCTTCGCTGGCGGAAGAACTTAAAGTCAAGCTGAATTTAGACTACACGATTATTCAATTTTTTTCCAAAGTTGCCCGCATACTTATTGTTATAATTGCGCTTTTGGTTCTGGCTGAGGAGTGGGATTATGATGTAAGTGGCCTTATTGCCGGCCTGGGACTTGGAGGATTAGCCTTTGCTTTAGCCGCCAAAGATGCTTTAGCCAATATATTTGGAGGCATAGTTGTAATTCTGGATAAACCTTTTGCGGTAGGAGACTGGATTAAAACGCCCAGCATTGAAGGAACGGTGGAGGAGATAAGTTTTCGCAGCACGAAAATAAGGGCTTTTGACCAGGCCTTAATAACTATGCCCAACTCGGCTCTGGCCAATGAGCCTATAACCAACTACAGCCGGATGGGGAAAAGAAGGGTAAGATTTTATTTAGGGGTAACTTATGGGACTCCGCCGGAAAAGATAGAACGTGTAGCCGTCAGAATAAAAGAACTTTTAGCCAACCATGCTGGAGTACATCCGGAAACTATAATGGTTTATTTTGATCAGTTTAATGAAAGCAGTTTAGATATACTGGTATATTTCTTTACTAACAGCACTGATTTGGCAGAACACCTGGCAACTAAACATGACATAAATCTGAAAATAATGGATATACTGGCTGAAGAAGGAGTAAGCATTGCTTTTCCCAGCCGCAGTATATATGTGGAAACTTGGCCGGAGGATGGGGGAAAGGGAAGAGAAGATTAGCTTTAAAGTAAAAAAAGCTATACAGTTTTCCGGGGGAGAACTGTATAGCTTGAGCAATTAATTTAGTTACTGGTGAAGATTGATATTAGTAAAGGGACAGCCAGCAGGCCTGGGGATTTGCTTTGCGTTCCTGGCTTCTCCTTTTGCCTGCTTCAAACTCTTCTTTTTCCATATCATTGAGGAGTATTAAGGGAGGAACTTTTTGCGGCCTGCGATTCATATCTAGGGCAACAAATGTAAAGTACGCAGTCATGCAACACTCTTTAGTTCCCTGTAAAAGATCTTCTGCTTCCAGGCTTACGGCAACTTCCATCGAAGAATTAGATACATAGGTTAGATGAGCTTTACAAGTAACCAGATTCCCTACAAATACCGGGGCATGGAAGTTTATGTTGTCAATAGCAGCAGTTACTACGATAGCACGGGAATGTCGGGTAGCACATGCTCCTGCACAGTTATCCATCATTTTCAGCAGTTCTCCTCCATGAGCAGTTCCCGCCGGATTTGCCTGTGAAGGAAGTATTATCTGGCTGAGGGTAGTAGCTGATTCGGCAATGGTTTTTCCTGCTAACTCCATTAATTTCCACCTCCTGCCTGTATTTCTTATAATATACAATAATAAAATAACTTTATCAATAATACTAATTGAGCCCATGTTTTGTGGCCAAAAAACCCAATAAAAAAGTATACAGCTAAATGCTGTATACTTGGGCTGGTGGATAAAGCTAGCTTTAGGCCGTATATTATAATTCTGTTTTATTTATACATAGATTCAATCAAGTCTTTGTATTTTTCTACAATTACCCGTTTTTTAGGTTTCAGGGTAGGAGTAAGTTCGCCATCTTCTTCGGTGAAGCGTTTGGTTAAAATCCGGTAATTCTTGATGCGCTCAAAAGTTTCTAATTGTTCATTTACCCTTTGAATCTCCTCGGCAATTTTGCTCTTTAACAGATCAGTTTCAATAAATTCTGGGCCTACTTGATTGCAGATGAGCACCCCGGTAGCATCTGACCAGACCAGGGCTTTTTCGTCATATTTAATATTATTCTGTTTATACAGCTCCACAAAATAAGTGAAGTTAGGCACTACCAGCAGGGTAATATAGTTGCGCTCATCGCCGATTACGAAAACCTGGTCAATATAAGAACTGGTGGAAAACAGGTTTTCAATTTTGGCCGGGGCCACATTTTTGCCAATAGCAAGACATATAATGCCTTTTTTGCGTTCAATAAACTTATAATAACCGTTGGCATCTTTTTCAACTACATCACCCGTCTTGAACCATCCATCTTCCGTAAAGGCAGCTTTAGTTTCTTCCGGTTTATTGAGATAGCCGGCAAAAATACCTGCTCCAGAAATTTCCAGTTCCCCATCAGGGGCTACCCGCCCTATGCTTCCATTGGCATCAATGCCCATTTTCCCAGGATTACAAGCGGTGATGGGATTCAGGATACAGGCATTGAAACTTTCTGTAGATCCGTATCCTTCCAGAACGGCTAATCCTGCTTTGTAATACAGCCTTAAAAGGTCCGGGGATATAGCTGCACTGGCGGAAAAAGAGAAACGGAAACGTTTGCCGAATAATCCGCGGATTTTGCTGAAAATAAGCTTATCAGCTATTTTATATTTTAATTTCAAACCGAATGGCAGTTTGCCCATAAGGTCAAAATCAGGAGACATGTTTATGGTGCCATTCGGGTTGGTGCGGTATTTAAGAACTTCATCTCCTATCCGATTGGCCCATTCAAATATCGATTTTTTAAGCGAACTGGCAGCCAGTTGCTGTTGCATGGTAATATAAATTTTTTCATAGATGCGGGGTACACAGTTTATCCAGGTAGGGTTGTATTTTTGCAGATCTTCCAGCAGGGTAGCTGGAGAGTCGGCATAGCATATACAGGCACCTTGCCAGATGGCCATAAGCTGACAGGAACCCCGGTCAAATATATGGGCCAGAGGAAGATAACATAAGGTTACATCATTTTCGGTAACTGACATATTGTAGCGGGCAAAAAACTCATTTACTCCTTTCATGCGGGAAGCAGCTCCCCAGTGGGTAAGGATTACTCCTTTTCCCTGGCCGGTGGTGCCAGAGGTATAGAGGATGGTGTAGGGGTTTTCCAGTTTTACACTTTTCCATCTCTGCTCATATTTATCATAATTTTGTTTAAGATATTCTTGCCCTAAATTGATTAAATCCTGCCAGGAGAGGATGCGGCTGTCATTGCTCTTATACTTTAAATCCATAACGATAATTTTTTCCAGGCTAGGCATTTGATCGATCCCGGCTAAAACATGGTTTAACAGCGATTCATTGCCTACAAAAAGGATGCGGCTCTTCGAATCATTCATTATGTAAAGCACTTCGCCAAGGGATAAGGTGGGAAATATGGCCACACTTACTGCTCCACAATTGGCTATGGCCATATCAGCCTGGGTCCAGTAGGCACTGGAAGGGGACATTATAGCCACCATGTCTTGAGGATTTATACCCAGCTTCATAAGGCCGCCGGCTAAGTATTCTACTCTCTCCCGCAATTGCTTATAGGTAAAGGTTCCCTGGTGGTCATTATTATAGAGAGCAGGGTTAAAAACCTGAGCCGGGCGATCGGGAAATTTTTCACATGAATAGTAAAAGGCTTCACATACGGTGGGCATGTCTTTTCTTACCATAAAATTTACCCCCTTGTCATGAATATAAAGTTTAGAATATTAAAGCAATTTGCCTGTAATATTATTATACAATAAATAATTATAAATCGAAATATTTTTTTAAAAATTTACTAGCATAAATTATTTATGGAAATATGTTTATTATAAAAGTGAATATATGCTTAATTCTAATAGAGTTAATTCCTGCTAAAAATTAGGTGGATAGTTAGCAAACCAGTATATATAATAAAAATATAAATTTTAAGCGAGGTGTTGTTTTTGAAAGGGACAGTAGTGGCTACCTGGCTTAACAGTGCCGAAAAACTGTATGGACAGGAAATTGTCGAAAAAAGCTTAAGAGAAAATAACTGGCCTATAGGTAAACTCATAACCCCTCTGGAAGATATACCTGATGTTGAACCTTTCAATATAATGAAAAGCATAGCCCGATATACCCAAAAAAGTGTCGAAGACGTATGGCGGGAAATCGGCAGGCATAATATAAAATCTTTCGCGGAATGGTATCCTTCATATTTTGAGCGAAGCAACCTGCGGGATTTTATTTTTATGATGGATGAGCTGCATACTCAATTAACAAAAAAGATTCCTGGGGCTTTGCCTCCCCGACTCATTCCGACTATATTAGGTCCGCAAGAATTGGAAATCGAGTACATATCACACCGGGGCATGTTTTCCTACTTTTTAGGTTTATTAGAAGGAGCTTCGGAATTTTTTAAGGAAAAGCTCGTTATTGAAATTCTGGATAAAGGACAAAAAGAAGGTAAACCTTATTTGAAGGTAAGGCTGAAATTTGAAAAAGGGAATGAATATATAAAACGCTACCGCTTAAATCAGGTACTGGCAGCAGGATTTTTGCATAGTATACCTTTGAGAACAGGTTTGGCAAGTGGTGTTTTGTCCTGGCCGCTTTTCCTTCTGGCTGCTGCTGATTTTAATCTGGTTAGTCTGGTTTATGCAGCATTAACCGGAGCAGTAGCAGGTGCTGTGAGTTATATTTCATTTAAACCTTTAAAAGGGCTTAAAACCCAGGCTGAATACATGCAGAATTTTGATTTTGCTTCTGCTTACCGGATTGCTACCGGTGATGAATTAGAAACTATAAGTGAGAGTTTAAATAAACTTAAAGAAAATATTCAGAAAGACTTTTTGTATTTAAAAGGCGGAACCGATGACCTTTATACCTTTAGCAGCAAATTCAGCAAAATAGCCAAAGAAATGGGGAATGTTTCCGAAGTAATATCTTCGGTAGTACATCAGGTAGCAGAAGGTGCAGTATACCAGGCGGAAGAAACGGAAAAATCAGTTTCTACCCTTACCCAGAATATTGAGCAATTAAACCATTTAGCACAAAGAGAACTGGAGGCCAAAGAAAACCTCTCACAGGCGGTAGAGAATATCAAAAGATCGTTTAGTGAGGTAAAAGGAGTAGCTTCTCTGCTTTTAGATACAAAAGAACAGTTTAAAAATGTAAACCAGCAGGGAGAAGATCTGGCTGGACGGGTACAGAATATAATGGAAATTGTAACTACCGTAGAAGGTATAGCTGACCAGACTAATCTTCTGGCTCTTAATGCGGCCATTGAGGCAGCCCGGGCCGGAGAACAGGGAAGAGGTTTTGCCGTAGTAGCCGAAGAGATAAGAAAACTGGCTGATGATGTAAAACAGGCGGTAAAAACTATCAATGAAAACCTGCAGTATTTTATAAATGAGGTCAGCAAGCTGGTAAGGGATATAAGCGAACAGTTTGTGCAGCTGGAAAGGAGCAATCAAAGCCTGGAAAAGGCGGTGGAAGATAACATGAAATCAACTGAAGAAATAGATAAAGTAGCTTATACTATCGTCGATTTAGTAGAAGAGCTTTCCAAAGAAACTCAGCATATATCCGAAGTATTCCAGAATCTGCATACCCTGGCGGCTATTGCCCAGGAAAACTCAGCTTCCAGTGAAGAAATGAGTGCCAATGTAGCTGAGTATTCTGATAAAATAAAAGAACTTACTTCCTATGTTGAACAGCTAGAAAAACTTACGGAAGGCTTCAGGCAGGAGTTGCGGAAATACAAGATATAGTCTACTTTTTATTAACAGCCGGCACGGAGAGATGCCGGCTGTTTTGTTGTTGATTTTTATCGAATATATGGTAAAATCATCAAAAAATTGTTTCTATTTTAAAATGAAAAATAATAATGCAAAATTGATGTAAATTTATATACAAATCTATTAAAATTATATATAAAAGCAGTTTATGACAGTTAATAAAAATTTTTGTCAGATCTTTATGCTTGGGGGAAGGGAAAGTTTATGGAGAGTAGCAATAACTTTAATATGGATGCCAGAGAGTTAAAAAGAGTTATTTTTCATCTGCGTGAGATAATAGGTATATCTGATTTGCAGGGCAGGTTTACGTTTATATCTCCCAGTGTGAAAGAACAGCTGGGGTATGAGGTAGAAGAGGGCCTAGGAAAACATTTTAAGGATTTTATCCATCCAGATGACCTGAAGAGCTATATTGCTTATTTTAACCGGGATATAAAAGAAGAAATGGATAAGACCACCCTTAACTTCAGGGTTCGACATAAAGACGGCAGTTACCGCTGGTACAACATAAGGGGCAGACTGGTCTATGATGAAAAAGGAAAACCTGTGGAGTATATCGGTATCGGCATCGACATAACAGAACAGATGGCGAAAGAAGAAGAATTGAGGAGAGCTTATGAGGAGATTGAAACTGCCTACCAGCAGCTGCAGGCAGCGGAAGAAGAATTAAAGGCCCAGTATGAAGAACTGCATTCTACCTATGAACAGCTGCAGGCAGCCGAAGAGGAAATAAGAGCACAATACGAGACTCTGGAAAAAAACCAGCAGGAACTCTTGGAAATGCATAAAAAAATGGAGGATATCGTGAACTCTCTCCCTGATGCTACCTTTGTAATCGACAGGGATGACCATGTTATTTTCTGGAACTATGCTATGGAGCTTTTAACCGGGGTTTCCGCTTCGCAAGCGGTAGGACAAAAGAGCTATACCCTTACAGAGAATTTTTATGAAACCTGCCGGCCTTCGCTGGCTCATTATTGTTTGCAGGGCAAACTGCCAGAAGGGGAAGAGTATAGAAATGTATCTTTAAAGAACGGGGTTTTACATGCGGAAATAGGCCCGGTTATGATAAAAGGTAAAGAGAGATACTTCTGGCTTACCGCCGCTCCTTTATACAACATAAAAGGAGAAATAGGAGGAGCTATTGAAAACATCCGGGATATAACAGAACAAAAGAAAGTAGAATATGAACTCCGACAAAGCGAAGAAAAGTTCCGCTCCCTGGCGGAAAATACCCCTGCTATGATTTTTGTAGGGCAGGGAGAGAAGTTTAAGTATGTTAATCCGGCTTTTTGTTCATTGACCGGTTATTCCGAGGAAGAGCTTTACCATGATCTACTGATGTGGGATGTAGTGCATCCCGATGACCGGGAAATCGTAAAACAGCGGGGTTTAGCCAGGCAGAGAGGCGAAAAGATTGAACCCCGGTATGAGTTCAAGCTGCTGACTAAAAATGGGGAAACAAGGTATGTCCTATATTCTGGGGCAATTTTTATGTACGAAGGCCAACCTGCTATAATGGGGACATTGCTGGATATAACTGAAAGATATAGAGCGGAGAAAAAACTTAAAAAGAGAGAGGCACAGCTTTCCATAATTGCCGAAAATACGATGGACCTCATATCACAGGTTGATGCAGAGGGAAGGCTCCTTTATGCCAGTCCTTCTCACCGCACTATGCTGGGCTATAAGCCGGAAAAGAGCATAGGTAATTCGGTTCTGGATTTCATCCATCCCGAGGACAGGGAAAAAGTATGGTACGAATTCCAAAAGACACTGGCAACTGGTGAACCCAGCCGCTTTGAATACCGTTTAAAAAGGGCCGATGGAAATTATGTATGGGTAGAGACCCTGGGCAAAGCGCTTAAAGATGACAGCCAAAAACCGGTGCTTATCGCCGTAAGCCGCGATATAACGGAAAGAAAAAAAATGGAGGAGCGGCTGCGCTATCTGGCTGAACATGATGTTTTAACCGGTTTATATAACCGCTTTTATTTTGATAAAGTTTTGGAGGAGATGGAAAAAAACAAAAAGGCACCGGTAGCGCTGGTGATAACAGATGTTGATGGCTTGAAGCTCATCAATGATACCCTGGGACATAGTGCGGGAGACAAAATACTTAAAAAATATGCTGCTATATTAAAAAGCTGTTTCCCGCAAAACAGTATAATTGCCCGCATAGGCGGAGATGAATTTGCGGTGCTGATAAGCGGGGCTTTGCCGCAGGTTGTGGAGGATTATATAGGATGCCTGAAAAAAGAAATAGAGAAAATAAATGCAGCAGAGGGTATATTGCTCAGCATATCCCTGGGACAGGCTGTAAGGCTTAATGCGAAAACCTCCATGTTTGACCTTTTTAAAGAGGCAGACAAGCTTATGTACCGGGAAAAGCTCTTACACAGCCAGAGCACCAAGAGCAGCATTGTAAACTTGCTTATGAAAGCCCTGGAAGCCAGGGACTATATAACTGAAGGGCATACCGACCGTATGCAGGAAATAGTGCGCAAGATAGGGGAAAGGATCGGGCTTAGCGAATCCAGGATAAATGACCTCTGCCTTTTGGCCCGTTTTCATGATATAGGCAAGGTAGGAATTTCTGACCGTATTCTTTTTAAACCAGGCAAGCTTACGGAAGAAGAGTTTGAGGAGATGAAAAAGCACTGCGAGATAGGTTTCCGCATTGCCCAAAGCTCGCCTGAGCTGGCTCATATTGCTGATTTTATCCTCAAACACCATGAACGCTGGGACGGAAGCGGTTATCCTCTGGGACTGAAAGAAACTGAAATCCCTCTGGAGTGCCGTATTCTGGCTCTGGCTGATGCCTATGATGCGATGAGCCATGACCGGCCTTATCGCAAAGCCATGAAAAAAGAGGATATAATTGTGGAGCTTACCCGCTGCTCCGGAAAACAGTTTGATCCCTGGCTGACATCAGTTTTTATTAATATACTTTCGGAGATAGAAGAATAAAATTATAATAATAAAGGCAATATGGATAGAAAATAAATAGTAACTTAGAAGGAGGAAAAAATGGCATTCGCTTATACCAGTTTAGGCCAGGATAAAAAATATATGATATTAACTTATGGCTGCCAGATGAATGTCCGGGATTCCGAAACTATTGCCGGGCTTCTAGAGGCCATGGGTTATACCGCAACTGATGAAGAAAAAGAAGCTGATCTTATCGTGTTTAATACCTGCAGTGTAAGGCATTCGGCTGAAAATAAGGTTTTTGGCAAGGTGGGGGAAGTAATAGGTTTAAAGCGCAAAAAACCGGAACTTTTGATAGCTTTTGGCGGATGTATGGCCCAAACCCCGGAAGCGAGAAGTATACTTAAGAAACAGGGAGTAGACGTTATTTTCGGCACGCACAATATACATGAACTTCCTTATCTTCTGGAAGAAGCATATACTACCGGAAAACAGGTTATAAGGGTGTGGGAAAAAGCGGAAGGCATAATAGAAGACCTTCCTGTAAGGCGCCAGTCCGGGATAAGCGCTTTTGTGAATATCATGTTTGGGTGCGATAATTTCTGCAGCTATTGCATAGTGCCTTATACCCGGGGAAGGGAAAGAAGCAGACATCCTGATGATATAATAAGAGAGGTAAAACTTTTAGCCCGCGAGGGATATAAAGAAGTTACTCTGCTTGGGCAAAATGTAAATTCTTATGGTAAAGGCCTTGAGGAAAAAGTTGATTTTGCCGACCTTTTAAAGATGGTTTGCGAAGTAGAAGGAATTTTAAGGGTGCGTTTCACTACTTCTCATCCCAAAGACATGTCGGATAAGCTTATAGATACCATAGCCCGGGAAGAGAAGATGTGTGAACATGTCCACGTCCCCCTGCAGGCAGGAAGTAACCGGATACTTAAACGCATGAACCGGCATTATACGCGCGAACATTATCTGGCTTTAACCGCCAGGATAAGGGACAAAATCCCGGGGGTAGCCATAACTACAGATCTAATAGTAGGCTTTCCCGGAGAAACCGAAGACGATTTTGCCGATACCCTGGATATGGTAAAAAAGGTGCGCTTTGATGCTGCTTTTACTTTTATGTACTCTCCACGCTCCGGGACTAAAGCCGCTGAATTTACGGATCAGGTTCCGCTGGAGGTAAAAAAGGCCAGGTTAGAAAGGTTAAATGAGCTGCAGTACGGGATTGCTACGGAGATAAACAAATCTTTAGAAGGAACAGTGCAGGAAGTACTGGTAGAAGGCCCCAGCAAGACTGATAAAGACAAACTTACCTCCCGTACCCGCACTAACCGGATTGTTATTTTTTCTGGTCCGGGGGATTTAACAGGCAGGCTGGTAAATGTTAAAATAACAGAAGCCAGGACTTTTTCTCTTTTTGGAGAATTAGTTGAAGGTTAATAATTAGTATGGGAGGAATTTGTTTTGTCAAGTGAAAATATCATCAAGATGGCTTTTGAACTGGGGAGTTCGATTGCGCATTCGGAAGAGATCAATGCTTTAAAAAAGGCCCAGGAAAAACTGGTAGCAGATGAAGAAGCCTATAACCTGATTATGCGTTATCAGGATACCCGTATGCGCCTGGAACAGAAAAAGAAAAGTGGTCTTATTCTTCCCCAGCAGGAAGAAAATCATCTGGCTATTTTAGAACAGCAGCTAAACAGCAATCCCCTGGTGCAGGAATTGCTTTTGGCCCAGGAAAGATTTGATAACCTTATGCAGGCAGTATATTTTGCCATGAACCAGGCCATAGCAGGAGGATGTGCAGGAGGATGCAGTTCCTGTGGCGGAGGATGTTCGGAATAGCCCAAATGAAAAGTCGGTGTCTATAGAGAAAGACTTAGTGCAAACCCTAAGTCTTTCTTTATTAGCGAAGGCTTAAAGCAGGGAGGAAAAAAAGGTGTCCAGATATACTCCTATGCTAGAACAGTATTTGGAGATAAAAGAAAGACATAAAGATGCTATTCTTTTTTTTCGTTTGGGCGATTTTTATGAGATGTTCTTTGAAGATGCCCGGATAGCTTCCCGGGAACTGGAAATCGTTCTTACCAGCCGGGAAAGCGGAGAAGAAAAAATACCTATGTGTGGAGTGCCTTATCACTCGGCCAGCAATTATATAGCCCGTCTTATAAATAAAGGCTACAAGGTAGCTATCTGTGAGCAGATGGAAGATCCTTCCCAGGCTAAAGGAATAGTAAAGAGAGAAGTAGTGAGAATAATTACTCCCGGTACGGTTCTGGAAGATGTTATGCTGGAAGAGGGGAGCAATAATTTTTTAGCCTCAGTAGTACAAGAGGCAGGCATAATCGGCTTCGCTTATATAGATGTATCGACAGGAGAGTTCAAGGTTACGGAATGGGAAGGTGAAGATGCCTATATAAAACTGGCCAGTGAATTAGAAAGGATAAAACCGGCAGAATGCCTGCTTTTAGAAGGTGACAGCCTGGCTTTAAGGGAAGAAGACCAGTTAAGAATAGGGAAGATAGCTTTTACTTTTTTGCCCCCGGAAGATGAAGCTTTTACTGCCGGGGAAAAACTTCTGTTAAGTCATTTTGGTCTTTCTTCTCTTAAAGGGCGGGGATTAGAAAATATGTCAGCTGGTATAACTGCTGCCGCTGCTATTTTATCTTTTCTCAAGCAAACCCAGAAGATAAACCTTAGACATATAAGGGATCTTAAGGTTTATACCTGGGCTGATTATGTGGAGATTGATCTGGCCAGCAGGAGGAACCTTGAACTTACTTCTAGCCTTCGCGAAGGAAGGCGGGAAGGCTCTCTCCTGCATGTGCTGGATAAATGCCGTACGGCGATGGGGAAGAGAATGTTAAAAAGTTGGATTGAGCAGCCTTTGTGCGACCTGAAAACTATAAACAGGCGTTTGGATGCGGTAGAGGAGCTTAAGGATAATCTTGATCTGAGGTTTAATCTCAAGGAAATTTTAAGCCATATTTATGATCTGGAGAGAATTGCGGGAAAGATTGGAAGCGGGCTTGCCAATCCGCGCGATATGCTGGCCTTAAAGAAGTCGGCCTTAAAGCTTCGGGAAATAAAAGAAGTGCTGAAGGATGCAAGCTCTTTCCTGTTACAAAAAATCGGGAAGTTAGATGCCTTAGATGATATCTATGATCTGCTGGATAAGTCTATCAGCGAAGAAGCGCCGGTTACGGTTAAAGAAGGAAATATTATCAAAGATGGATACAAAAAGGAGATAGACGAGCTAAGATATATAGCAAGTGAAGGCTCTAACTGGCTTGTGGATTTTGAAAACCGGGAAAGGGAAAGGACGGGCATAAAAAATTTAAAAGTAGGTTTTAATAAAGTCTTCGGCTATTATATCGAAATAACTAAAGCTAATCTGCATCTGGTACCCAAGGATTATCACCGTAAACAGACACTGGTAAATTGTGAACGCTTTATTTCTGACGAGCTCAAAAGCTATGAAGATAAGCTGCTGGGGGCTAAGGAAAAGCTTTGCCTTCTGGAATATGAAGAATTTATGCAGATAAGAGAAAAAATAGCCCTCCATCTGGGAAGGATTCAGGACACAGCCCGGTTGGTTGCGGTTTTAGATGTTCTATACAGTTTAGCCGAAGCTGCCTATGAAAATAATTATGTAAGACCGCTGGTAAACAAAAGCTATGATTTGCATATAAAAGAGGGCCGTCATCCGGTAGTAGAAAAATTTTTAGAGAGCACGCGCTTTGTCCCCAATGATCTCTATATGGAAAAGGAAAAGCACCGCTTTGCTGTTATCACCGGGCCTAACATGGGGGGGAAGAGCACTTTTATGCGCCAGACAGCGCTTATTGTCTTGATGGCGCAGATAGGCAGTTTTGTCCCCGCTAAAGAGGCTAATATAGGATTGGTGGACAAAATTTTTACCCGGGTAGGGGCAGCTGATGATTTAGCAGCAGGACAAAGCACCTTTATGGTAGAAATGGTAGAAGTAGCCAATATTGTTAAAAATGCCACCTCCCGCAGCCTGGTATTGCTGGATGAAATAGGAAGGGGGACGAGCACTTATGATGGCTTAAGCATTGCCCGGGCAGTAAGCGAATATATTGTGAAGGAGATAAGGTGCAAGACTTTGTTCGCCACTCATTATCATGAACTTACTTCCCTGGCTGATGAGTATGAAGGGATTTTTAATCTGGCTGTTTCCGTCAAAGAAGCAGGGGAAAATGTAATTTTTTTAAAAAAGGTTTTGCCAGGCAAGGCTGATAAAAGCTATGGCCTGCATGTAGCTAGGCTAGCAGGGCTCCCTGAGCCGATCAACAAAAGAGCAGAGGAAATTCTGGCTTCTCTGGAGAGGGAAAATCCTGAAAGGCAAACTGTCTTATCCCCAGTCCAGCTGGATTTGTTTTCCCTGGAACATCCGGTATTAGAAGAATTAAGAAAAATCGATCCTGATGAAATAACCCCCAAAGAGGCACTCCTCCTGCTCTATAAATTAAAGGAAATGGTTTAGAAAGGAGATTGGTTATGCTTATCGGTATCGATATAGGGGGTACTTATACCGATGGCGTAGTGTATAGGGAAGGGAAAATAATCAAAACCGCCAAAAAACCTACCCTGTATGAGGAAATCGATGTAAGCCTGCTTGCCGTATTGGATGATTTGATTAAAGATATGGATGTAAAACAGGTAAAACGTCTGGTTATAAGTACGACTCTGGTTACCAACCTTATTGCTACCGGAAGAGGAGAAAGAACTGCTCTCCTTCTCCTGCCCGGTTATGGATTGCCCCATGATCTATACCGGATAGGTGATGATACTTATTTTCTTAAAGGAAGTATAGATTTTCGGGGAAGGGAAATAGAAGAGATAGATGAGAAGGAAGTTATAGAGTGTATTGAAGATATAAAGAAAAAGGGGATAAGAAGGGTGGCCATAGCCGGCAAATTTGCCAGCCGCAACAACCTGCAGGAAAAAAAGGTGCAGGATCTCTTCCATAAGCATTACCGGGAAGCTTTAACCGTCATATCCTCAAAAGTAGCGAACAGGCTTAATTTCCCGCGCCGAGCGGCTACGGCTTATTTTACCGCTATGACCTTAAAAGAATGGGAAGGTTTTGTGGCGCAAATCAGGTCGGCTCTACAAGAAAGAAATTTATCCTGTGAGGTTTTCATATTAAAAGCTGATGGTGGGACTACCCCCCTTGATTTATCTGTTTTTACCCCCTGTGAGACGGTTTTTTCCGGGCCGGCTGCCAGCACTATGGGAGGCAAAGCGATTACTATGGATGATAAAAATGCGGTGGTTATCGATATAGGGGGTACTACTTCTGATATATCTTTGCTTATTGAGGGTAATCCTCTCTATGCTTCCAAAGGTGCAGTTATAAGTGGCTTTTATACTCATATTCATGCCCTGGCTGTAAAATCAGTTCCTCTAGGTGGAGACAGCCTTATCTACCTGCAAGATGGCAGTATAGATGTTGCCCCTTACCGGGAAGGAAATGCAGCTTGCCTGGGCGGAAACCGGCCTACGGTAACCGATGTTTTTAATGTAAAATACAGGCTTAATGTAGGAAATGCCGCCTCTTCGGTAAAGGCATTGCAAGAACTGGCTTTACTTGCAGGCATGGAATTAGATAGGCTTTGTGATAAAGTAGTTGATATAGTAATCAGCCGGCTTACCGAGGCTATCAAAAATATGTTCAAGGAATGGGAAAACGAGCCGGCTTATAAAGTATGGGAAGTGGTAAATGGCAGAAGATTTAAGCCTGATCGCCTGATAGGCATTGGAGCTGCTGCTCGGGCTATAATTCCGGTACTGGCAGAAAAAATGGACCTTCCTTATCTGGTCCATGATCATTCGCCGGTAGCTAATGCTTTAGGAGCTGCGGTAGCCAGACCAACACTTACCGTAAATCTCCATATTGATACTGCGCAGGGGGTTTGTATGGTTGACCCTGGAGGAATAAGGCAGCAGGTACCAAGAAGCCCTGCTTTCAGTATGGAAGAAGCCAGGAAAATAGCCTTGAATTTCTTGCAGGAAATAGGGAAAAAAAGAGGGATGGAGGATTACCTTGAGGATTACCGGTTTTATAAGGAAGAGCAGTTTAATATGATAAGAGGCTGGGATCGCATAGGGAAGATATTTGAAATAGAGCTGCAGGTAGCTCCCGGTTTTATAAAGGAATACAGGGGGGTAATATGATGAAGCCTACAGGGGTTATTTTTTTCCCGGCTTTTGACTGGGCTATATCTCCTACCCATCCGGAGCGGGAAGAGAGGCTTTTATATACCAGAGATCAGCTTTTTGAAGAAGGGATTATGGATCTTCCGCACATTAAGGAGTATAAACCAGAGCTGGCTAGCTTCAAAGATGTTCTGCGGGTTCATTTTTGTGTTCCTAGCGTGGAAGAAAGGATAATCGAAGCCCATCTGGTAGCTGCAGGTTCAGCTCTTAAACTGGCAGATGCTTTTTTGGCGGGAGAGATAAAAAATGGATTTGCCATCGTAAGGCCGCCTGGGCATCACGCCATGACGGTAAGCCATGCTAACCGGGGATTTTGTGATATAAATAATGAAGCGATAATGATAGAATATGTGAGGAAAAAATATGGCATAAAAAAGGTGGCTATTGTAGATACCGATGTCCATCATGGAGATGGTACCCAGGAAATATATTATAACGATCCTGATGTTCTTTTTATATCTTTTCATCAGGATGGCAGAACCCTGTATCCGGGAACAGGCTTTACCAGTGAGGCCGGTTGGGGAAGAGGTTATGGTACGACCATAAATATCCCCCTTCCCCCCCGCACCAGTGATGAAGGTATTCATTATGTGCTGGATAATCTGGTATTGCCGATACTGGAAGATTTTAAGCCTGATCTGGTAGTTAATTCTGCCGGCCAGGACAATCATTATACTGATCCTTTAGCCGATATGTGTTTTACGGCTCAAGGCTATGCCCTCTTGAATAAAAAATTGAAGCCAGATATAGCAGTTCTGGAAGGTGGATATTCGGTAGAAACGGCTTTGCCTTATGTTAATATGGGTATAATTATGGCTATGGCTGGTCTGGATTTTAGCAATCTTAAGGAACCTGACTATAGCCAAAACCGTTTGCGAAATGGTTCTTCCCATCTGGATTACCTCAAAAAACTGGTGGAAAAGCAGCTTTTTTTGTACCGGAACCGGGAGGAAGTAGTTAATAAACAGTATGCGGAGAATAAAAACCGCTTTTATGTAGAACAAAAAAGCATTTTTTATGATACGGAATATCTTTATGAAATGCAGAATAATAAACTGCGCCTTTGTCCGGAATGTCAGGGCTACCGGGTTATAGAATCTACAGCCCGCCACCGTGACGGCATTACTTATAATGTAGGCTGCATATCAATTCCGGTAAACTGCTGCCGAAACTGTCATGATGAAGCTCGCGCTGTTTATATTGATATGCAGGAAAAAGCGCGGTATGATATGGTATATTTGCAGGATCGTATTGATGACAGATATTATAGTTTTCATGTACAAAAGGGAATAGAGAAGGTTTGGTAAAATGAGTATCAGGCTTTTAGATGATGAGCTTATAAATAAGATTGCTGCGGGCGAAGTTGTGGAAAGACCTGCTTCCGTAGTGAAAGAACTGGTGGAAAATGCCCTGGATGCTGAGGCCAGGCATATAACTATAACGATTAGCCAGGCCGGTTTGGAAAAAATCGAAGTTGAAGATGATGGCCAGGGTATGAGCCGGGAAGAGATCCCTTTGGCTTTTATGCGTCATGCTACCAGCAAGATAAAAGAAGAAGAAGATTTATACTGCATTACGACTATGGGATTTCGCGGTGAAGCCCTGCCCAGTATAGCAGCTGTTTCCCGGATAGATATTTACAGCTGCCAGGAAGAAGGAGAAGGGGTATGGGCTCATCTAGAAGGAGGAAAGATAACCAGCATTGATTACCATCCCTGTCCTAAAGGTACCAGAATAATCGTGAGGGATATTTTTTATAATACCCCGGCCCGGCGCAAGTTTTTAAAATCACCGGTTGCCGAAAGCAGCCATATTTTTGAGTTGGTAGTAAAATATGCCCTGAGCCGTCCAGATATTGCCTTTACTTACCGGGGTGATAAGAAAATTTATTTTAAAACCCCGGGCAATGGAAATTTAAGGGATGCGGTTTTGGCTATTTACGGAAGGGATTTTCTATCTCCCCTTATAGATATAGAATATAAAGGGGAAAATTATAGCATAAAAGGCCTTATTTCCAGGCCGGAAGTAAAAAGAAATAACCGCAAAAACCAGCTTTTTTTTGTAAATAACCGGCCGGTAAGGAGCCAATTGCTCTATAAAGCGGTAGATGAGGCATATAAGGGGCTTTTAGTTACGCGTGAATATCCGGTAGTAATATTATCCTTGCTGATGCCTCCTTATGAAGTAGATGTTAATGTTCATCCCCAGAAAACCGAAGTGCGCTTCCGCGATGACGGCAAGGTTTTCCGCCTGGTATACCAGGTATTGCGGGAACATCTTGATAACCTGGAATATCAGGGGATAGGGGAATGGACGAAAAATAAAGAAGACTTATTTTTCTACCCGGAAAAAGAGAAAGAAAAGAAGGAGCCTGGGGTATATATAAGGGAAAAAAAATTACCCTGGATGGAAGACCCCTTATTTAGCAGGGAAGAAAAAAGCCAATCCGTAAATCAGCCTTTAGCCGGGGGAAAAGAGGTTTTAGAGCTGGTTTTTAACCGGCAGGCAGCTGATAAGGAGAGCGATTATAAAATCCTAGGACAGGTTTTGAAAAAATACATACTGCTGGAAAGGGATAATTCCCTTTATATAATTGACCAGCATGCTGCTCATGAACGGGTACTTTATGAACAGTTTAAAAAACAGTACCGCCAGGAAAAAACAGGACAGATGCTGGCTTTTCCTCTTTCCTTACAGCTCTCGGCTAAACAGGTGGAAGTGATAGAGAAAAATGCTGATTTGTTAAAAGATTTAGGTTTTGAACTGGATATAATAAGCTATAATTCAGCTGTATTAAGAACTGCTCCCTCCTTTATCCAGGGCAGTGAATTCCAGGTTATGGAAGAAATTCTGGCTTCTCTGGAAGAAAAAGGCGAAGCCGATCTATATGATAATATCCTGGTCATGATGGCCTGCCAAAAAGCAGTTAAGGCAGGAGATATGCTCACCTGGATGGAAATGGATAAGATGGTTAAAGATTTATGGGAAACGGATAACTTCCGCTACTGTCCGCATGGACGGCCTACCATGTTCAAGATTACGGAAGAGGAATTAAATAATATATTTAAGAGGTAGGAAAAGATGAGAGTAATAGCCACTACTACCCAGTCGCGAACAGATTTAAGTCCTGAATTGCAAGCTTTCTTGCGGGAAACGGGGATAGAATTTGTGCCTCGAGGGAAAAAAAGCCTGGCGAAGATAAAAAAGGAAAAAGATGCTGAGGGTATAGTTATCTGGCAGGAAGAAGGGCCTGTCCTGTATATAGATGAAAAAACGCGGTTTTATTTTCATCCCAGTATGGCTAAAGTCAGGATTTCTAATTACCGGAAGTTTAATCAGCCTGATCCTATGATACAGGCTATGGAATTAGAGGAAGATGATAAAGTTTTAGACTGTACTTTAGGATTAGGAGCTGATGCTATCGTAGCTTCTTATTTTGCCTCCCAGGGCCGTATAGTAGGGCTTGAGTATTCCCCTCTGGTGGCTTCTATTATCAAATGGGGTATGAAGATGTATCGTACGCCGGTAGACTGGCTTGATAGAGCGATAAAAAGGATTGAAGTGGTAAATGTTGATTACCGGGAGTATCTTTCTTCTTTAAAAGATAACTCCTTTGACATTGTTTACTTTGATCCTATGTTTAGAAAACCGATATTAAAAAGCCAGGCTATATCTCCTTTAAGGCTTCTGGCTTGTCTTGAGCCGGTAGCCGAGGAAAGTTTGCGGGAAGCCCTGCGAGTGGCCCGCAAAAAGGTAGTAATGAAGGAGCTTTATGCCAGTGGGGAACTTAAAAGGCTGGGTTTTACGAAAATAGTAGGAAGCCCTAATAATAAAATCGCTTATGGGGTAATAGAAAAAAAGCATTAGTTATGGAGGTAATGCCTGTTGTTAAAACTGGCAGCTATCGTAGGGCCGACAGCTATAGGAAAAACCGAAGTATCGTTAATAGTTGCGCAAAAGCTAAAAGGGGAGATTATATCCTGTGATTCCATGCAGATTTATAAAGGGATGGATATAGGAACGGCCAAAGTAGGGGAAGAAGAAAGGAAAAAGGTAGTTCACCATATGATAGATATAGTAGATCCCGAGGTTAATTACAGTGTGGCTGATTATCAGAAAAAGGTTAAGGAATTAATAAGAGATATAAACAGTCGGGGCAGGCTGCCGATTTTAGTCGGGGGTACCGGCCTTTACTATCAGGCGGTAGTGGATGATTACAAGTTTTTCCCTATGCCCTCTAAGGATGAAGTGCGCCGCCGTTTAGAGGAAATGGTAAATGAAAAAGGCCTTAGCTGGGCTTATGAATATTTAAAAACGGTTGATCCTGATTATGCGGCACTTATAAGTTCTAATGACCAGAAAAGAATAATAAGGGCTTTAGAAGTATATTATTTAACGGGGAAACCTTTTTCCCGCTTTCAGACCCGGGATGTGTCGTGTTATAATTTGGCAGCAGTAGGTTTATATCTGGAAAGAGATGAATTATACCGGCGCATTGATCAAAGAGTAGAGGAGATGATAGCAAAAGGGTTGATTGAAGAGGTGTATGCGCTCTTTAAAAAAGGGTATGATCCCTCTTTAAACTCCATGCAGGCATTAGGATATAAACAGGTCTGGTATTACCTAAGCGGCTTTTTGACTTATGAAGAGATGCTGCGGGAAATAAAAAGAGAAACCCGGCATTATGCTAAAAGGCAGTATACCTGGTTTAAAAAAGATAAAAGGATTATGTGGATTAATGTTAAGGATTATCCTTCATCTGCTATTCTGGCGCAAAAAATTTGCGCTTATATAGCAGGACAATTATATAAAGCGTAGAATTTTTCTGTAAGATAGAGATATTTTGAAATGGAGGTAACAGCTAGATGGGTAAAAATCAGCTTAATTTGCAGGATGCATTTTTAAATCAGGTGCGCAAGGAAAGAATACCTGTAACTATTTTCCTGGTAAATGGATTTCAAATAAAGGGGCTGGTAAAAGGTTTCGATAATTTTACGGTAGTAATCGAAGTAGAAGGGAAGCAGCAGATGGTTTATAAACATGCCATATCGACAGTAGCTCCCCTTAAGCCTATTGGACAGCTTAACCTTAATCCTGAGAATAAAGAAGAATAACCCGGATTTCCCGGGTTTTTATTTTGGCCTTGTATAATGTATATCACCACTTTTAGCCTTTTTTCATATAATAATGCAGGTGAAAAAGAAAATTATTAAGGGGAAAGTGGTGATATAGCTTGGAGATATCAGTAAAGTATAAAGAAAGACAAGGAGATGCAGTTTCCACCTGCTTGGATCAGGGGATACTAAGGCGCAGTGATGCTTTTTATGAACTGGAAAAACTGGTAGGGCTTAAAGAAGTAAAACGCAATGTGGCAGAGATTACAGCTTTTGCCCTGGTACAGAATAAAAGAGCAGCTTTTAAACTGAAGACCTCTTCTACTTCTCTGCATATGATATTTAAAGGCAATCCTGGAACCGGCAAGACTACGGTAGCTCGTATAATGGGAAGTATTTTCCATGACCTGGGCATCCTATCCAAAGGACATCTGGTAGAAGTAGAGAGAGCAGATCTGGTGGGGGAATATATAGGGCATACGGCGCAAAAAACGCGGGAAGTGATAAAAAAAGCTTTAGGAGGGGTTCTTTTTATAGATGAAGCTTATACTTTGGCCCAGGGAGGAGAAAAAGATTTTGGCCAGGAAGCTATAGCTACTCTGGTTAAAGCTATGGAAGATTACCGTGATAATATTATAATAATACTGGCGGGATATGCAGACGAAATGGAACGCTTTTTGCTTTCTAATCCTGGACTCAGATCAAGGTTTCCTATATATATAGAGTTTAAAGATTATGATGCCGATGAGCTCTGGCAAATTGCTCAAAATATGTATGAGGAAAGAGATTATGAACTTACTAACCGCTGCCGCTGGAAGTTAAGACAGATACTGAACGAATTTGTGCAAAACCGGCATCCCCATAGTGGTAATGCCCGCTGGGTAAGAAACCTGGTGGAGAAATCTATAAGGCTGCAGGCTTTAAGGCTGGTTGATAGGGAAAATCTCACCCGCCGTGAACTTATGACCATCGAGGAAAAAGATCTGCCTGATCCGGCAAGTATTAAAGCATAACAGGTAAAGGAGAGTAAAAAATTGCGGGCTTTGGATATAGTAAAAAGAGCAGAAGATGAACTTAAGGATAGATTCCGTGCATTAGAGGAAATGGCTTTTTATAATCAGGTTAAAGTGCTTAAGGCTTTGCAAAAACATCATATAAGGGATGTGCACTTTAATTCTTCTTCTGGATATGGCTATGGTGATATAGGACGCGATGTTTTGGAAGAAGTTTACAAAGACGTATTTGCTGCTGAAGATGCCCTGGTTAGAGGACAGATTGTTTCCGGCACCCATGCTATTTCTGCCTGTCTCTTTGGCCTTATGCGTCCGGGCGAAAAATTAGTTTCGGTTACCGGAGCTCCTTATGATACCTTGCAAAAGGTTATAGGCAAAAATAACTCTTTATCTGGTACCCTGCTGGATAAGGGAATAATCTACCAGGAAGTAGGGCTTACGGCTGAGGGAAGGCCTGATGGGGAAAATATTAAAAAATCTATCGATGCGGAAACCAAAATAGCCTTTATTCAGCGCTCACGGGGTTATAGCCTGCGACCGGCCTTAACGGTAGAAGAAATCGGCGAGCTGGTTAAAATAATAAAAAAGGCTAATCCTTCTACCATAATCATGGTAGATAATTGTTACGGAGAATTTACCGATATTATTGAACCTACCGAAGTCGGGGTTGATATTATGGCCGGGTCCCTTATAAAAAATCCGGGTGGGGGACTGGCACCATCTGGCGGCTATGTGGTCGGAAAAAAAGAACTGGTTGAGCAGGTAGCTTATCATATCACCGCTCCTGGTTTGGGAAAAGAACTGGGAGCTAGCCTTATAAATAACCGCTGTTTTTATCAGGGGATTTTTATGGCTCCTCATGTTGTTCTGCAGGCTTTAAAAGGAGCTCTTCTGTTAGCTTATATTTTCGAAGAGCATGGTTATGAGGTTTATCCTTCCTGGCAGGAAAAACGAGGAGATATTGTACAGGCTATCAGGTTAGGAAGTACAGAAGAAGTCCTAGCCTTTTGTCAGGTTATACAGAACAGTTCTCCGGTAGATAGTGATGTGCAATTGGAGTATGGGGATATGCCAGGATATGATAATAAAGTGGTAATGGCCGCAGGTACTTTTATTCAGGGTTCTTCTATTGAACTGTCATGTGATGCTCCTTTACGTTCCCCTTATTGTGTGTATGTACAGGGAGGTCTTACCTATGAACATGTGAGATATGCAGCCGTTCGCTTGATAGAAGAAATATTATGGAAATAATGTTAAGGTGGGTAATTATATGCATACAGATACGGTTATATTAATTGTAGTGTTACTTTTTATGTTTTTAGGTTTGCTGGGAACTTTCCTGCCTTTTCTTCCCGGTATTCCGCTCATATTTGTTGCGGTTGCTGCTTATGCCTGGTATGAAGGTTTCAATATTATAACTCCCAGGTGGATAGCTTTTCTGGCTGGACTTACCGTACTCTCAGTAGTTATAAATTATCTGTCCGCTGTATTAGGGGCTAAACATTTTGGTTCCAGTTCTTACGGCATAGCCGGGGCTTTTATAGGAGCTGTAATAGGTTTGTTTATTTTACCTCCTTTAGGTATCTTTATATTTCCCTGGCTGGGAGCTGCTATAGGAGAATACCTGAAGAATAAAAGATTTTGCTCGGGCAGCGCGCGCCGGTTTGGGAGCAGTAGCCGGTATAGTTACCAGTTTAGTTTTTAATGTGCTGGTTGGGGTGGCTATGATTTTAATATTCCTCATAAAAGTATTTTAATTGCTATATGTGTAATTTGGTGGTAATCTAATATAGTTAGTATTCTGCTGGAGGGGTTATTTATGAACAGAGAAGAAGTTTTACGGATTGTTAAAGAGGAAAATGTTAAATTTATAAGATTGCAGTTAACTGATATTTTAGGGGTACACAAAAGTGTTTCCATTACCGTTGACCAGCTGGAAAAAGCACTGGATGGAGAATTGATGTTTGATGGCTCTTCGATTGAAGGTTTTGTACGTATTGAAGAATCAGATATGTATTTAAAGCCTGATCTTAATACTTTTATGGTTTTACCCTGGACAAGCCAGGTATCAAGTGGTAAAATTGCCCGTATTATATGTGATGTTTATGATTCGGATAATAAACCTTTTACCGGCTCCCCCCGCTATGTTCTCAAAAAAGTTATAAAAGAAGCTGAAGAATTAGGTTATACCATGTATGTCGGCCCTGAACCCGAATTTTTCCTGTTTCAGGTAGATGAAAAAGGAGCTCCTACCTTAATAACCAATGATAAAGCCGGCTATTTTGATCTACCACCGGTAGATAAAGGTGAAGAAGCCCGCCGGGATATGGTGGAAACCTTGCAGAGCATGGGATTTGAAATTGAAGCTGCCCACCATGAAGTAGCACCTGGTCAGCATGAGATAGACTTTAAATACAAAGATGCTTTGACTACAGCCGACAATATCATAACTTTCCGTATAGTAGTAAGAATGGTAGCCCAGAGGCACGGCTTGCATGCTACTTTTATGCCCAAACCCATTTACGGCATTGCCGGGTCAGGTATGCATCTGCACTGTTCGCTTTTTAAAGGGGACAGGAATATTTTCTATGATGAAAATAGTCCGGACGGATTGAGTGATACCTGTAAATATTTCATTGCCGGGGTTTTGAAACATGCAAAAGCTATAACCGCCATTACTAATCCCACCGTAAATTCATATAAACGTTTGGTTCCTGGCTATGAAGCCCCTGTTTATATAGCCTGGTCTTATAAAAATCGGAGTCCTTTAATCAGAATACCGGCCCGCCGTGGGATTGGAACCAGAATTGAGATTCGCAACCCTGATCCTACCTGCAATCCTTATTTAGGATTAGCTGTCATACTGAAAGCAGGCCTGGATGGAATAAAAAACAAACTGGAAGTTCCGCCTCCGGTAGAAGAAAATATATATGAAATGGACCTGGCTGCCCGGCGTATGAGAAATATCGAATCACTTCCGGAAAATCTATATGAGGCGATAAATGAGCTGCATAAAGATGAAGTTATAAAAGAGGCTTTAGGTGAACATGTTTATTCCCGCTTTGTGTGGGCGAAAATGAAGGAGTGGGAAAATTACAATACCCGGGTTTATGACTGGGAAATCAATGAATATCTGGAAAAATTCTAAAAAATAAGCGAGGAAGGTTAGCCTCCTCGCTTTTACATTTTGCGCAGGAGACCGGTAACTTTCCCGATAATCTGCACATTTTGGGCAATGATAGGTTCTAAAGCGCTGTTTTCCGGTTTGAGTTCGATGTAATTATCTCTTATAAATATCCGTTTTACCGTAGTTTCGTTTTCCAGCATGGCGACTACAATTTCCCCATTAACCGCATTGGATTGTTGTCTGACGATAAGATAGTCGCCATCTAGGATACCCGCCTCAATCATGCTTTCCCCCCGCACTCTCAGTAAGAAATAGGTGCCGCTTCCTATAAAACTGGCAGGTACGGGGATGTAGTCTTCGATATTCTGCTCTGCCAGCAGGGGAGTGCCGGCAGCTACGGTGCCGATAAGAGGAAGGGCTATGACCTCGGTAACCGGCTGAGGGGTTTCCATATCAACCGGTATTATGGCCCGCGTTTTGGTAGCATCGCGTTTGAGATATCCTTTTTCCTCTAACTGAAGCAGGTGAGCATGTACGGTAGAACTCGATTTTAAGCCAACTGCTTCCGCGATTTCGCGTATGGAAGGAGGATAACCGGTAGTGCGGATTTTTTCCCTTATATATTCCAGGATAGCTTCCTGCCTCTTGTTTAAACCTTCTTTTTTCCCCATTCCATTACCTCCAAAGGAATTTTAACTAAATTATAACATATGATAAAAGAAAAAAACAGATGTTCGTTTTAAGCAAACCAGAAACTATCCTGGTCTACATTTTCTATACTGGCTAAAATATTGGCTTTGGCTCCGGGAAAATTTTGCTCTATCATCTCAACCAGTTCTTTTATTTCCTGCCTTTTGGTCTGGCCGCTGGCCGGGCACAGGTTTTGAACTGGCATAATTCCCAGCTGTTCACATATGAGTTTAATATCCTTCTCTTCTACATATATGAGAGGACGGATAACGGTTATATCCATGCGGTCAAGATAAGTTTTGGGTTTAAACAGATGGTAGCGTCTTTCATAGAGCATAGACATAAATAAGGTTGTTACTGCATCATCCAGATGGTGGCCTAAAGCTACCTTGTTGCAGCCATGGATTTTGGCTACTCGGTTTAAAGCGCCTCTTCTTAAGTTGGCACATAAAGAACAGGGGTTTTTTTCTTTACGCATTTCAAAAACAATTTTGCCGATGTTAGTAGGTTCTACGCAAAGAGGAAGCTTAAGTTCCTGACAAAATTTTTCTAAAGGGCTTATATCATTGCCAAAACCTAAATCAATATATACAGGCTTAATAGCAAAATTTAATGGGGTGTACTTCTTTAAAAGGGTTAAAAAATAAAGCAGGGTAAGGCTGTCTTTTCCTCCTGACATCCCTACCGCTACGGTATCGCCATTTGCAATGAGATGGTATTTAAGGTTGGCATCGCGTATCTTTTTAAAAACATATTTTATGCGTCGACTGTACATTTTGCCTCCTCTTGTTTTGTTATTTACGTGCCGGTTGACTGGAGAGAGCCTGACTTACTAATTCTACGGGATGTACTACTTCACCTGCCAGATGATGTCTCTTCATGCCATAGCTTATCTGCATCATACAGCTGGGGCAGGCAGTAGCAACTTTTTGAGCTCCTGTCTCCATTATGCTGTCCATTTTTTTATCTAAAATTTTCATCGCCAGATCGTAATGGGTAAGGGCATAGGTTCCTGATCCACCGCAGCAGCGGTTGGCTTCTGCCATCTCAATAAGTTGCACACCTGGAATACGGTTTAAAAGTTCCCGGGGTTCTTTTTTTATACCCTGAGCATTGGCTAAATGACAGGGATCATGATAGGTAACTTTAGTTTTTTTAGTTTTAGCCTTTTCCGAAATTTTTATATCTATCACTTCCAGCAAAAATTTGTTTAAATCCATTACCCTGGCTGCGAAGGATTTAGCCTCTTCTTCTATTTTCAGGCCTCCCAGGAGAAATTCCAGGTTTTTGCTGGATAGAGCCGAGGAGCAGGAGGCACAATCGGTTACTACATAATCAAAATCATAAGCATTAAATATTTTTATATTATGTACCGCAAGCAGCCTGGCTGTTTCTAGTTTACCATTTGCTATATGGGGAAGTCCACAGCATTTGGCTTCAGGCGGTATAATTACCTCACAGCCATTGTAGGTAAGCACCTCTACAGTAGCTAAGGCTACCTGAGGATTTAACAGGTCAGTGCCGCAGCCTAAAAAATAGCCTACTTTAAGCTTTTTTTCCCCCCGAGGGGAATTTTTAGTCCGGAGAATGCTGCGGGCAGAACGAGAAGGCACTTTAGATAAAATCCCTTCTGCTTTTTTAAGATCACCCGGCAGGAGACGGGTAAGCCCTGTCCGGCGTGCGAAAGCCTGTAAGCCGGTTTTTTGGGCTCCCCACATCAATTTAGCCGCAGCCTTAAGGAGAGAAGGTTTTGTCCATAAAGTATCGAAAACCAGCTCTTTTCCGAGATGGGGATTATTTTCATAAATATACGAACGAGCAGCAGCATTAAGTTCATGAATGTCAATGCCTGAAGGACAGTTTATGCTGCATGTTTCACACATAAGACAGTTAGACAGGCGTTCATATACTTCATTGCTAGGAGATATCTTACCATCACGCAGCATTTGTACCATAAATACATGCCCGCGGGGAGCTGCAACCTCGGTGCGGATTTCAGCAAAAACCGGGCATACACTGCGGCATTTACCGCAGCGTACACATTTCATTATCTGTTCTCTGACGGGAGGAAGGTTTCTAAAATCCATTCTTTATCTCTTCCTTTCAGTTTTAGATGAGTTTACCAGGGTTCATTATACCTTTAGGATCAAAAACCTTCTTGATTTCCTGCATATATTTATGGGCTAATCCATGTTCTAGCTGGGCATATTCACGCCTTACCACTCCTACTCCATGTTCGCCGGTAGTAGTCCCCCCCATTTCAATAGCTAGAAGATGGATTTCATGCACCAGTTTTTGTACTTTTTCCACTTCTTCAGGGTTTTCCGGGTTAATTACCGGAGCAGAATGCACATTGCCATCGCCGATATGCCCATAATTTACCACTTTGATTCCATATTTGTCGCCCAGTTTTCTTATGGCGCGCAGAGTATCAGCTACTTTGGAAAGAGGTACACTTATATCTTCACCGGCAAATATGCGGCTGCCATCTTTTCTTACCCGGGCTGCTGCGGCTGCTGTCACACTTCTTCCTTCCCAGAGTTCGGCCATGCGCTTGGGGTCAGTAGCCCATTCTACCAGGCGTGCTCTCCGGGAAGCAATTTCTTTTATAGTATTCCCTTCGTATTCTACACTGGGCGGATTGCCATCGACTTCAAAAAGGAGTATGGCTTCGGCTGCGGGAAGACCTATTTCCGGTTTAAACTGGTTTACGGCTTCAATAGCTGAGCTGTCAAGGATTTCAATACCCGAAGGCATAATCCCCGCCTGATATACTTCCAGGACGGTAGCTGGAGCATCGTCTAAATTATCGAAAACGGCCATGGCTATGCCTCTGGCTTTAGGTTTGGGCCAGCAGCGAAGCCTTATTTTGGTTATTACCCCCAGGATACCTTCTGAGCCTACCATAAGTTTGGTAAGATTTAACCCGGATACGTTTTTTATAGCTTTAGACTTTAACCCTCCCGTGGTAATTATATCACCATTAGGCAGGACTACTTCCAAACCCAGCACATATTGTTCAGTACATCCATACTTGACTGCCCGCAGACCGCTGGCGTTATTGGCTACCATGCCTCCTACGGTACACATCTGGCTGCTTCCTGGATCAGGAGGGAAAAAAAGGTTATACTTGGCAAGTTCTTTATTAAGCTGGGCATGAACAATGCCTGGCCTTACAATAACCTGCATGTTGCTTACATCTATTTCCACAATCTCATCAAAGGTTGACAAATCCAGCACTATACCATCATTTATAGCTACACATCCCCCGGTTTCTCCCGTACCTGCCCCCCGGGGGATAACATTGATACCGTTTTCATAGGCAAAACGCATTACTGTCTGTACATCTTCGGTAGATTTGGGCAAGACTACAGCTAGAGGAGGTACCGGCTTGAGCTTGGTTAAGAAGGAACTGTCATAAGAATAATACATAAGATCAAGTTCATCGGTGAGGACTTTTTCCCGGCCCAGCCTTTTTAGCAGTTCTTCTCCCACTTTTTTCCTGTCCATTTTCTCACTCTCCAGAATTTTAATTACATAATTTTTAATGCTAATTATATCATATACCGGGAGGATACTTTGTTAAGATACTGTTAATAAGGTATAATGGGAAAACAGGAGAGCTTTTTTAAAGCATAATTGTTTTAAATATAAAATAAAAATAAATTATGATTAAGCGATAAGGAGTCGAAATATATGTATGAAGAGGTTTTAGAAATTTTGCCTTCTTCCCGGGTAAGATTTAACGAACCTATGTGCCAGCATACTAGTTTTAAAATCGGAGGCCCATGTGATGTTATGATACTGCCGGAGTCAGCAGATGATATAAAAAAGGTTTTAGCCTGGGCTCAGGATAAAAAAATACCAGTTTTCATTTTAGGATTGGGCAGTAATATCCTGGTACGCGATAAAGGAATAAGGGGTATAGTTATTAAGTTAGGCAACTGTCTTAATCAGATAGAAGTAGATAATGATGAAATATATGCCGAAGCAGGGGTTAGATTATCTCTTCTGGCCAAAAAGGCAGCTGCCAGCAGCTTAAGCGGGCTGGAATTTGCCGAAGGTATTCCCGGAAGTTTAGGTGGAGCTATTTTCATGAATGCAGGTGCTTATGGAGGAGAAATTAAAGATGTTATAAAAGAAGTGTATGCGGTAGATGAAAAAGGGGATTTTAAAACTTTTTATACTGCTGACCTGAAATGGGGATACCGCTACAGCATTTTTCAGGAAAATGGCCACATTATACTGGGAGCTAGACTGAAGCTTAAAAAAGGCAACCGGGACGAAATAATAGCCTGTATGCAGGAACTGGGAAAAAGGAGGAGAGAAAAACAGCCGCTTGATTTTCCCAGTGCGGGAAGTATTTTTAAAAGGCCGGAAGGCTATTATGTAGGGCCTATGCTGGAAAAACTGGGGCTTAAAGGATACCGCATAGGAGGAGCTGAGGTATCTTTTAAACATGCAGGATTTATAGTTAATACCGGAGGAGCTACCTGTGAAGATGTTTTACAATTGATAGATTATATAAAAGCCCAGGTCAAAGCAGCTTATAATCTGGACCTGGAAGTAGAAGTTAAAATTGTAGGCGAAAAATAAAAACTGGGAGTTAATGAGTTATGAAGGTGCTTTTAACTACTCTTAATGCCAAATATATACATTCTTCTCTGGCTCTGGCCTATCTTAAAAGCTACTGTGCAAAAGGGCCTTTTGCCGTAGAGATAAAAGAATATTCTATAAATGAAAACCTGGAAAAAATAATGATGGATATCTTCGATAAAAAGCCGGATGTTCTGGCTTTTTCCTGTTATATATGGAATATTGAGCCTATACTGCAGCTAGTATCTGATTTTAAAAAAGTTGCACCGGATACTATTATTATTCTGGGGGGGCCGGAAGTTTCTTTTGATTCCGAACAGCTCCTTAGCCAGTATGAGGATATAGATATTATTATTCGCGGCGAGGGAGAGATTACCTTAAAAGAAGTTCTGGAAGCTATTTATAGCCGGCAAGACCTGAAAGGAATAAAAGGTATTACCTATAGGTGGCAGGATAAAATTTATCAAAACCCGGACCGGGAACTCATAAAAAATCTGGATATAATCCCCAATCCCTATAGTGAAGAAAATCTTAAAGGTTATTACCGGAATAAAATAGTATATTACGAAACCTCCCGGGGCTGTCCTTTTAACTGCAGTTACTGCCTTTCTTCCACCATAAAAGGGGTGAGGTATTTTTCTCTGCCCCGGGTAAAAAAAGACTTGCTGCTTTTTATGCAGAATAAAGTTCCGGAAGTAAAGTTTGTGGACCGCACTTTTAACTGCCATGAGAAGAGGGCACGGGAAATAATGGAATTTATAGTGGAAAACAACCTGGCTACCCGCTTTCATTTGGAGATAGGTGCTGAACTGCTCTCGGAAGAGATGCTGGATTTTTTAAAAAAGGTACCCCGGGGGATGTTTGCTTTCGAAATTGGCGTACAGTCAGTTCATGATCATGTGCTAAGAGCGGTTAACCGACCCGGGAACTGGGAAGAAATGAAGGGAAAAATAAGAAAACTCATAGCATATGGCAATATACACATCCATCTCGATTTGATTGCCGGACTGCCGGGCGAGAATTATAGCCTTTTTCAGCATTCTTTCAATGAGGTCTATAATCTCTATCCTGATGTTATCCAGCTAGGTTTTTTGAAACTGCTCAAGGGATCGCCTATACGCACGCAAAGCAGGGAACACGGGTATAAATTCAACTTTCGGCCTCCTTATCAGGTTTTAGAGAATAACTACCTGTCATTTGCCGAAATAGTTAAACTCAAGCGCATTGAAGAGCTTTTAGAACTTTATTATAACAGCGGAAGTTTTAAAAATACATTAAGATATCTGGTAAAAGAAGTATATGAGGATAAACCTTTTACCCTGTGGGAAGAATTCGCTCTTTTCTGGGAAGATAGAGGATATTTCGCCATGGCACATAAAAAAGAAACCCTTTATGGCCTACTGCGCAGCTTTATTGAGAAAGAAAAAGGTTTCCTGGCCGAGCAGGCAGCCGAGATTTTAAAATACGATTATTTTTTAAACCATAGGGCTTATATGCTGCCCCCTGATTTTACCAGCCATAATCCGCAAGGTATAAGTGAAATGGTATATGAGCTTATAAGGGACAGCAGCTTCATTGATCGTTATTTGCCGGACTGGAGCGGCAAATCCCCCCGGGAAATAAGGCGTTATGTCCATCTGGAATATTTGCCTGCCTGGGTCATCGATAAAAAAGCAGGAGATAAGCTAACCCCTATCCTGTTTGTTTATAATCAGGTGAGCAAAAAAGCGGAGAGGGTTATAGATATTGGAAAAATAATGTAATTGGTAAAATCAATTCTTAATATTAATAATTTACTCAAGTTTCGCATCCAGAAAACCCTGCTCAAACAGCAATAAATCGGGGGTAACTGAGCAAAAAAATTGTTGTTGACAACAAAAAACGCATCCCCGTTTGGTAAAATGGTATTAAGGAAGAAACCAAAACAATCCAAACGGAAAGGATGCGTGATTAAATGATACAACAAATTAATCCGTCTGAAAAGGTCACAACTGAAGTTTCAAAACTATTTAAGGTTTTAAAGATCAACCAGTTACTCCGTGCTGCCAACATTCGCAAAGCAAGCGGGGTAAACGTTCA
>NZ_FQWY01000002.1 GCF_900129805.1 Thermosyntropha lipolytica DSM 11003
TGAGGCATATATGGGAAGAATACGTGGAAATAGCAGAAGATGTAAGGCATACCGAATACGGTAAAGAATTATACCAAAAACGCGGAGAAACCATCGAACGGGTATTTGCGGATGCCAAAGAGAAACATGGCATGAGATATACAAATTTAAGAGGCTTGAGGAAAGTAGGAGATTACCTCACGCTTCTGTTTGCCTGCATGAATTTAAAGAAGTTAGCCACCTGGAAAAGAAAACAGAAAGAACTCCCCCCGGCAACACCAGTATACGGTGTTTTTTTATTTTCAAATTTTGGCTTTTGGTATATTTTACATATTATCTCGCATGTAAAAAAGGGTTCTATAATAAATGTTGGGGTAGGAGAAGGAAAATAAAAAGCATTGGGTCGAATACCTGTTAATAAAAACAACCAAAACCACTCATAAAGGAAGTATTCTTCCCAATGCAATTTCAGTTTAACAAAAATTTGCTTTTTTTAAAAGATCTGACACTCTGTGCGACTAAAGTCGACAGGTTCTTGTGTAGGTAGACTTCTGCTTCTAGCAACTGATCTACTTCCACAAGACTTTCGCTATCTATACAACTGACGTTGTATTTGCGATAGCTTTAGGCTCGTGTCTAAACCTTTTAAGCCTTTCATCCCAGCGACTAAAGTCGTGGGCTTTCAGGCTTTTATTTTGTAAACATCGATGATGTCAAGCAGTACGATAACTATTATGAGATAAGTATTTCTAAACCAGTAAGTCCTCATAAGTGCCCGGTGTGTAAAACAGAGACTAAAAAAATTCATGATTACCGGTATCAACGCATAAAAGATATTCCTTATTTAAATAAACCCTTACATTTGTTATACCGCAAACGCCGCTATAAATGCATCAAATGTGACAAAAAATTTTATGAAACAGCCGATTTTATCGGCAAATATCAAAGGTCATTGCACCGGTTTTAAGTGGGTTAAAGGTTTATTTGCCTGTTTCAAAACCAGGCCGCAAAAATATAGTATCCAAAAATATAGTATCTATTGCTTGCTTCCGGGAAAGCATTTTACAAAGTGTTCCCTAATTGTATTTACGACATGGTAGAAAGTACAAAAAAGGTAGCAGGTATTTGACCACTAACACCTGCTACCCCAACTATTGACAAAGAACCAAAATAAAAAGACGGCCCGGTATTTTTAACCAGGCCGTCTTAAAAAAATCTGCCCTGATAATAACATCATTTTTTCTGCTTGTACATATTCTCAATCACATCTGCATAATGCTGGAGGATAACGCGCTTTTTAGTTTTCTGAGTAGGAGTAAGTTCTCCGTTTTCTTCGGTAAAACGCCTCCTGATTATAGTATACTGCTTGATAACCTCGAATTCTTCCAGCTGGCTGTTAACCTGTTTAACGGTTTTGTCTATCATATCCTGCAACAGGGGCTGATTTATGAAATCTTCTCCTACTTCTACACAGATCTGCGCTCCATTGATTTCAGAAAACACCACTTTTTCTTTGTCATAGCTTATACCCTCACGGTCAAACAGTTCCATAAAGTAAGCAAAATTAGGAACAATCAAGGCAGTTATATAATTGCGCTCATCTCCGACTATGAAAACCTGTTCTACAGCTATGCTGGTAGCAAACAGTCCTTCAATTTTGAGCGGAGCTACATTTTTGCCGATAGCCAGACATATAATAGATTTCTTGCGGTCCACAATCCGGTAATAGCCGTTCTCATCAATTACCCCAATATCCCCAGTTTTAAACCAGCCATCTTCAGTAAACGCTTCTTTCGTCTCTTCCGGTTTATTAAGATAGCCTACAAAAACACCTGCTCCACTGACTTCTATCTCCCCGTCCGGAGCCAGCCTTATCCGCGAACCACAGGCTTCCGGACCTACGGTACCTGGTTTGGCTGCCCGCATAGGATTATAAGCAACAGCCGAAGTAGTCTCCGTAAGCCCATACCCTTCCATAACCGGTACTCCTACCGTATAGAAAAACTTCAAAAGGTCTGGTGCAATACCGGCACTGGCAGAAAAAGCAAAACGCATCCGATTGCCAAAAAGTGCCCTCACCTTGGCAAAAAGCTTATCTGCTATACTATACTTTATCCTTAAACCGAAAGGAAGCCGGGATTTTAAGTCAAACTCCCAGGTCATATTATAGCGCCCATATTCATCCATACGGTATTTCAGCGCTTCTTCTCCTACTTTTAAGGCCCAATCAAAAAGCTTTTTCTTCACAGGACTTGCTGCCAGCTGCTGCTGAAACTGCATATATATGCGTTCATAAAGGCGGGGAACACAGCTGAACCAGGTAGGATTATACTTTTTCATATCTTCCAGCAGAGTAGCCGGACTGTCCGCATAAGCAATGGTAGCGCCAACCCATATAGCCGTCCACTGGGAACATCCCCGGTCAAAAATGTGGGATAAAGGCAGGAACGATAATACCGTATCATTTTCATCCAGAGGATGTCCGCTTTTATTAAAATAATCGTAAGTGCCGTCCATACGGGAAGAAAAGCTCCAGTGGCTTAATATAGCTCCTTTTCCCTGTCCGGTCGTCCCTGAAGTATAAAGAATAGTAGCCCAGTCCTCCATCTTGTTATTCTGCCAGCGCTCATCATATTCTTTTTTCTTAGCCTTAAAATTTTTCCGTCCCAGTTCCACCAGCTCACCCAGACTCATTACCATGGGATGACTGCTCTTATAATTCATCTGGAGCATGATTATCTTCTGCAAGGTAGGCATGGAAAAAAGGCCGGGAAGAATACGGTTTAGTATGTTTTCATCACCTACAAAAAGATACCTGCTCTCCGAGTCATTTACGATATATTCCACTTCCTGCCGGGAAAGGGTAGGATAAACAGTAACCAGTACTGCTCCGCAGTTTATGACTGCTACATCGGCATGAGTCCAGTACGGACTGTTTCGAGCCATCAAAGCTACCCGTTCACCTTTAGCCAGCCCCAGGCTCAATAAGCCGCAGCCGATAAGCTCTACCCTTTCCGCCATTTCCTTCCAGGTAAATTTACCTCCATTATCCCCTCCATACAAATCAGGATTAAACACTTGCGCCGTACGCTCCGGAAAACTGTTCACCGTGTTGTAAAAAGCCTGACTCATGGTAAGATTTTTTCGGTACATCACATTGCCCTCCCTTTTTACTCTCTTTAAAAATTACGCATCATATTACGATGCATAATTTTGTTTTTTAAAATATTTATTTATATAAATATTTTACTATGTTATTTTCTATATAGCAATAAAAAATATAACAGCTGTTCGGAGTCCAGCTGTTATACCATAAAATCATCTTAAATTATATTGGCCTTGCGCAAAGCTTCATATAAAACGGGAACTACCTGTTTTTTACGCGACATTACCCCTTTCAGGAATATACTCCCATCCTCCCTTTTATTGCCAAAAGCCTGTTCGACCAGAAAACTTTTCTCTCCGCTTATTATGAGCTCTGTCGCCTCTTCCATAATATCGGTAACCATTAAACACATAAAAGCATAGTTGCGCTTATGGCATATCTCCTGCATAGCCTTTATTAAACCTTTTTTGCGCTCAGCCAGCTTTTCTAAATCCAGAGTTTCTACCTGGGATATAGCAAAAACTGTATTCCCGCTTTTATACTCCTTTAAATCTTCATTCAGCAGTTCTTCATCACTCAAACGTTCCAGATGATCGCTGTTGTTAAATATCTTTTTTCCCCACTCCAGAAGGTCAAGCCCGGAAAATTCTCCCAGCTTTCTGGCTACCTGCCGGTCTTTTTCCGTAGTAGTAGGAGACTTGAAAATCATGGTATCAGATAAAATTCCTGACAGCATAAGCGCAGCCAGTTTATTCGTTATATGCATCCGGCTTTCCAAAAACATACTGCCAATTAAAGTACAGGTCGAGCCTACCGGTTCATTGCGGAAATAGATAGGGGAAATCGTCTCCACATCGCCAATCCGGTGATGGTCAACTATTTCCAGAACTTCGGCTTCTTCAATGCCGTTTACCGCCTGTTTACGTTCATTGTGGTCAACCAGAATAAGCTTTTTCCTTTTCATGGCCAGCAGATTATGCCTGGATACCATGCCCAAAAAATAGTTATTTTCATCAACTACCGGATAATTGCGGTAGCGGGTAGAAAGCATCATTTTTCGCACTTCGCCTACCGGTTCATCTTTTTCAAAAAGCACCAGATCCCTGGTTTTCATAATATCCGCCACTTTATAATTAAATATTTCCCTCAAAATACGGGGACTTTCCTCTATATCCCGGCCTCCACCTAAATTGTCCATAAAAATCATCGCCAGATCGCCAATAGTCAAAAGTCCCAAAAACTTGCGGTCTTCATCTAAAACCGGCATAGTCTTTATATTATACCGGCGCATGATATTGCCGAGTTCAATTATACTCATATCAGCCGTAGCATATATAATATCTTTATCTTCCAGCAAATCTTCAGCCGTAGTATAAACATTTTCCAAAACTAGAGGCATTTCAAATTCCAGTTCATGCAGTAAAGAAACTATATCCTCACTTAATTCACCAGCTGCCGCTGCTACATATATCCCTTCATCAGTAGCCTGTTTATAAACTTTATAGCTTATGGCAGCAGCTACGGAGTCTATATCCGGATTTTTATGCCCTATTACATATACCGGCTTCATCGCATGTCCCCTCCTTCAAGATAGTTTCTCCTTATCTCCATCTTTCTACCCCGGTAAGCAGAAGATTGACTATAAACTGGGCAGCCAGAACATCCTCCAGCGAATTTCTGCTGGCAGCAACTACCGCAATCCCTGTATGGCTGGGACGCAGATTATCCACCGCCCTTTTTACTGCGGATAAAGCAGGTTCGATACCTTTTTTATAAAGAGTGCGGGCTACCGTACCTGTTATTACCTGCCTGGTTTCCAGAAAAGCTGCATCATAAGCTACTCCACCTGTATCCGTAACTGCTACTACCACTCTGTCCTTCATGTCTGCCAGTTTGGGAGTTTCCGCTCCTATATTGGGGATTACGGCTTCAATAACCCCTTTCTCGCTCTCTATCCCTTTGATAACCTTGCTGCAGCGGGCAATACGTTCCTGTTCCGTGCCGGTGCGCGGTTCGGCTACTATTATCACCCCCCGGCTTCTTTCCCGGGCTAATCTTCCCGCCTCTTGGCCAATTTTTTCGGGAGCTACCGTAACCGGCGCCCTGGTAAAATCAGGGCTGGCACCTAAAACAGCATAAGCCCCTGCATCCAGGGCACTTTCCAGGGTAGTTGACATATCAATCACATCCACGATCATAACCAGCATCCCTTCACGGGCTGCTTCTTTAGCCCCGCTAGCATCAGTCGTCATTATTATCCGGGGCGACTTTGCCATAATATCCTCCGCCTCCTGGTAAAATATTAAGCTTCCCTTCTCTCATCTTCCTTACTACCTCGGCAACTCTCTCTCCTGCCACTCTTGCTATATCATCAATAGAAGCCTTTTCCATTATCTCTATTTCACTCCCGTAAAAAGAGAGAAGTTTTTCCACCGTCTTTTTCCCTATGGCAGGTAGTTCCTTAAGCGGCACCCGGTATTTATAAGGAGGACGCCCTACCGGATGATGGGGTATATCATAATCTTTTATCTCCTGTATGCGATCCCATACCCCTTTAACTAAATTTTTCTCCCCTCCACAGGAAGGACACTTTAAAACCGGAGGAGGAGCATCAGCTATTTTTTTACAATCCGGGCAAAAACTGCGGTGATATTTTCCCAGCCGGGGATCCATGCCATAATTAGCCTTTATCCTTCGCCCTTCTTTCTCTTCCAGGCACATATAAAGTTCGCTAAAATTCAAACCCCGCATAGCAAAAAGATTATATTCTCTTCCTACATTGGCTGAAGAATGAGCATCGGAATTAGATAAAAAAACGAAACGATGCGTTTCCTCAATCATATCTGCCATTTCGGTATCGGCACTAAGCCCTAGCTCAAGAGCTTTTATCTGTTTTATATCTTCTCTAAGCAGATTATAAATCCTATCCGTAACCATACCGTATATCCCTTTATGGGGAGTAAAAGCATGAGCCGGACACAAAAATCCGGAAAGCAAAAGAGAAAGATCTATCAATTCCGCCAGATTAGCTGTACATTTCTGGGTAGAAAGATTTAAGTTCTTCATCCTGGTTTGCATATACTTCTGATAGTGATAGAGGCTTTCCCGATAAGGAAGATAGATCACCACATGGGCCCCTTCTTCGGTTTCCACTTCACAGCCGGTAATCAGCATGACTCCATTTTTCGCTATAAAACCTCCCCGGGAATGCTCCTCAAGTTCTCCCCGCGCCAGCATATCTTCTATCTCAGATAAAACCAGCGGGCTTCCGGCATCTACTATCCCTACTATATCCAGCCCCTTAATTTCAGCATCATGAAATATAATCTGGTGCAGAGTAAGCTTGCGGGAAGCAGTAATCTTAACTGGCCTTCCCCCGGCCCAGCCTATGTGTATATGTAAATCCCCAAAATAGAGCACAAAAAGCCCTCCCCAGCTATCTAGCCTATTTGCAACCTGGCCCACTGGATGCCTATAATGCTCTTGGCATCTTTTATTTCCCCTTTAAGCACCATTTCATAAGCCCGGGCCAAAGAAATAACTTCTACCTCCACAAACTCATCCTCATCCAGTCGCTGCGTACCCTGGCTAAGTCTGGTGGCTAAAAAAAGATGAATCTTTTCATCCGTAAAGCCTGGGGCAGTATAAAAAGAGGCAAGTTTTTCCCAGCTGGCAGCAATAAGTCCGGTTTCCTCCCTAAGTTCCCTCTTAGCAGCCTCCAGGGGCTCTTCATCCTCATCATTCAGTATTCCTGCCGGAATTTCCAGCAATACTTTTTCTACCGGCTTCCGGTACTGCCGCACCATATAAATATTCCCCTTTTCATCCAGGGCCACTACGGCTACTGCTTCTTTATGTTTTACAATCTCCCGGGTACTTTCCCTGCCATCAGGCAGGAGAACTGTATCCACATTTAACTGCACAATCCTTCCTTTAAATATAGTCTCCCTTTTTACTGTTTTTTCCTCCCACATAAAATCCCACTAACCTCCTGCATATTTTTGCCAGCCATGCATAAACTGATGATGAGGTGATGAAGGTGAATATAAATATAATCGTACAAAAAAAGGGAATAATCTATATGGGTAAAATCAAAGACCTGCCTTATTTGTTTGCCGGCTATCCACCCCATACTACTTTAGCAGAATTTATAAGGCTTCATCTAAACTAGCTGCACACGGTTTAAAGGCTGGCCTTTAAGTATTTTTATAACCGCAGCAGCCGAAGCTCCCAGGGCGAGGAAGAATTCTTTTTCTTCTTTTACTCCTCTTCCCATAGTAGTTATATTTATTTCGGCCTGCTCAAGGATTTCCAGTATATCATGACCATCTTCCAGACAAACCTGGTAGCGTTCCCACGACCCAGCATATCTCAGCTGTTCAAATACATAGGACATCTTATCTTCATCCATAACCGGCAGAGGAAGAAGAGCCCTTGCCCGGCAGACACGGCTTATAACGGTCAAGGTATGATGGCTTATCCCTTTATGCCGGCTACGGGGATCAGTAAAGCTTATGCGGGGTACACATACCGGCAGACCCTGAAGAACTTCTACCGCATTCAGGATATCTCCCTGCTCAATGCCGGTAAATCCCCATCTGGTGCCGGTCCCTACTATGCCTGGGCCCATGCTGACAACAATAACATCCGGCCTGAACACCTCTTTTGCCGCCAGGAGGCCGGAATATATATTGACTGCCTCTAAATCGCCGCCAAAAGCATGGCCTACCGTAACCGTACCTGATAGCAGCCTTTTTTCCTTAAGATAGCTTACCGTATGGCTGAAATATATAGGCAGGGCAGCACCATCAGTCATTACATAGGCAATTTTAAATCCTTCCCGCGCCAGCTGCAAACAAAGAGGTGCTAACATGGAATGCAGAGTAGCAACTAATACCGGGGTATTATCCAGGCTATCACCGTATTTAAGCTTTTCATGATAAGGGCTGGCTTCTTCTTCCACACTCAATACCTTAAGCTGCATAGGGGTATATCTTAATTTCATTATATGCCCCCCGGGACTTAGACTCTTTTCCGGGCGGCTTAAATTAGCCATAATGTAATGATATCCTCCAGTTCCCAGGTTTAGAGTAACTGCCGTAGTATTTAAAAGCACTTCATCTCCAATCCGCACTTCTCCTACCAGGTCAGGGTAAGCTATGCATTTTGCTTCTTTATCCCCTACCAGAACTTTGAATCCTTTAATGCCCGGACGGGCAAATAGTTCTTCCCTTATAACCCCTTTTTTTATTTCTATCATATTAATTCCCTGCTTTCCTAAGCTCTACATAAGTTTCAATAATAGAAAGGACAAGCCGCACATCAGTCAGCAGATCATCAATCTTAATATATTCTTCGGTAGTATGCACCTTTTTCATGCCAATACCCAGATTGGCACAAGGGATACCAGCTCCATTTATTATGGAAGCATCACTTCCTCCCCCTGTGCCGGTAAATACAGGCTCAATACCTATCCTGGCACACGCCCGGGCCGCTATCTTAACTACCTCGCTCTCCTTATCCAGCTTTACTCCCGGATAAAGAGCCTGAATTTTAACCTCACCCCGGGCTCCTTCCCTTTCCACTTCCCTTAAAAATATACTGGTAAGCTCCTCCGTAATCTTATGCAGCTTTTCCCGGCTGAGGCTCCTGGCCTCTCCTTTGATATGACAAAAATCAGCCACAATATTGCGGGCTTTGCCCCCTGCAATCAAGCCCAAATTGCAGGTAGTTTCCTCATCAACCCTTCCACAGGGCATCCTGCAAAGAGCAGCAGCTGCTGCTTTTATGGCATTGACTCCATTTTCCGGGTCTATTCCCGCATGGGCCGCCTTTCCATATACCATATATTCTATTTCATGATGCCAGGGAGACTTTATAACAATCGTTCCCGGCTCTCCCCCAGCATCAAGTACATAAGCTATCCTGGCCTGCACCCGGCTAAAATCAAAATTTTTAGCTCCTTTAAGCCCTTCTTCCTCCGCCACCGTAAACAACAACTCCAGGGGAGGATAAAGCCGGTTTTCCTCGCGCAAAATATCTATAACCTCAAAGAGTACGGCAATAGCTGCTTTATCATCAGAACCTAAAATAGTATCTCCCCGGCTGCGGATAATTTCTCCCTCCACCACCGCTTTTATGCCCTCTCCTGGTTTTACCGTATCCATATGGGCAGAAAAAAGAAGCGGCGGCAGATCTAAATTGCCAGGCACCCGAACCAGCAAATTACCTGCATTCCCTCCAATAATCTTCCCAGCTTCATCTTCTTCCACAGCTAAGCCCCGCTTCAAGCTCTCCCTTTTCAGAAATTCCTTAAACTCTCCCTCCTTAAGGGAAACCGAGCTGATACTGACCATTTCTATGAACTTCTCTACCAGCCTTTTCTGGTTAAGCACCATTATTTCCTCCTCAACCTTTTATCTTCCCAGATCATCCAGCCATTTTAAAACCTTGCTGTGCTCGATAGTCTCGGTAAGGGAATATTTTTCGGTATAAAGGTGTACTGCCAGCAGAAAAACCAGAATCCCCAGACGATAAGGGAAATCAAGACTTGTTACACATAAATAGCCTAAAACCAGCCCCAAAACATTGGAGCCGGCATCTCCCATCATAGCTCTGGCCTTAAGGTCAACCGGAAAATAAACTATAACTGCTCCAACTACCGGCAAAATGAGCAGAAAATTCAGCTGCCAGCGCGCTAAAGCAGCAATAATAAGTCCTAAAAACAAAAACCCTTTAACTGCACGGCCCGGCCTTAAATCCAAAAGATTTAGCAAATTGGTAAAAAGGGCAATTATTAAAGTATTTATAATTATATCATACCAGCCGTTCGATAAAGCCAGAGCTAAAAATAAGGATATAAATCCTCCTCCCAGAGCCTTTAACCCGCCCGTAGTAAGCCTTCCTTTAAAAAGAGCACTAAAATGGCCTTTAAACCCTAAAGTATCGCGCCCTCCCAGGCGATCATCAATAAAACCCAGAAAAGAAATAGCAACCACACCAAAAATAAATAGAAGGTACGCATCTTCGTACCATCCCCAAAGCTCATAAATTACCACTACTATGATAAGGGCCATAGGAAAAGATAAGCCTGCACTTACAGGTATATCAACCCCCTGAAAGTTTTTGGCCGTCGCCCCTGTTTCCCTCAACATATTAAGAAGTAAAAAAAGCACCGCCCCTTCGGCCAGAGCCCCTAAAAGCAAAGGTATTACCTGCATAAGGTAAAATGTAGTCAAAATCACTTCCTCCTCAGCTCATCTTTTATAACCTTCAGCACATCAATAAACTGTTTTCCTCTATGCATAAATCCTTTTATATCTCTTCCCGTTTCATTATGGCGCATAGAAGTAGGAACCTCCAGTACTCGAAACCCTTTGCGCAAAGCACTCAGGGTCATCCCCAGTTCTACCCCGTAAGCCTCTTTAAACGGAGTAACCGCCTCCAGGACTTCTCTGGTCATGGCCCTCTGCCCGCTTAAAGGAGCTACGGCTTCCAGATTCCCGGTTTTTTTTATAATCCAGGCTGCAGTCCCTTTTACCAACCCAAAACCTCCTTTTTTGCTCGGAGGGCCAAAAGCGGCAATACATAGATCAGCCTCCCCTTCCATAACCGGTTTTATAATTTTGGAGGCTTCAGCTGCTGTTTCACCTAAATCCCCATCTAAAAAAACTACTATATCCGCATCCTGCAAATAAGGTAAGGCAGCATTCATAGCCCCTCCTTTGCCCCGATTAACCTCTAGATCCAGAAGCTCTACCCCGGCCTTTTTGACTTTTTCTGCCGTATCATCAGTAGATCCATCATTCACTACCAGAATACGGTTTATCTCCCTTACCTTTTTTACCCCTTCCAGGGTTGCGCCGATGCGTTCCCCTTCATTATAAGCAGGAATAACCGCAGTTATTCTCATCTTTTTTCACCTCCCAGGGCATCAACCGGGAGAGAAGGCATAAATTTTTCGGCCGTTTCTTTAATCCCATAATGTCCAGCTTCTCCTTCTAAAGCAAAAACCAGGGCTATCTGTCCTGTACTTAAATCTATATTATCCACCGTACTTATATTATTCTTCTGATAATCAGGCATATAAGAATACTCTACATCAGAAACCTCAACCCCCAGCACCTTTACTCCTTCGGCCAGCAGACCCTCAATAAGCCTCTGGTCAAAAACAGGGGCCAGATAATTTTCTACACTGTTGCATCCTCCTACCAGAATTACGCCATTCACCTGTTTAGTATAATCCCCATTAAACTTTACCAGCTCATTTTCCTGCAAAAACTTTATTTCCTCAGGAGTCGCCTTATTTACTACGGCCTGAGCCACACTTTCGGCTATATACTGCCTTAAAACATCTGGTGAAGTATCAGCTGGAAGATGATAAAAATCGATTACCTTTTTAATGATTTTTGCATTGCCCATTTTTATATTGGCCAAAACTACCGTTTTGGAACTTACTTCCGCCCCGGCTAAATTAAGTGCATTTATCATACCTGCCGGTATATCACCAGTACCTGTAACTACCACCGCCAGTTTATAGTCTTTTAGATGGTCTTTTACCAGAAAAGGCATAACTGTCCGGCTGTAATTCTCATAGTTTTCAATGATGCGGTTTTTATTCTCATTCTGCTTAAGCAATACATTTTCTCTTTCCCTTAATACTTTAAATTCATTTTCCAGCCGGTCGATAATCTTTTGCTGCTGGTCAACTAAAATGCCATCTCCTTTAATGGTGCTGCCAATAAGTATACCTAATCCCAGAGCTAAAAAAACAGCGATAATCGTTGCAATATGATATCTTATATCTACCATAAAACCTTACTCCTTAGACTAAATATTGAAAAGCAGCTTAAGCTGAAGCCAAAGCAAACGAAAAAAAGGCTTGGTAGCCGGAGAAACCCATAATATTATGGTTATGGGGACCATTGCTGCCATCAAAAGCTGCATCAAATACTTGGAAGAAAGGCTCTGTTTATAAAGCTGGCTTACCCCTCTCGCATCTACCAGGATAGACCCAACTTTCAAGCGCACCAAAAAAGTGCTTCCCATCCCTTTGCGCCCCTTTTCCAGAAAGTCAATCATATTGGAATGGGTACCTACAGCTACAATAAGGCTGGCTCCATATTCCCAGGCCAGTATCATGGCCACATCCTCACTGGTCCCCGGCATAGCCATTATTTTAGCATCAATTCCCATTTTTTTTACCCTTTCCAGCCCGGGAGCCCTGCCATCAGCATAAGCGTGTACAACTATTTCGGCTCCGCTTTTTAAAGCTTCATCGGAAACACTATCCATATCACCTACAATTATATCAGGCTTAAGACCAAATTCCAGAAGAGCGTCTGCTCCCCCATCCACCCCAATCAAAACCGGCCTTTCTTCCTGAATGTAAAAACTTATCGTGCGCAGGTCTTCTTTATAACTGCTTCCTCTAACTACTATAAGCACATGTTTGCCCAGCATATCCGTATTAAGGGCAGGAACCTCGATATTTCCCAGCAGGATATCTTTTTCCTTTTTGGCATATTCCAGGGTATTATCCACAAAATTGTCCAGTTCAATTTTGATATTCTGATTAGCTTCTCTTATTTTCTCTTCCACATCTTTTAAAGTGAGGATTTTACCCCGGGCAACCATCCTGTCTCCCACGAAAACCATATCATCTTTTATTATTACGGTAGAGCCTTCCTTTATTTCTTCAAAAACCGCTTCTCCGACTTCATCTATTATAGGTATCCCGGCTTTTAAAATCTTATAAGCCCCTCGTGCCGGATAACGGCCGGTTATAGAAGGCAAGGCATTAATGATAGCCTGCGGCTTTATATCAATCAGAGCATTGGCTGCTACCTCATCTATATCATCATGATTTATAATCGCAATCTCATTTTTTCTCAGCCTTTTCACCAGATTTTTCGTACGCCTATCCAATCTGGCTTTTCCTTTTATAAGCATAGGCCACCCCATAGATAAATAAAATCTTATACCTGGACATTTACTATTATTGGCATTATTATCCTTCAAATTAGTATTATAACATATCCCTATAAGCAGGACCAAAAAATATTCTCCGCCCGGGAAAGCTACAGCAATTTTTTCTTCCTGGTGATTATTCTTTCCCTTTACCTGCCCAAAAATTTAAAACCGCCAAAAAGGCAGGCGGTTTTAACAATTTTATCAGCAAGTTAAATTTTATGCACCCGATGGGCTTAACTAACCTTATTTTCTAAGCGAAGGCGATCAGCAATGATGGCTATAAATTCAGAATTAGTCGGTTTACCTTTTTCGCCATTTATAGTATAGCCAAAAAACTTATTTATTTTTTCAATATCGCCCCGGTCCCAGGCCAGTTCAATAGCATGTCTTATAGCTCTCTCCACCCGGCTGGGAGTAGTATCATATTTTTGCGCAATAGCAGGATATAATTCCTTGGTTACTGCTCCCAGATAATTTATCTCTTCCACTACCATCATAATCGCTTCCCGCAAATATTGATAGCCTTTCACATGGGCAGGAACTCCAATCTCATGTATAACCTTGGTAACTTCCACTTCCAAATCCTTCTGGGTAGAAACCGGCTTAAAATAAGTTTCCACCGCCATATTTCTCCGTGCTTCATGCTTCGGTCCTGTATTGCGTACTATTTCCTTTACCCTTTCCCCCAGGAGCTGTAAATTAAAAGGTTTAAGAATATAATAATCTGCCCCCAGCTGTACCGCCTTCTGGGTTATATTTTCCTGGCCAAAGGCAGTGAGGACTATTATTTTGGGAGGATTTGACAGTTTTAAATTCCCTATCTGTTCCAAAACACCGATACCATCAACATAAGGCATAATGAGATCCAGTATTAAGACTTCTACTTCTTCCTGACGCAAGGTTTCCAAAACTTCCATCCCGTTATTGCATATACCGACCAGCTCAAAATCCTCCTCATTGGTAAAATATTCCCTCAAAATACCGCAAAACTCCCGATTGTCATCGGCTAACAAAACTCTTATGGGCTTATTTTCGCTAAACATAAGACACAATTCCCCCTCATCCCGCTTTATAAAATTCCTTTTTAATTTATTTAATTTTTTCGACTATACACCAACTATTTCCTGCTTTTTTTTTCTATCAAATTAATTGATAATCCTGCAGACAATAACATAAATATACAAACCCTTCCCCTATCCTTATATATAAAAAATTATTTATTTTCCTTGTTTCTCCATATAACCATATATTGGTAGCTAAAATAAACTGGTCAATTTGTCGAAACTTTATTGTTCTCCTTCCTGCAATCCTCCAGCTCAGCCAGCATATTATCCATAAATACCCCATATCCGCGAGTAGGATCATTCAGAAAAACATGAGTTACTGCCCCGATTATTTTTCCATCCTGGACAATAGGACTTCCACTCATGCCCTGAATTATGCCTCCGGTTAAACTTAAAAGCCGGGGATCCGTAACCCTGATAATCATACCTTTACCATTTTGTCTCTCCGGATAAACCTTTTCTATCTCAATCGCAAATTTTTCAATACTGTCCCCATTTACCACTGTATACATTTCTGCTGGTCCCTTCTTTACCTGATGAGCATACCCTACCTCTATAGCATAATCATATAGAGGATTTCTTACTTCTCCTTCAGTTTGTCCATAAATTCCAAAAAGGGTATTTTTTATAATGTTGCCCGCAATTTCTCCTTCACTAGCAAAAACCCCAATTTTTTCCCCCGGCCTTCCCGGTCTTCCCGGCTTTATAGTCTGCACGGAAGCACTCATAATCTTTCCTTTTAATACATCTATCCCCTGTTTCGTATCAGCATCAATTATTATATGTCCCAGAGCGGCATAGACTTTAGATTCGGGATCCCAGAAGCTTAAGGTGCCTACTCCTATTACTCCATCTCGTACATAAAGCCCTATCCTGTATCTACCAGTTTCCCGACAAAAATACCCCTTTACCGGTAGGCTGATAATCTTGTCCTCTCTTTTTATCCTTAAACTGAAGGTTTCGTCTTTTTTGCTATCTATAATGCGAGCCAGATCATTTTCGGTTTTTACTTCATATCCATCCACTGCCATAATAAGATCACCTATCTCCACTCCCTGTTCCCGAGCCGGTGATATCTTCTCTCCTTCATCGGTGATGATAGGAGCAAAACCTACCACCATGATACCGTTAGACTGAAGTAAAACCCCTATGGAATGTCCCCCTAAAACTACCCTTTTAACCGGAACTGACTCTACCTCAATCGTCTTTACAGGAACATAGCCTAAAACCTTAAGGGTAACTTCCGCCCTGCCCGGTTTTAAAGCTAAAATTTCATAACCAGTCGCACTTTTTCTAACCATCACGGGAGCATCTTGAGGCTCAGCAAAAACACTTGCATAATCTTCTTTTATTAACATTTCCAGCCGGTTGCTGATTTTTGCAGGAAGCTCAACTTTTATGCTCCTTTTTTCGCCTACCACCAATTTGGTGCTGTCAGGCAAAGTCAAAATACTCCGCATCTGCGGAGTAAAACATAAAGCCAAAAATAAGATAGCTATTATAAAACCTAAAACTGGACGCCAGCGATTATATCCGCCGCTCAAAGCTTTCACTCCCCTGTAAAATCGCACTGCACTACATATTTTTTCCTCCCCTTGGGGAAAGTATACACAGACTAAGAGCACAAGGGGATGGTTCCTTTGTGTCATTTTAAAATCACACAAATTAACCATCCCCTTGATTTTTTACCTCCTTTTTCTCAGCTCGGCAAATATATCACTGAGCTCAACCTCTTTTTCTACCATCAAAACCATAAGGTGATAAATAAGATCAGCTATTTCGTAAACAGTTTCTCCTTTATCTGGATTCTTGGCGGCAATTATAACTTCCGCCGTTTCTTCCCCCACTTTTTTAAGTATTTTATCGATTCCCTGGTTGAAAAGATAAGCCGTATAAGAGCCTTCCGGCCTATTCTCCTTCCTGCTCTTTATTATCTCGTAAAGTTCAAACAGAATAGCAGGCCCTTCTTTGCCTGGCGCATAGATAACTTCTTCGTCAAAAACTTTTTCCTCTACTTCCCTTCCTTCTATATCCCGGTAAAAACAGGAGTAATGCCCGGTATGGCAGGCTACACCGGTTTGCTCCACTTTTATTAATAAAGTATCGGCATCACAGTCATAACTTATCTCTTTTACCTCCTGGATATGGCCTGACTCTTCCCCTTTCATCCACAGTTTCTGCCGGCTGCGGGAATAAAACCAGGTTTTACCGGTTTCTATAGTTTTTTTTAAGGCTTCCTCATTCATATAAGCCATCATCAAAACCTGTCCTGTTTTATAATCCTGTATTATAGCAGGAATAAGTCCCTTCTGGTCAAATTGCAAATTATCTAGCATAATCTTATCGGCACTCCTTTAGCTTTTAAATAATCTTTAGCCTCTTTTATGGTATATTCCCGGTAGTGAAAAATAGAAGCACACAAAACCGCATCGGCTCTGCCTTCTATCAATCCTTCATACAGATGCTCTAGATTGCCTGCTCCTCCCGAAGCAATCACCGGAATACCTACACTATCGCTCACGGCCCGGGTAAGTTCAAGGTCATACCCATCCTTAGTTCCATCTTTATCCATGCTGGTAAGAAGGATCTCGCCTGCCCCCAGCTTTTCTGCCTTTTTGGCCCATTCTACCGCATCCAGGCCGGCAGGTATCCTGCCCCCGTTTATATATACTTCCCATCTTTCTTCTCCGGTTTTGCGGGCATCTATGGCTACCACTATACACTGGCTGCCGAATTTTCTGGCTCCTTCCGTAATAATACCCGGTTCCCTTACCGCGGCAGAATTTATTGATACCTTGTCGGCACCAGCCTTTAACATTTCCCTTATATCATCAATATTCCTTATCCCACCACCTACGGCAAAAGGAATAAAAACCTCCCGGGCGGTGCGCATAACTACATCTACCATCGTTTTTCTCCCTTCATGGGAGGCAGTTATATCCAGGAATACCAGTTCATCAGCCCCTTCCCTATCATAAAAAGAGGCTAATTCCACCGGGTCACCGGCATCCCTTAAGTTTACAAAATTTACCCCTTTTACTACCCTTCCCGCATGTACATCCAGACACGGAATTATCCTTTTGGCCAGCATATAAAAATCCCTCAGCTTTCCTCAGTATCTTCTGCTTCTTTTAAAGCTGCTTCCAAACTTATCCTGCCTTCATACAAGGCTTTCCCTATTACTGCTCCCTTTACCCCTAAAGGCGCAAGCGCCTTTATAGCCCTTATATCCTCCAGGCTGGAAACCCCACCTGAAGCTATGATATTAAGCCCGGTCTTCTCTGCCATCTCTTTTATAAAAGCGAGATTAGGCCCTTTCAGCATACCATCGCGTGATATATCAGTTACTATCGCTGTCTTTACCCCTAAATCCCGCATCCTGATTCCCAGCTGCACCGCCTCTATAGTTGCGGTTTCTAGCCAGCCGGCCACCGCTACCATGCCATCACGGGCATCAATGCCCAGTACAATCTTTTCCGCTCCAAACCTGTCTAAAAGCCGCTTCACAAAATCAGGGCTGCTGACAGCTTTGGTGCCTATAATAACCCGGTCAGCCCCCAGGCTTAAAATATTTTCAATATCTTCTTCGGTTCTAAGCCCGCCTCCTATCTGAAAAGGGATAGCTACCGCTTCTGCGATCTCCCTTATTATTCTCTGGTTTTGAGGTCTTCCCGCAAAAGCACCATCTAAATCTACTATATGCAGATATTTAGCCCCTTTTCTCGCAAAATCCCGGGCTACTTCTGCTGGATTTAAGGCATAAACCTTTTTTTCTTCTGCCTTTCCCTGCACCAGGCGGACACATTTACCTTCTTTAATATCTATTGCCGGATATATAATCATCTCACATCTCTCCAAAATTACGCAAAATTTTTAAACCTGTTTCCCCTGATTTTTCCGGGTGGAACTGGGTAGCAAAGACATTATCCTTTTCCAGAGCCGAAACAAAAGTTATACCATATTCCGTTCTTCCTGCCACCCAGGACTCATCTTCCGGGATAGCATGATAGGAATGAACAAAATAAAAATAACTGTTATCAGCAATTCCTTTAAAAAGCCGGCTTTGCTGACTTTTCTTAACAGCATTCCATCCCATATGCGGAACTTTATAGGAAGGAGGCAAGGTGAACTTTATCACCTTGCCTTTAACTATATTAAGGCCTTCATTTAAACCATCTTCATAGCTTGCACTCAGCAAAAGCTGCATTCCCAAACATATACCTAAAAAAGGGACTCCTTTAGCTATAACTTCTTTTATAGCCTTATCTAAACCTAGTTTTTGCAGATTAGAAACGGCATCAGCAAAAGCTCCTACTCCCGGCAGCACTACCTTTTCTGCCTTTAAAACCTCATCGGCCTTATCCGTTATTAATACCTTATAGCCTAATTTATTAAAACCGTTTTTAACACTGGCCAGATTGCCCATACCATAATCGATTACCGTTATCAAACCCGACTCCTCCACCACCAGATTATTACAGGTTGCCTTTGGATGACCATACCCCTTCGATACGGGGTTCATAATCTATCGCTATCTTTAAAGCCCTGGCAAAAGCCTTAAAAACAGCTTCAGCAATATGATGGTCATTCTCACCCCGGATAAGGTCAATATGCAGATTCATACCTGCATTACTGGCAAGAGCCCGGAAAAATTCCTTTATATTCTCCAGGGCAAAATTGCCGATACTGTCCCTTTTAAATTCTACATTATAAACAAGATAAGAGCGTCCGGAAAGATCAATCACTACCCTTACCAGAGCCTCATCCATAGGTACCGTAGCTTCTCCATAACGGTTTATACCTCTCTTATCTCCCAGAGCCCTGCGCAGAGCTTCTCCCAGGCATATGCCTATGTCTTCCACCGAATGGTGGTCATCAACCTCAATATCGCCCCTGGCCATGACTTTGAGATTGCAGAGGCTGTGTACCGAAAAAAGGGTTAATAAATGGCTTAAAAAAGGTATTTCCGTATCAATCTGGTGATTGCCGGTACCGTCCAGATCCAGCTGTACCAGAACCTCAGTTTCCGCCGTCTTGCGCTGTACTTCTGCTACCCGGCTATCTTTAATCATTTAATCTCTCCTTTCTTACCCTTACCGCATTAGCATGGGCAGTAAGCCCTTCTACTTCTGCTAATTTTATTATGTCATCAGCACTAGCTTTAATTCCGGCACGGGAATAATAAATTATACTGGAACTTTTCATAAAAGTATCTACGGTTACGGGAGAATAAAACCTCGCCGTCCCTCCCGTAGGCAGGATGTGGTTAGGCCCGGCATAATAATCCCCCACCGGTTCCGGAGTATACTGTCCCATAAATATCGCTCCGGCATTTTTAATCTTGCTTAAATAGTCAAAAGGATTCTCAACCATGAGCTCTAAATGTTCAGGAGCTACTTCATTGGCCACTTCACAGGCTTCATCCATACTGGAAGCCAGGATCAGGGCTCCATAACTGCTTAAAGCTTTTTCTATAATTTCCTTACGGGAAAGAAGCTTTATCTGCCGCTTAAGCTCTTCTTCTACCTTATCAATAAGTTCACTGCTGTCAGTTACCAGGATGCTGCGGGCTAAAATATCATGTTCCGCCTGGGACATCATGTCAGCTGCCAGATAGACCGGATCAGCCTTGCTGTCAGCTACAATAAGGATCTCACTGGGACCAGCCAGCATGTCTATATCAACATCGCCATAAACCATCTTCTTAGCCAGGGTTACATATATATTGCCAGGGCCGCTTATAAGATCTACCTTTCTTACGGTTTCTGTTCCCCAGGCCAGGGCAAAAACAGCATGAGCTCCTCCCATTTTGTATATTTCATCCAGCCCCAGCTCAGCAGCTGCTACCAGAGTATAAGGATTCATCTTCCCCTTAGCATCGGGAGGACTTACCATGACAATCTCTTTCACCCCTGCTACCAGGGCAGGAATCGCATTCATAAGCACGGAAGAAGGATAAGCAGCTGTTCCTCCGGGAACATATATACCTACCCTCTCCAGAGGACGATATATCTGTCCGGTTATATTACCTCTTTCATCCGTAGCCCACCAGGAATTTTTAAGCTGTTTTTCATGAAAAGCCGTTATGTTTTCAATAGCAGCTTCTAAAGCATATATATATTCCTCATCTACCAGGCTGTAAGCTTCTTCGATTTCTTCCGGGCTTACGCGGAAATTTTCCCGGGTAATATGGGCTTTGTCAAATTTTAGGGTAAAATCAAATACCGCCTGATCGCCCCTCTCTTTTACCTCCTGTCCTATTTGCGCTACCCCTGCTTCATATTTTTTCAAATCTTCCAGATTCGATTGCAGGAAATTTTTAAGTTCCTCACTTCCCGCCTTAAATCTTCTTACTTCCATCACTTATTACCACCTTTCTCTATTATTTTGGCAAAAGACTCCAGAAGGGGCCTAATCTGGTCATATTTGGTGCGATAACTTACCCGGTTGCATATCAAGCGGGTAGTTGAATCCATTATCTTTACCAGTTCCACCAGGTTGTTTTCCCGCAAGGTTCTCCCGGTAGAAACTATATCTACTATCATGTCAGCAATCCCCATGATAGGTGCCAGCTCTACATTGCCGTGCAGTTTTATTATCTCCACCTGCAAGCCCTGGCTGCGGAAAAAATTCTCCGCCACCACCGGAAACTTGGTAGCTGCCCGCTTATAATTGAGTTCCCGCAAATTTACCTTATCCTTTTCCCGGGGAACAGCCACCACAAAACGGCAGTAGCCATAGCCTAAATCTAAAAGCTCATACACATCTTTTCCCTGTTCTACAATCACATCTTTACCTACTATCCCGAGGTCGGCTGCTCCCTGTTCCACATAAGTGGGAACATCGGTAGGCCGGCACATTATGTATCTTATCTTTTCTTCCTCAAAATTAAAAACCATAGCCCGGCTGTCCTCCGTCACCCCTTCCACCGGCATACCGGCCTCTTCTAAAAGCTTCAGGGTCGGCTTTAAAAGCGTTCCTTTGGACAAGGCAATAGTTAGGTAATCCTGCATCATAGCTGCTTCCTCCATACCTATTTAATCTATATAAACCACCTGACATCCGGGAACAGTTCCTGCTTTTTCTTCCAGTTCATTCCGGCTTCTCCTCTCCACATCCATTTCTACTACATAGCCCATCAGGCGGAGCTCTTCACACTTTTTCATTACCTGGCCTATATCCCTCCCCCCTACCAGGTAAACAGGAGAGGTGGGACAGGGCTCGTCGACAATAAGGGCCAAACGGTCTATCCCTATAGCAAAACCAGTAGCCGGACGGTCCAGGCCAAACTTGCCCAGAAGGTTGTCATAACGTCCGCCTCCTAACAAACCATAACCCAGATCAGGGGAATATCCTTCAAAAACAATCCCGGTATAATAATCAAGCCCTCTTAAAACCCCTGTATCTACCACGATATTTTCTATTACTCCGCACAGCTTGAGGGCCTCATATATTTCTATAAGATCTAAAGCAGCCGCCGAAGCCCTGGCATTTCTTTCTATATAGGGAAGCTGGTCCAGTATTTCCAGCCCTCCGTGTAAAACCGGCATCTTAACCAGGGTTTCTTTAAGCCCTTCGTCAATATCCATGCTTTCCAATAAGCGGGTAAGCTCTACCAGATCTTTTTTCTCGATAAGTTCCCTTATCCTTACCCGATCCTCATAATCTAAACTGCCATCTTCGAGTAAGCTGTTAAAAATGCCTATCTGATTTATGCTTACCTTAAAATCCTTAACTCCTATGGCCTTTAAAGCCTTAACCGCAAGACTTATGACTTCAACATCTGCCCATACGCCGGAAGCGCCTAAAAGTTCAATGCCTGCCTGCCAGAACTCCCGGTACCTGGCCAGCTGAGGCTGCACATGCCGGAACACATTGGCTATATAACAAAGGCGCTGGGGAAACTTTTCTTCTGCCAGATGAATCGAAGCCAGCCTGGCAATAGATACAGTCATCTCCGGACGCAGGGATAAGATCCCTCCTTCCCGGTCCAGGAAAAGAAATAGCTCCTCCCTTATATTCCCGGTTCCCGCTTCTATAACCTCCAGATATTCAAAAGTTGGGGTTATAACCTCTTTATAGCCATAGCTGGCAAAAAGGCTTATAAGCCTGGCTTCGATTATTCTTTTTTTCCGTACTTCCTCCGGTAGGAGATCTCTTAGCCCTTTAGGTATTTTCTTATTCTTCATGTTTTATCTCCTCTTTCAGCCTTTTTAGTACCCTTCTGTAGCCATCAGCTCCATAATCAAGACATCTCTTAACCCGGCTTATGGTAGCCGTACTGGCCCCGGTTTCCCTGGCAATCATATTGTAAGTGGTGTTTTCCATAAGCATCTGGGCCACTTCCAGCCTTTGCGCCATCGCCTTGATTTCACTTATCGTACATAAGTCTTCCAAAAAGCGATAAACATCTTCTTCATCCTTAAGGCATAAAAAAGCCTTCACCAGCAAATCCGTCTTTTCATCTCGCCAATTTGGGAAATAAACCAAGCTTACTCCTCCCAACCTTGAAAAATTTACAAAAGCTGATGGTCATTTATGATAAGGGCAAATGCATATCCTAAATAAGCAGCAGCCCGGCGGCACATGAGCATTTTGGTTAAGAATATCTCAAAATATTCTATTACTGAACAAACCCTGGTGTCTATGCGCATAAGCAAAAGAATGCGTCGGTTTTCCTTATCCACTTTTATTGTAGATCTGGTTACCGCATAATTTACCCGGTCACGGGCCGTAAACAGAGATTTATCTCTCTTTCTTACCCGGGAACGGTGTACATCAGACTTATCAGCCAGAATGAGCGCAGCTGCCACCCGGTTTACACTGCTTCCTTTGGCCTTTTCTTCATGATTGCCTATAGCTCCCATAATAGTAGCTATCTCTTCATAGTCCATGCCTAAATCTAAAAGTACATAAAAAGCAATCATGGCTCCGGATAAACCATGTCCATAGCGGTTCACCAGATTGCCGGCATCATGAAGATAGCCAGCAATAGCTCCTAATTCAGCTTCTCTTTCCGTTGCTCCCACCTGGAGTAAAATATCCCGGCAAAGCTCCGCCGTCCACTCAGCATGTTTCATATTATGCTCAATAGCTCCTATATTGCCGATATATTCATTGCCGCTTAACATATACTGTTTTAAGACCTGGCTTTTCTTTACATCTTCCAGCGTTACCATCCCCGCCCTGTTGCCCTCCTTTAAGTCGACTTTTTCCTATCCGGAAGAATCATCCTGGTACTCCCGTTTCATCCTCTGGGCTTCATGATAGGCACGGGTCCCTTCCGGTATGCTGTCTAAAAGACACAAGCCCTCCTCTTTTTGTCCTTCTTTTATAAGCTCTTTCGCCTTTTGCAAAATAAGATAAGCTTTTTTCTCTTTTTCCGCCTGGCTTATTTTTTCTTCCATCTTGGCTTTTTTACCTAACCTGCCCAGTTCTTTATACCTGGCAATAGCCTGATCATATTTTCCTTCAGCTTCCAGATTAGCCCCTTCGATTATTATTTTCCTTACCTCTATTTTTTCCGGCAGATTAACCAGCATATAGCCATATAAACCTGCAATTAAAACTAGACCTGTCAGAGATAAAAACCAGGCTGCCGAATATTTAGGCCTTTTAAACCAGAATCCCAGTAAAAATATAAAAGGCATGCCCAGTATAAAAGTAATCTTTAAAAATTCCCGCAAAGCCACGGAAAAAAACATAAGGACTATCGCTAAAAGCAAAATTAATGGGCCATAAACTCTAAGCCTCATGATTTCATACCTTTCCTTTTTAAGGCTTTATATCCTATATCGCGCCGGTAATGCATGCCGGCAAAAGAAACCTTGGCTACTTCTTTATAAACTTTATCTATACATTCCTCTATATTCTGCCCCCGGCACACCACATTTAACACCCTGCCTCCATTGGTAACCAGTTTCCCATCCTTTAAAGCCGTCCCGGCATGAAAGAGGAGGGTATCCGGAGAAATATTATTAAGTCCAGTTATCTCCTTCCCTTTTTCATAAGGGCCTGGATAACCGCCGGAAGCCAGAACTACACATATACAGCTTCCTTCTTCCATCTGTGGAACATAGCCGTCAAGTTCACCCCGGGCCACTTTTTCCAGCAGGGTATAAATATCATCTTTGATCATAGGGAGCAAAACCTGAGCTTCCGGATCGCCAAAGCGGGCATTAAATTCCAGCACCTTAGGTTCGCCATCCCTCACCATCAGCCCGGCATAAAGCACGCCGGCATAAGGGGTTCCTTCTTCCTTCATGGCCGCAATCACCGGAGCAATAATCTTTTCCCTGACCTTAACTGCCAGTTTTTCATCATAAAGCGGTGGGTTCACATAAGCCCCCATACCTCCTGTATTAGGGCCTTTATCCCCGTCAAAAACCTGTTTATGGTCCTGGGCTGCCCCCAAAATAACAAAATCCTCTCCGTCACTCAAAGCAAAAACGCTAACCTCTTCTCCCTCTAAAAACTCTTCTATTACTACTTTATCCCCTGCACTTCCTAAGGTCTTTTTAATCATAATATCTTCTATCGCTTCCCGGGCCTGGGCAAAAGTTTCGGCAATTACTACCCCTTTGCCCGCTGCCAGCCCATCAGCCTTTATGACAACTTTTTTCCCCTGGTTAGTATAGTGTTCTGCCCAATCCAATGCCTGCTCGGCATCGGTAAAAACCTCATAAGAAGCCGTCGGGATACCATATTTTTTAAGCAGGTTTTTGGTAAAAGCCTTGCTTCCCTCCAGCCTGGCAGCAGCCCGGGAGGGGCCAAACAGCAAAAGCCCTTTCTCTTTAAAAATATCTGCTATTCCTTGCATTAAAGGGGCTTCCGGTCCTACCACCGTTAAGTCTATCCCCTTTTCCCGGGCAAAAGCAGCCAGCTTATCTATATCCTCAGCTCCTATATCTACACATTCCGCTATCTGTCCTATTCCCGGATTGCCGGGAGCAGCATATATCTTCTCTACCTGCGGACTCAATGAAAGCTTCCAAACCAGGGCATGTTCCCTTCCCCCCTGGCCTACTACCAGCACTTTTTTACCCACCCGATTCCCTCCTAATGTTTAAAATGCCTGATACCTGTAAATATCATGCTTATACCATGTTCACGGCAGGCAGCTATGCTCTCCTCATCCCGCATAGAACCGCCCGGCTGAATTATAGCCTTAATGCCATAAAAAGCGGCCAACTCCACCGTATCTTTAAAGGGGAAGAAAGCATCAGAGGCCATAACTGCTCCCCGGCATTTCTCCTTACCCTGTTCTAAAGCCAGGCGGGCTGCCCCCACCCGGTTCATCTGCCCGGCTCCAATGCCTACCGTCGCCCTGTCTTTAGCCACCACAATGGCATTCGACTTTACATGTTTAACTACCTTCCAGGCAAAAATAAGATCCTCCATTTCCTCTGCTTTCGGTTTTTCCCCGGCTACTACCTGCAAACTATCCGGGGTGAGCTCTTCATTATCACTCTCCTGGAGGAGAAAGCCTCCCATAATTGTTCTTAAAGCAAGTTTCGGCTTTAACCCGTTTTCCAGTCGCAGTATGCGCAAATTCTTCTTGCTGCGCAGAAAAGCAAGGGCCTCTTCTTCATAACCGGGGGCTATTATTACCTCCATAAAAAGCTCGGCTGCTTTTTGCGCCGTTTCCCTATCTACTACCCGGTTAAAAGCTACAATACCTCCAAAGGCCGATACCGGGTCGGCCGCCAGGGCCTTGGCAAAAGCTTCCCCCACATTTTCTCCCAGGGCTACTCCGCAGGGATTAGTATGTTTTATGATAGCACAGGCCGGTTCAGCAAATTCCTGCACCAGGAGATAAGCAGCCTCCGCATCAATTATATTGTTATAGGAAAGCTCTTTCCCATGCAGCTTTTCCGCATCAGCCAGCCCTCTTACCGGCATTATATCCCGGTAAAAAGCTGCCTTCTGGTGGGGATTTTCTCCATAGCGCAAATCATATACCTTTTCTCCCGCCCAGGCCAGACTATCAGGCATAACTTCCCCCTGCAGCCCTGCCAGATAGCGGCTTATCATGCTATCATAAGCAGCAGTATGGCTGAAGGCTTCCACCGCCAGCTTGAACCTGGTTTCCTGATCCACATCACCTTTTTCCCGCAGGAAAGCTAAAACCTGCTCATAATAAACCGGTTTGACAATAACAATAACCCCCTGATAATTCTTGGCGGCTGCCCTTATCATAGCCGGTCCGCCTATATCGATATTTTCTATGGCCTCTTGTAAACTTACCCCCGGTCTGGCAATAGTTTCACGAAAAGGATAAAGATTGACAGCTACTATATCAATCGTTCCTATCCTGTTAGCCTTAAGCTGGCTCAAATGCTCCTCATTGCGTAAAGCCAGAATACCTCCGTGAATAGCTGGATGCAGCGTTTTCACCCTGCCATCAAGTATTTCGGGAAAGCCGGTAATTTCCGACACTTTAGTAACCTTTATCCCGGCTTCTGCAAGCAGTTTGTGCGTTCCTCCCGTCGATATGATTTCATAGCCCAGCTCCTCAAGCCCTCTGGCAAAAGGTACTACCCCGCTTTTATCTGCAACACTGATAAGTGCGCGCTTCATCTTTACTCCCTCTCCTTTTCACCTGATAATCACCCGGCGGCCCTCCAGATAAAGCCTTCCCTCAGCTAGAAGCTGCAAGGCCTGCCAGTAAATCTGGTGTTCTTTTTCCAGAATACGTAGAGATAAGGTTTCTACCGTATCTTCCTGATAAACAGGAACTACTTCCTGCAGAACAATCGGCCCGGTATCCATACCTTCATCTACAATATGTACTGTACACCCGCTGTATCTTACTCCATATTCCAGAGCCTGCTTTTGCGCATCAAGCCCGGTAAAAGAAGGCAGAAGTGCAGGATGGATATTAAAAACCCGCAAGGGAAACTCCTTTAAGAAATCCCTCCCCAGAAGACGCATATAGCCAGCCAGAACTACTACATCCACCCCATATGCTCGCAAAATCCTGGTCATCTCTTCTTCAAACTTTTCCCGGCAGGGATAAGATAAAGGATCGACAAAAAAAGCATCTATTCCCCGCTCCCGGGCTTTTAAAAGCGCCGGGGCCTCTTTTTTATCACTCAGCAAAACTTTTATCTCGGCATCAAGCCGTCCTTCCTTTACCGCTTCATATATGGCCAGGAAGTTGCTTCCCCGCCCGGAAGCCAGAATACCAAGTTTAAGCCTTCCCGGCTCTTTTATCCTTATCATATTATCCTTACCCTTTCTGCTCCTTTTTTTATCTTTCCTATTACTATAGGCTTTTCTCCTTTAATATGCAAATGCTTTAAAGCTTTATCAAGATGATGTGAGGGGGTTATAATAAGAAATCCTGCCCCTAAGTTAAAAGTTCTGAGCATTTCTTCTTTTTTCACCTTTCCCCATTTTTGAATAAGCTTAAAAATCGGATAAAAAGGAAGTTTATCCCCCTCTATCTCTCCGGTCAATCCTTCCGGCATTATGCGGGCTAAATTTTCCGGAATGCCTCCCCCGGTAATATGAGCCATCCCCCTTACCTCTACTTCATCCAGCAGGGAAAGCACCGGTTTTACATAAATGCGGGTAGGGGTTAACAACTCTTCCGCCAGGTTTTTTCCCAGTTCTTCCACCTCATCCTCCAGCCGGTAGCCGGCTTCTTCCATAAGCACCCTGCGAGCCAGGGAATAACCGTTGGCATGAAGACCGGAAGAAGGCAGGGCGATTATGATATCTCCTTCTTCGATGCGGCTGCCGTCAATAAGCTTTTTCTTCTCTACTACCCCTACAGCAAAACCGGCCAGATCATACTCATCTTCTTTGTAAAATCCGGGAAGTTCTGCCGTTTCTCCCCCTATCAGGGCACATCCGGCCTCCTTGCACCCTAAACTTATACCCTTAACCAGTTCTTCTATCATCTCCGGCTTTAATCTGCCTACGGCAATATAGTCTAAAAAAAAGAGGGGTTCAGCACCGTGTACCAGTATATCATTCACACACATGGCTACCAGATCTATCCCCACCGTATCATGCCTGCCGGTCAGCTGAGCAATCCTGAGTTTAGTTCCTACTCCATCCGTGCCGGAAACTAAAACGGGCTCCCGGTATTTATCTACATCCAGGGCAAAAAAACCGCCAAAAGCTCCTATGCTGGAGAGCACCTCTTTTCTCCGGGTCATCTCCGTCCATTTTTTTATCATTTCTACTGCCCTACCCGCTGCCTCAATATCTACTCCGGCTTCTTTATAAGTAAGCCCTTTTTCTTCCACCAGTTTCCCTCCTCCTGCCTTCTATATTTTTACCGGATAATCACCGCTAAAACAGGCCGTGCAGAAAAACTTGTCATCCCTCTTTAAGGCCGCAAACATTCCTTCCATGCTTATATAGTACAGGCTATCTGCTCCAATAAACTCCCTTATCGCTTCTTTATCCATCTTGTTCGCTATAAGCTCTTCCCGCCTTGAGGTATCTATACCATAAAAACAGGGGAAACGGGTCGGAGGGGAAGCTATGAGCATGTGTATCTCTACCGCTCCTGCATCTCTTAACATCTGGATTATTTTTTTACTGGTAGTTCCCCTTACAATCGAATCATCGATCATGATGATCCTTTTTCCCTTTACCACTTCCTCAATAGCATTGAGCTTAAGCTTAACTCCCAGCTCTCTCATCTGCTGGGTAGGCTGGATAAAAGTCCTGCCTACATAGCGGTTTTTCATAAGTCCTTCTTCAAAAGGAAGCCCGGCCTCATCGGCATAGCCTAAAGCTGAAGCGGTACCGGAATCGGGAACTGATATGACCAGATCGGCAGCGATAAGGTTTTCCCGGGCCAGCTGCCTTCCCAGTTCCCTTCTTGCTTTATAAACATTAATTCCATCCAGGGTACTGTCCGGACGGGCAAAATAGATGTATTCAAAAACACAGTGGGCACGATAAGGCAGATTAGAAGCTTTTAAGGAACGCAAACCCTTATCATCAATAACTACTATCTCCCCCGGTTCTACATCCCTTATAAAAGTTGCTCCCACCGTGTCCAGAGCTGCCGATTCCGAAGCCAGCACATAAGCATCATCAAGGCTTCCCAGACACAAAGGCCTTATGCCTAAAGGATCGCGCACCCCGATAAGTTTATCCTCCGTCATGATAAGAAGGGCATAAGCTCCCTTCATATCAATCATGCACTTGGCCAGGGCATCTTCCAGCTTATCCTGGGAATAGCGGGCTAAAAGGTTGGCTACTACTTCGGTATCGGTGGTGGTCTGAAAAACCGAACCATAAGTGGCCAGGCGTTTTCTCAGTTCTTCAGCATTAACCAGGTTTCCATTATGGGCCAGGGCTACCATACCATTAAGGTAATGAAAAACCAGAGGCTGGGCATTTACCGCAATGCTGGCCCCGGTAGTAGAATAACGGACATGGCCTATGGCCATATAGCCATCAAGGTCTTTTATATTCTCACTGCGGATCACCTCGGTAACTAGTCCCATGCCTTTTAAAAGCTTTATTCCCCTGCCATCAGAAACAGCAATACCTGCACTTTCCTGTCCCCGGTGCTGCAGGGCATAAAGGCCGTAAAAAGCTGTACGCGCCACATCTATATCATCCCGCCCCCGGGCAAAAATACCAAAAACCCCGCACTCATGCCTTAATTCCTTTTCTATTTCATCAAACACGCAATCGCCTCCCCCCAGAGTTTTTTACCCTCTTTAAGCAGCAATGCCGTTTGGTTTCCCTTTCGGTCACAGAAAATCATTTCTTTTCCTTTCACCCTTCCTATAACCTGGCAGGGGATAGAGGCTTTAGCACAGGCTTCCTCAAGCAAGGCAAGTTTTTCCTCCCTCAAGCTTACCACCACCCGGCCGGGGGCTTCGGAAAACATAAAGCCTCTTTTTAATTCCGGCATTTCGGCCTCAAAACCGATATCCCCGGTTATAGCACATTCGGCCAGGGCCACAGCCAGCCCTCCTTCACTCACATCATGGCAGGAAGCTAGGAGCTTTTGCCCGGTAAGATAGAGGATAAGTTCTATAAGCCTTTTAAGCTCTTCTAAGTCTATATCCGGAACTTTTCCTTTTTCGATGCCATGGCATACCGCCAGATATTCGGAACCGCCCAGCTCTTCCCGCATCCTGCCCAAAAGGCAAATTACATCCCCTTCCCTCTTAAAAGCCATATCACATCGTTTATCAATATCATAAAGCATTCCCACCATGCCTACTACGGGGGTAGGATATACCGCCCGTTCGGTACTTTCATTATAGAGGCTTACATTACCGCTAACTACCGGTGTGCCGAGAACCACAGCCGCTTCGCTCATACCTTTTACCGCTTCTTGGAGCTGCCAGTAGATTTCCGGCTTTTCCGGGTTGCCAAAATTAAGGCAGTTGGTAAAAGCTAAAGGTTTGGCCCCCACACAGGCCAGGTTCAAAGCCGCCTCGGCTATGGCCATCATCCCTCCCCGATAAGGATCAAGATAGACCATGCGGCTGTTGCAGTCCACCGTAGCAGCCAGCCCTTTCCTCGTACCCTTTATCCTGAGCACAGCCGCATCGCCATGTCCCGGCAGGATTACCGTGTTGGTCATCACCTGATAATCATATTGCGCATAAACCCATTTCTTGCTGGCAATATTAGGGGAAGACAAAAGCCTAATCCATGCTTCTTTGAGGTCAACTTCCGGCAGCTTTTCCGGGCTAAAATCCTGCGCTTCCTTATAATAATCAGGTACCCTGCCTTCCCTTACATAAACCGGACACCCTTCGGTAAGGGCCTTTACCGGAACTTCCGCCACCTTTCTTTCTCCTTCCTGCACCCGGAAAACCCCGTCATCAGTTACTTCGCCGATAACCGCAGCATCAAGTCCCCATCTGTCAAAAATTTCCGCAATCCTTTTTTCACAACCACTTTTGGGAATAATAAGCATCCTTTCCTGGGATTCCGACAGCATAACTTCATAAGGGGTCATGCCTTCTTCCCGGCGGGGAACCTTCAGCACATCTATGACTGCCCCCTTGCCTTTTTTGCTTACCGTTTCCGCCACCGAGCTTACCAGCCCAGCTGCTCCCAGATCCTGCATTCCATCTACCAGATCTTCCTTGATAAGCTCCAGACATGCTTCAATAAGGAGCTTTTCCATAAAAGGGTCTCCCACCTGTACTGCCGGCCTTTTCGCCGCCGACTCTTCGGAAAGCTCTTCCGAAGCGAAAGTAGCTCCATGAATCCCATCTCTTCCTGTTTTAGCCCCTACCAGCATAATAGGGCTGCCGGCGCGTCCCGCTACCGCCTTCTTTATCTCTTCCTGTTTTACCAGTCCTATACACATAGCATTAACCAGGGGATTTTCCTTATAGCAGTCATTAAAATACACTTCCCCTCCTACCGTAGGTATGCCCAAACAATTGCCATAATCCCCTATCCCGGCTACTACCCCGGCAAAAAGCTCCTTTACCCGCTCATCATCAAGCTTCCCAAAGCGCAGAGAATTCAAGAGAGCAATAGGCCTTGCCCCCATAGTAAATATATCCCGCACAATGCCCCCTACACCGGTAGCTGCTCCTTGATAAGGCTCAATAGCCGAAGGATGGTTGTGGCTCTCAATCTTAAAAACCAGCGCATCTCCATCTCCTATATCGATTATGCCGGCATTTTCCCCCGGTCCCTGAATTACACATGCTCCGCGGGTGGGAAAAAGCTTTAAAAGCGGGCGCGAATTTTTATACCCGCAGTGTTCAGACCACATAACGGAAAACATGCCTAATTCCAGTTCATTAGGCTCGCGTCCCATAAAATCCAAAATCAACTTATATTCATCATCCGTTAAACCCAGATCCCGGTAATTCATCTTGATGCCTCCTTTGCCCATTTAATCATCGATGCAAAAATCTTAAACCCGTCTGTGCCGCCTAAAATCTCTTCACTGCACCTTTCCGGATGAGGCATCATCCCCAGGACATTTCCTTCCTTATTTATAATCCCGGCAATATTAGCCAGAGACCCATTAGGATTATATTCATCACTTACTTCCCCCTGCGGGCTGCAGTAGGTAAAAAGTATCTGCCGGTTGGCCTTAAGTTCTTCTAATATTTCCGGTGGACAGTAGTAATTGCCTTCTCCATGCGCGATAGGAATCTTTACGACTTCTCCTGGAGCAAACAGATGGGAAAATGGCGTGTCAGTGCGGTTTACTTTGAGGTGTACCTGGTCACATATAAACTTAAGGCTGCGGTTGCGCAGCATGGCGCCGGGAAGAAGCCCTGCTTCCAGAAGGATCTGAAATCCATTGCATATACCTATGACCAGCCCTCCCCGGGCGGCAAACTCCTTAACCGCAGACATTACCGGGGAAAAGCGGGCAATCGCCCCTGCTCGCAGGTAATCACCATAAGAAAAACCTCCGGGCAGGATAACGGCATCTACCCCCTGTAAATCAGTTTCTTTATGCCATATATAACAGGCTTCTTCCTGCATAACATCCTTTATAACATGATAACAGTCAGCATCACAGTTAGAACCCGGGAAAACGACAATCCCAAAACGCATAGTTTTTACTCTCCCCCCACTATTTCTACCCGGTAGTCTTCAATCACCGGATTGGCTAAAAGCTCGGCACTCATCTTTTCTACTTTTCTTAACGCTTCTTCCCTGCTTTCTGCCTCCAGCCATACTTCAATAAATTTGCCTATGCGGACTTCATTAACCCCTTTATAGCCCATAACATGCAATGATTTCTTTACCGCATCACCTTTGGGATCCAGCACTCCCGGCTTTAATACCACATAAACATGTGCCTTATACAAAACCTAACCCTCCCCGCTGTAAACATCTAGCGCAAGCCTGCCAGCTTGCCTTCAATCCTTCTTACCACTTCCATATAGGCTTCTTCTTCCTTGCCCAAATCCCTGCGGAAACGGTCCTTGTCCAGTTTTTCCAGACTTACCTTATCCCATAAACGGCAGGTATCAGGAGATATTTCATCCCCCAGAACTATCCGGCCATCTAGCCTTCCAAACTCCAGCTTGTAGTCAACCAGTATAATACCTATACTGTCAAAAAAGGGAAGTAAAACCTCATTTATCTCCAAGGCCTTTTCCTGCATAGCCTTAAGCTCTTCCCGGGTAGCCCAGCCCATGACTTCGGCATGGTATTCATTTATCATAGGATCACCCAGTTCATCATTCTTGTAGTAAAATTCGAGAATCGTTCCCTTAAGTTCAGTACCTTCTTCCAGCCCCAGCCTTTTAGCAAGGCTTCCCGCTACCCGGTTGCGCACCACTATTTCTACCGGTATCATATCCAGCTTTTTGACCAGCACATTCCTCTCATCTATTTCTTCCAGCAGGTGGGTTTCAATTCCGTTCTTTTCCAAAAGACGGAAAAGAAGGTTGGTCACCCGATTATTCATTATCCCTTTATGGGGAATGACCCCCTTTTTGGCTCCATCAAAAGCTGTGGCATCATCTTTGTAATACATCCACAGCACCCCGGGGTCATCAGTAGCATAAATCTTCTTGGCCTTCCCTTCATATAAAAATTCTCCTCTCTTTGGCATCCTCTTTCCTCCCCGTTTTTTATTTACTCCAGTCCACAGCGTTTAAAAATATAATCTACATTCGCAGTATATATAGACAGGTCAAAAACCTTTTCCAGTTCCTCCGGGCTAATAACTTTCATAATATCTTCATCAGCGGTTACCAGTTCCTTGAAATCAAGCTTTTCTTCCCAGCTTTTCATGGCATTTCTCTGTACCAGCCGGTAAGCTTCCTCCCGCAACATACCTTTTTTGACCAGAGCCAGCATCAATTCCTGGGAAAATACCAGTCCCCGGGTGCGGTTTATATTTTCCCGCATATTATCTTCATAAACTACCAGTCCTTCCATAATCCCGGTAAACTTAGCCAGCATATAATCAACCAGGATACAGCTGTCAGGAATAATAACCCTTTCGACGGAAGAATGGGTCAAATCCCTTTCATGCCAGAGAGCTACATTTTCCAGAGCAGCCAGAGCATTAGCCCTTACTACCCGGGAAAGGCCGGCTACCCTTTCACTCATCATCGGATTGCGTTTGTGCGGCATAGCAGAAGACCCTTTCTGCCCTTTGCGGAAAGGTTCCTCTACCTCGAGAATATCTGTGCGCTGCAGATTTCTGATTTCCGTAGCCATCTTTTCCAGGGAGCTGGCAATAACTGCCAGGGTGCACATAAACTGGGCATGGCGATCCCTTTGTATAATCTGGGTAGACACGGGACACGGTTTTAAGCCTAGTTTGGCACAAACATACTCTTCTACCCGGGGGTCCAGGTGGGCAAAATTGCCTACCGCTCCGGAAATAGCCCCATAAGCTATGTTTTCCCGGGCCTGTCTTAGCCTTTCTATATTTCTTTCCATTTCCGCATACCATAAAGCCATCTTAAGCCCAAAAGTCGTAGGCTCTCCATGTATGCCGTGGGTGCGGCCTATTATCAGGGTGTACTTATACCTTCTAGCCTTTTCCCCGATAACTTCTTTAAGCCTTACCATTTTGTCCATTATAAGATCAGAAGCATCCCGCATCTGCATAGCCAAACCGGTATCCAGAATATCCGAGGAAGTCATGCCCAGATGTATATACTTGGATTCTTCTCCTACATACTCCGCTACATTGGTAAGAAAAGCAATTACATCATGGTGGACCTCAGCTTCAATTTCCCTTATACGTTCGATATTAAAAGCCGCCTTCCTCTTAATAGCTTCTACTGCTTCCTGAGGAATTTTCCCCAGCTCTGCCCAGGCCTCACAGGCAGCGATCTCAATTTTAAGCCAGTTATTAAGCTTATTCTCTTCACTCCAGATAGCTCCCATTTCCGGCAGGGTATATCTCGCAATCATCTATTTTCCTCCTTTTTGCTCCAGATAAGCTTCTGCTCCCAGCTCTTTAAGTTTTCTATCCTTGTTCCTTACCTCTTCTGCCATCTGGCGGCGGTATTCCTTAATATTTTGTCTTACTTTTGCGTCTTTTACCCCGATTATTTCCGCGGCCAGAATAGCAGCATTAGCACTGCCGTTAATGGCTACCGTTGCTACGGGAATACCTTTAGGCATCTGGACAATAGAATAAAGCGAATCTACTCCGGATAAGGTAGAAGTCTTTATCGGCACCCCAATAACCGGAACTACGGTAGAGGCAGCAATTACTCCCGGCAGGTGAGCTGCTCCGCCTGCTCCGGCTATAATCACATCCAAACCTCTCTCTTCTGCCTTTTCTGCATACTCTGCCGTTTCCCTGGGCAAACGGTGAGCCGAACAGACGGTAAACTCGTAATCTATCCCCAGCTTTTCCAGCATATCCCCGGCTTCCTTCATAACCGGCAGATCAGAATCACTCCCCATAATAATGCCGACTTTAGGCATAGTATCCCTCCCATTCTGGTTTTTAAATTAAAAAGCCCAAGAGGCAGGTTCGAAACGAAACCTGTCCGCCTGGGCTTTTATCCCTATACGGTGTAGTGCCTCTCTTAAACTAAAGGCACCTGTGCCACTTGGACCAGTCCATGCCTTGCTGCATGCGGAACCCTAGGCACACTTTCGCATTTCCGTATTCACTTTTACATCTTGATACTAACAAAGGTTTAAAGGTATGTCAATGTGCTACCCAATCTTTTTACAAAAGCTTTACAAATCTTTAATCAGCCTTTGCAAAGCCGACAAATCCTTTTTGAGCTGCCAGGCCTCTTTTCTTATCTCCTCATCGCCTGCATTTAATATATTACCCCAGTCCACCCCATCTTCTATCTCCTGCAGGCGTTTAACAATGCCGGCTATAACTATTTTTATAAAATCCTTTTCCTCACCTTCTTCAGGTTCATTTTTAAAGAATTCTCTTCCCACCTTGCCCTGCCCACCTTTTCCTTTTTACCCGCATTTTCCCCTTTTAATCTGCAAGTTATACCATATAATATGCATATAAGTTATAATAGAAAAAACTACACTTATATTTTTATCAGAAAGGAAGGAAGAAAATTGCGCCATAAAAAACTAGTCTATATTTTGCTTCTTTTATTCATAATATCTATTCCCGGCACCGGCGGCTGCCTGCCTAACAAAAAATCATCCCAACCTGTTAACAAAAAAATCACCCTTTACTTTGCCGATCAGCAGGCCATGTATCTACTTCCAGAAACTAGAACCGTCTCGGTTTCTGACCAGGCTTCGAAGGAAGAAATTGTCAAAAAAGCATTGGAGGAGCTCATAAAAGGCCCGCAAAAAGAAGGTCATTATCCGACTATCCCGGAACAAACCGAAATTCTGGAAGTGAAAAAAGAAAAAGACATCCTCTACCTTGACTTCTCTGAGGAATTGCAAACCAGGCATCCCGGGGGGAGTGCAGGCGAAATCCTTACCATCATGTCCATTGTAAATACAACTGCCCCCCTGGCAGGAGTAGAAAAAGTACAGATTCTCATCACCGGAGAAAAACAGGAAACCTTAGCCGGACATATAGATATAAGCGAACCGATAAAACAGGATACAGCGATAATAAAAAAATAACCACCGCAGTCATCTTCCCGGGTAAGCCATCCTTACCCGGGTAAACTAATCAATATACCGGGATAAAAGCCGCCCTCAAATTATCCTGTTTAATTTTTTAAAGAAAGGGGTATCGTAATTGCATCAGCAACATCCCAAAGGGAAAGATTTTAAAAATTTTACTAAAATCGAGCTGCCGGCAGCTTCCCTGGATATAGAGTTAGATGAACTTGACATAATGGGTAATCTGGGTAATGTAAAAAATTTTTCCAGTTTTTCTAAGTTATTTCTTAACCGCTTCACCGAAGAGGAATTATATGCGATGCTGAAAGCAATAGGAATGATCAAACATCTAGGGGAAATGGGCTTCTCTGATATTCAGATGGTCATCGATAGAGATGAAAACGATATACACTATCTAAATCTTTACTGGAAAGAACCTCTTCCGGAAAACCAGCTCCTTGATTTGCGGGTAAGCGAAAGCCTATTTATGCCGGCTAAAGAATTTTTCGCAGCTAACGAAGAAGTGCTGCCTTACGACATGATTGTTATCGAATGGTTATCTTCCCGCAACCCTTTAGGCACTTTTACCGCAGAAAGACCCCAGCTGCCGGGACAGAAAAGTCCCGGACTTGGTATTCTCAAATATTGTTTTAAACTTCTTTACAATGTATCAAGCCAGATCTTTAAGGATGGTTATTTTGATATTCCCACCCATATGCACGGAGCCATCATGTATTCTAAACAGTTCAAATTCTTTGATCCGGTACAGGAAGCCATGGTAAGAGCCATAACCAGAGACCTTAAAGAATACTCCCTGGCTGACATCTCCTGGGGGATAATCACCGGCACCATCATAGATATTGCCGAAAATAAGCCTGCTGTATATGAACCAAGCGAACAGGTGCACTATATTTCCGAACGTATGGCAAAATATTTCCATTCTCCCCAATACATAAACACTTTCCAGGAACACTACCATAAAAAGAAGTACCGGCTCCTTTATGAAGAAATGGTGCGCAAACGGGAAGAAATCCTCTCCCATACCCGGATTGAAGATCTGTAAAAAAAATAGAGGCCCAGCCTCGCTTTTTTATTTATTCAGCTGATACAGAGCATAAGTCAATACTGTAGCAAACGATACCCATAAAATATACGGAATAAATAAAATTCCCGCCAGTTTATCCACCTTATAAAAATTAAAAGCAGTAAGCAGTATAACTACTAAAAGAATTAATATTATCACTAAAGCCAGAAACCTCATCTCCCAGACAAAGAATACAGGTGACCATATAAAATTCAGCAATAACTGTATGGCAAACAAAATAAGGGCAGTTTTAATATCCTTCCCTGATTGCACAACCCGGTACAGAGCAATCCCCATAAGTAAATAAAGAACAGTCCAAACCGGGCCAAAAACTGATGGTGGAGGAGCAAAAGCCGGCTTATGCAAAGCTGCAAATACCTCTTTCGCATTCCGGGTAAAAAAGCCTGATATGCTTCCTACCAGAAGAGGTATAATTATTAGCAGCAAATTTCTATAACCCATGCTGTCATCTCCCTGTAAAATAGTATTTCTTATATTTTACACCAGATAAAGAATTATTTCCCTTATTTTCGTTAATAGCTTTTCGCTTCATCAGTAACCTGCAGTGTCTAAGACTAGCCTTATTCAAGTAGTTAAGAGCCTACTCTCCATACAAGGCTTTAAGCCCTTAATGTTCCCCTGCCTCATAGCCAGGTAATATTTTTCCTATACTATCCCTGCCTTCATAGTGTAATCCCTTCCGGGTTAAAGCCCTTATTACAGCAAATAAGATTCCACTACCCGGTCTCTAGTTCTTTTATCATGAACAGTAGAGGAAGAGTTAAACCTTAAAGAAGATAAACCATAACTATGGAGAAGATAAAAACAACTCGGAGATACAGGTAGTGGAATCAAACCTTTTAAAACTTACCCCCAGGCCAGCCATGAAAAACTCACTTTTTAATCCTGGAAATATTTAAGGCAGTATAAACTATTCTTTAATCGTGGTGGATAAGAAAAAGCAGCATTAAGGTGCAGCAAAAAGGCAGGATACAGAAAGGCTATCTTTCACATTTTACATAGGCTTCTTCCAACTTTTCTCTATCTACCATACTCCTTCTTATATTTTTGATATCAATGACAATCCTTTCTTTGGGTAAGGCTTCGACAACTACCGGCTTCAGCTTATTAACCAGATCCCGGAAAAAACCCCCAAAATCAAATTCAGTATAATCTTCATCTTCAAACTCCATCCTCACGGTATCGATGTAATCTCTCCCATTAGAAGTTACCGTAACCGTAACATCTGCCATCAGCCTCATAATAACACCTCCCCTTTTATTCTTCTTAAACAATAATATTTATTTTTCTTAATATTTATTTTATTACGAAAATTAAAATTATTCAATATTGTTTTATTTTTTCATTTGGGGACGGTTCTTAATTTAAAAACTATTACTATTCGAAATAATTTATCCAGTTTAAATACTATAGAACAAAATGGTAAAATATATCCCAAAAAAGTTGCTTGCAAAAAGGAGAATCTCATGCTAAACATCCTGACCATCGCTGGTTTTGACCCTTCTGGAGGAGCAGGAATAATAGCTGATCTCAAAACTATATCTTCCCTGGGAGGTTACGGCATAAGTGTGGTAACCGCCATCACCGCCCAGAATACTTCCCGGATAACTGCCATAGAAAAGGTAAGTCCTCTTATGGTGCAAAAACAGCTGGAAGCTATAGTTCAGGATTTTCACCTGGATGGCATAAAAATCGGCATGTTGTATGACCGGGAAATTATAAAAACCGTAGCTGCCTTTTTACAAACCCTTAAATCCTCTACCCCGGTAGTTCTGGACCCGGTGCTTTTATCAACCAGCGGCTCTCCTCTCCTTAAAGAGGAAGCAATAGCCGTTATGAAAGCAGAACTTTTTCCCTGCTGCACAGCCATAACTCCTAATCTGCCGGAAGCCGAATCCCTATCGGGCATAACCATAAAAAACATAGCAGATATGGAAAAAGCCGCTTTAGAATTGCTTAAATACCATCCTCGCTGGGTAATTGTCAAAGGAGGCCATCTGGAGGGCGAACCGGTCGATATAGCCGTAAATGGAAAAGAATTCTACCATTTTTCCGGCCAGCGCCTCACCCGGAAAGAAATAAGAGGTACAGGCTGCACTTTTTCTTCTGCACTTACTTTTTATCTGGCCCGGGGATTGGCTATGAAAGAAGCAGTATCCCGAACCAAAGCCTACATGGAAAAGGCAATAATAAAAAGTTTTCGTCCCGGTCAGGGCCATCACGTCCTTAACCATTTTACCAGCTTAGCGGGAGGTTAAATAGATGAAAAAGCCAATCGATTATTCGCTCTATCTTATAGCCGATGTTCAGTTTTTACCCCCCTTTAATCCAGTTGAAAAAATACTGCAAGCCGTGGCCGGCGGAGTTACTATCGTCCAGTTGCGGGCGAAAAAATTGCCTGACCGGGATTTTTATCAGCTGGCACAAAAAATAAAAGAAGTGCTTTCCCCTCTTGCCATACCTTTTATAGTCGATGACCGGATAGATATAGCCCTGGCCGTAGATGCAGACGGGGTTCATCTGGGACAGAAAGATCTGCCTGTAAAGGTAGCCCGCCATCTGCTTGGTTCGCAAAAAATCATAGGCCTTACCGCCAACCGCCGGGAAGAAGCTCTAAGCGGAGAAAAAGAAGGAGCCGATTACCTGGGCATAGGACCGGTTTTCCCTACCAGTACCAAAGAAAATCCAGCCCCGGTAATCGGCCCTGACCGGTTTAAGGCTCTTATATCTCAGCTTGTCCTGCCGGTGGTAGCCATAGGCGGCATAAATCCGGAGCGGGCTTTAGAACTGAAAACAAGCGGAGCCGCAGGCATAGCTGTTTCTTCTTTTATCCTGCAAAACCCGGACCCGGAAAAGGCAGCCTGCCTGCTCATGAAGGCCTGGAAAAACTGACTTTATCCATCCTGACTGCACAGTAATCCCCGCACATGCTGCAGGGCTCTCCCTCTCTGGCATCCGGATTTTTCTCCCGGTACATAAAGCGGGCTTTTTCCGGATACAGGGAAAGCGCAATCTGTTTTTCCCAGTCTAATTCACGTCTGGCCCGGGAGAGGGCTTCATCTCTGGCCCAGGCATATTCCTTACCCCGCGCCAGGTCAGCAGCATGGGCAGCCAGCCGAGAAACCGCCACTCCCTCTATTATATCTTCTACCCCGGGAAGTCCTAAATGTTCGGCAGGAGTTACACAGCAGAGAAAATCAGCCCCAAAGAAAGCAGCCAGAGCTCCTCCTATAGCCCCTGCTACATGGTCATAACCCATGGCAATATCAGTAACCAGAGGGCCCAGGATATAAAAAGGTGCATTATGGCAAAGGGTTTTCTCCAGTTCTACACAGGCTTTTATTGCATTTAAAGGCATATGCCCCGGCCCTTCGACCATCACCTGCACCCCTTTATCCCTGGCCCTTTTTACCAGCTCTCCCAAAACGATCATTTCTTCTATCTGAGCTGCATCATTGGCATCAGCAACTGCTCCCGGCCGCAAACCATCACCCAGGCTCAAAGTAGTATCATATTTAAGGCATAATTCTAAAAGATAGTCAAAGTTCTGGTAAAAAGGATTTTCCCTGCGGTGCTTGCGCATCCAGGCTGCCGTTATCGAACCGCCCCGGCTAACTATTCCCATAAGCCTTGGATTCCTTTCCAGAACATTAAGCGAAGCCTGGTTTATTCCGCAATGGACAGTTATAAAATCAATGCCATCAGCAATATGTTTTTCTACGGCTTTAAACATGTCCTCTTCGGTCATAGCCAGTATATCTCCCTTTTTCTCCTCGGCCTCAGCTGCAGCCTGATAAATCGGCACACTTCCTACCGGAAGGGGAGACAGCTTTATAAATTCTTTTCTTATCACATCCCGTTCCCGTCCCGTACTCAGATCCATGACCGTATCTGCCCCGCTTTTTATAGCTGCTTTAAGCTTTTCTACCTCCTTTTCCAGACAGGAGGCTTTATCCGAAACCCCCAGATTGGCATTTACCTTTACCCGCAAACCTCTGCCTATCCCACACGCTTTAAGCCCTGCATGCTTTACATTGCAAGGTATAACTATAACCCCTTTAGCTACCCCGCAGCGGATCTCTTCAGGAGCTACACCTTCTTTTTCCGCCACCTCCAGCATCTGGGGAGTAATTTGGCCCTGTCTTGCCTGCAAAAGCTGGGTCATGCTTTCACCTTCCTTATATAATCCAGAGCCAGCTCGGCTGCTTTACGCCCGGAAAAAAGCATACCTCCGAAAATCGGGCCCATACGGGGGGTATTAAAGAGGGAACTTACACTCATCCCGCAGGCGATAAGCCCTTCCGTTATAAAACGGGTATATTCCACCACCATTTCTTCTCCTTTGGCCGCCCACATAGAGGAAGTCCTTATCCTTTCCTCCTCATCTTCCGGCAGGCTGCCGCCTGACTTGTCCAGATAAGTCCTGACTATTCCTGCATCATGGCCGGTAGCATCGATTACCACTTTACCTCCTATACATAAAGGATCAACATGCATCCCCAGCTTAACGGCTGCCGTCCAGTTTATGACTACCCCGCAAACCCGGTTTTCCCTTACCATAATATCTTCAGCAGTTATCCCGTTTAAAATCCGGGCTCCTGCCCTGTCCGCAGCCAGAATAAGGCTGGCTACCGCCCGATAAGAAGGTACCACCAGATACCCTTCCCGGTTTGCAGTATAACTTATTCCCAGTTCCTGTAAAATCTCTCCGGCCTCGGGCTGGAAAACTATCTGGTTAAAAAACATACCTCCTCCCCACATACCGCCACCAGGAGAAAGTCGGCTTTCCAGGACTACTGTCCTTAATCCCTGTTGGGCAGTATAATAGGCTGCCGTCATTCCCGCCGGTCCTCCACCTACGATAACTACATCACAATCCAGAAAATCTCGGGTAAAAGCATAATATTCTTCGATAATAGAGCGGGTTATTTTTATATCATTTATAACCATCAATCTTCCTCCTTTTTTCTTTGGGCTAAACTGCCGGGCAAGCGAAGGGGAACAAGCTTTTCATCCCCCCTTTCCATAAAAAAACCTGATGCAACCAGAAAAAGGTATGCATCAGGTACACTAATCCCTATCATGCGCTCCCTCCGCTGGTATTACCCAGTTCAGGTTCAAAGGGTATAATCTCAGCCTTTACGGCACCCCTGCGCATACCCTTTATGCAGTTTGGCAAATTTATACCATAAAATGCTTATAAAGGCAAGCAGGAACCATAAATTTTTCCTGTTATTTTGTGTAAAATCATCTCTGCGGTTTTTCTATCTGTTCCTGATTAAATTTCATTGACATATTTTTATCACAAATGTAATAATAAAATTACAAATCGTAATAGAAAATTTTTTATTGCTAATAAAGGGGGAGAAGGATAATGTTTGACTTTCTTATGACACCTGAACAACTCAAGCTGCGGGACGAGGTAAGAGAATTTGTCAGGTCAATTCCGCGTGAATATATCCTGGATATGGATGCTGACAAGATTAAATACCCTAAAGACTTTATCCGGGAATGCGGCAGAAGAAACTTAATCGGCATAAGAGTACCCAAAGAATACGGGGGGCGAGGTTTAAAATGGGTAGATGATGTCATCGTCGCCGAAGAAATATGCGTACCCGGGTATATTTTCGGCTGTACCTGGGGAGTTACCGGAGATGTAGTAACCGAAGCTATTGTTCACTTTGGCACTGAAGAACAGAAAAAAAGATTTTTGCCTCCTATATGTAAAGGGGAAAAATTTGCTGCCGAATGCTTAACCGAGCCGCGGGGAGGCTCTGATTTCTTCGGAGCAACTACATTTGCCCGCCGTGATGGAGATGATTTTATACTTAACGGACAAAAGCGTTTCATCGTAGGCGGTGAAGGCGCCGATTACTTCCTGGTTTATGCCAAAACCGATTTAGAAGCCCCTCCCCACAAAGGCATGACCTGTTTTATGGTAGAAAGGGAAATGGGAGTTAAAACCGAATATCTTTACGGACTTATGGGCTGCCGGGGAGGCGGAACAGCCCGGGTAGTATTTGAAAATGTACGGGTCCCTAAAGAAAATGTCATTGGTGAAGTTAATGGAGCTGCCCCTATATTTTATCAAATGATGGTTCCGGAAAGATTAGGCACTGCTGCTATGACTATTGGAGCAGCCAGGCCAGCAGTTGAAATAGCTACCGACTATACCACCAAACGCAAAGCCTTTGGTACCCAGATTAAAAACTTTCAGGCCGTAAGCTTTAAAGTAGCCGATGCTGTGCTTAAGCTGGATACCTGTCGCAGTGTAATATACACTACCGCAGTAGCTGCTGATGACCCCAATGTAAAAGCTTCCCGCTTGCGAAGACTAGTATCTCAATCCAAAAAATTTGTTACTGAACAATGCTGGGATGCAGTAAACCTGGCTATGCAGGTTATGGGAGGTATAGCCTATACCGATGTTTATCCGCTTGAAAAAATAGTACGCGACTTGCGGCTTTCTATGATTTGGGTCGGAACTAATGAAATCATGACCCTTATCAGCCAGCATGAATGGTATAAAGAGCGGGCCGAAGAACTAAAAAATAGCAATAAAAGAGATAGTGAAGCTGATGCCCTTAATGCTTTTGCCGCAGGGGAAAAAATTTATGAATAATCGGGCAACCACTTAAATAGGCTCACATTTGAAGCTAAATTATATTTAAAAAGGGGAAAGAAAAGCCCCTTTTTTTTATTAAGCCTAAATTCATTCCACCTAAACAGTAGGCTTATAACAAACAATAAGCTATTATATTGTCAAAGGGGGCTTGAAGATAGATGAGCTTTAAAGATATTGGGCGCAAAATTCAAATGGCCAGGGAAGAAAAAGGACTTACTCAAGAACAGCTGGCCAAAGCCCTGGGCTGTTCCCAGTCTGCTCTTTCCAACTACGAAAAAGGCAAAAGACGTCTTTATCTTTCGCACATGGAAAAACTATCCGAAATTCTAGAAAAACCACTAGAATACTTTCTCGAATCATCTCCTTCCAACAAAGATTGGTCAAGCTCATCTGCAAATAATGCCGAACTTATTGATAAAATAACCTTTCTGCTTAAGGATTTGGATACAGAAGATCTCAAAGAAATATCTTCTTATATTGAATATCTAAAATGGCGCAAAAAGGAGAGGCGATAAAGATGGATTTCAGTATTTCCCCCTTCCAGATGGAATTAATCAGGATGGTGCGTGAAGAATTAGGCAGCAAGCTAAAAAAAATCCGGGAAAAACATCTAAACCGGCCAGGTTTTAAAAGAGAGATATTATCAACCCTTGCCGAATATAATTTGGTCTGTCCTACTATCCCTAAAGAATATGGAGGATTGGGACTTAATCGTTCCACTACCGTTTTAGTGGTGGAAGAGATAGCGGCACTTTTTCCTGCTGCGGCCGCTATGCTGGTAGCTACTCTCCACGCTGTTGAACCTATCATGCTGGCTGGTAATGAAAAGCAAAAAGAATATTTCCTTCCCTGGTTTACCGGCAAAAAAGCTGAACTAGCTTCTTTTGCCTTAACTGAACCGGAAGGAGGTTCCGACCTGGCCCAAATGCATACTATTGCTACCAGAACTGATGAAGGTTTCATAATTAACGGGACCAAAGACTTTATTATAAATGCAGGAGTATCCAAACTGGTAACGCTGGCTGCTTTTACGCAAAAACCGGTAGATAAAATATGGCTTAGAATATTCCTGGTCCCTTCCAGTACCGCAGGACTTAAAATAGGCCGTAAATATGATACTTCCGGTTTGGAACATCTGAGCATATGCCAGTTAATTTTTGAAGATGCCCTTCTGCCCCATGAATATGTAATTGAGGAAAGCAAACCAGGAAGCGGCTATTTTCTTCTTACCCAAACTTTTGATTTAGGAAGAGTAATGGTAGCCGCAGCTTCTTTAGGCATTGCCCGTGCCGCCTACGAAGAAGCCCTTTTATTTGCTGAAAACCGAATACAGTTTGGTTCTAAAATCCGCAGCCACCAGGCCATAGCCTTTGACTTGGCTGAAATGGCTACCAAGCTGGAAATGGCCCGCCTTATAACCTGGAAAGCCTCCTGGCTTATGGATCAGGGTGGCGATTTTTCCATGCATTCTTCCATGGCTAAACTGGCTGCCAGCACTACAGCCCAGGAAATCACCCTCAAAGCTGCTGATATCATAGGAGCCAGAAGCTATGATAAAAACTCTTATATCGAACACCTGGTACGGGATGCCAGATCTTTATCTACCCTGGAAGGCACCAATAACATACAGAAAATGCTCATAGCTTCCCAGCTATAAAAATAAGGAGAAACAGCCATGGCTTTCATAATAGATGAAAATAAATGCTCTTCCTGTGGATTATGTGCTGATATATGCCCATGCGGGGCTATTAGCCCTATCGGCGTATATAAAATTGATCCGGAGAAATGTACAGCATGTGGCGAATGTAAGGACAGCTGCCCTTCTTATGCTATCATGGAAACAGACCTTGTATCGAAGGTTATGGGTAAGCTATATCCGCTGACCAGGGAGGTAAAATAAAAGGCAACCGTATCGACTTGTTTATGGATTCTAAAACAGAAGCTTATAACTGGGGTATGAGAACAGTAAAAGTTATTATATTAGATTAAGATCAAAAGGGGGATAGTTTTTATGCTATCCCCCTCTTTTTGGCTTAAGAGACATAAGACTGTCCCTGCAGTCGTTTACTCCCACTCCGTGATTAAGTCTTTTTCAGTATTTTCCACCCTTGATTTTACTGCATTTCACGTCATTATTATTTCTATTTTCATTAAAAATTTACCGCTTCAAAAAATTTTAGTACGTTTTTAGTACGGTCATTTTCATTCATTGTTTTTATTTTCTATAGTGTCAATAATATCATTTTATGACTTTGCTTAAATCCATTTTAGCATATATAACCCTGTGAATCTCAACAACCTGTTCTTTAACCACATAGAACACTAAATAGTTTTTTACAGGTAATACTCTATATTCATTTTCAAGGGATTTTTCAGGATAATATATCCTGCATGAATACGGAAACTGTGCAAGCCTTGATATAGAAGTATCCAATGCATCAATTAAATCCATTGCTGCCTTTGGTGCTTTTAGCTCATCTGCAATATAAGACACAATATTATATAAATCTTTACTTGCCAAAGGCAGGTATCTAATTTCATACTTCATCAGATTCCACCTTATCCGTTAACCTTGCCCTTAATTCATTAAACACTTCTTTATGGGAATAACGTTTATCAGTTGATTTTGCTTCCAGTTCCGCTTCCTTCAACTTAAAGTAAATTTCACTTGCAAACAGTTTGCGTTCATAAGCTTCCATACTCATAACAACCATATCACCATAACCATTCTTGGTCAAAAATACTGGTTCCCCTGTTTCGTGAACAATCCTTGATATCTCTGCAAAATTATTTCGCAAATCAGATACAGGTCTGATATGTGGCATATAGTCACCACCTTCGGTCTATTTTATCGTAATTTTATCATAATTATGCTAATTAAATCAATGAATCAGTAAAAAATTACAACTTTTTTATATATAGTTATTTGCCATCAATAATCTCCGGGCCCAAATTTATTACGATTCGAAATACTTTTTAATTTTAGAACCGTCCCCAAATTAAAAACTGTTTCGATTCGAAAGTATTAAAGGGGGATTATTTATCCCCCAAACGCACCTTAGCTATTTTACTCCCACTCGATAGTGCCGGGTGGTTTGCTGGTTATATCATATACTACCCGGTTTACTCCTTTTACTTCATTTACAATTCTTCTTGCCATTACATCCAGAAGTTCATAAGGCAAGCGGGCAAATTCGGCTGTCATGGCGTCATCACTTACTACCGCCCGGATAATTATAGGATAGGCATAGGTACGGGCATCACCCATTACCCCTACGCTTTTGATAGGTGGAAGTACGGCAAAAGCCTGCCATAATTCCTGTTCCAAACCTGCTTTTTTGATTTCTTCCCGGACGATAGCATCTGCTTCTCTTAAGATTTCCAGTTTTTCTTTGGTAACTTCTTCTAAAACCCTTACTCCCAGACCAGGTCCCGGGAAAGGCTGCCGCCATACTATTTCTTTAGGCAAGCCCAGTTTTTCCCCAATCAGCCTTACCTCATCCTTAAAAAGAAGCCTTAAGGGTTCTAAAAGCTCAAAATCCATATCTTCAGGAAGTCCGCCTACATTATGGTGGCTCTTTATGGTGTGGGCTGTCTTGGTACCACTTTCAATGATGTCAGGATATACCGTACCCTGGACCAGATAATCTATTTCCCCTAATTTAGCCTTTTCTTCTTCGAAAACGCGGATAAATTCTTCGCCTATAATCTTGCGTTTTTTCTCCGGGTCAGTTACCCCGGCCAATTTCTTTAAAAATCTCTCTTCAGCCTGCACAAATATAAGGTTCATGCCCATTTTATCCTTAAAGGTTTCTACTACCTGCTCGGCTTCCCCTTTGCGTAAAAGGCCGTTATCAACAAACACACATACCAGCTGGTCTCCCACGGCCTTATGCACCAGGGCGGCAGCTACCGAAGAATCGACTCCACCGCTTAAAGCACATAAGACTTTTTTATTGCCGACTTTGTTCCTTATTTCTTCGATGCTCTCGGCTATAAAATCACTTAAATCCCAGTCGCCTTTAAGCCCGGCTACCTCAAACAGGAAATTTTTAAGTATTTCCATGCCGTAAACCGTATGTTTTACTTCGGGATGAAACTGTACTCCGTAAAGCTTTCTTTCCGGACAGCTCATAGCTGCTACCGGACAATGGTCCGTACTGGCTGTAATCCGAAATCCTTCCGGCAACTGGTTTACAGAATCCCCGTGGCTCATCCAAACCTGCATCTTTCGCTCCAGCCCCTTAAAAAGGGGATCCTCTTCTTTTACTTCTAGATAACTGCGGCCATACTCCCTTATTGTACTCTCCCCTACTACTCCTCCCAGCTTGTAGGCCATAAGCTGCATGCCATAACATATGCCTAAGACAGGAATCCCCAGCTCAAAAATACGGGGATCACAGGAAGGAGCATCTTTTTCATGTACGCTGGAAGGTCCTCCGGTTAAAATTATCGCATCAGGTGCTTTAGCCTTAATCTCTTCCAGGGATATATCATAGGGAACCATCTCACTATATACAGATAATTCTCTCACCCGGCGAGCAATAAGCTGATTATACTGTCCGCCAAAATCCAGAACTAATACTAACTCTTTTTTCATTCGTCCACCTCTATTTCTGATAGACTGAAGGTTTCAAAATACATATTTCAGGGATATTGCGGTATTTTTCAGCATAATCTATGCCATAGCCTACAATAAACTCATCCGGGATAACAAAACCTACATAATCAGCATTAATATCTACTTTCCGCCTCTCTGGCTTGTCCAGAAGGCAGCAGGTCTTAACACTTCTCGGCTCTCTCTTTAAAAGCAGTTCTTTTATATATTTAAGAGTAAGCCCGGTATCAATTATGTCCTCTACCACTAAAACATCCCTGTCTTTTATGGAATAATCCAGATCTTTTAAAATACGCACTTCACCCGAAGAAACGGTAGACATACCATAGCTGGAAACATCCATGAAATCAAGTTCTACCGGTATATCAATCTCTCTTATCAAATCGGCCATAAAAACAAAAGCACCCTTCAGTATCCCCACCAGCAGAAGATCCTTGCCTTCATAATCCCGGCTTATCTGCTCAGCCAATTCTTTTACTTTACTTCTTATGGTTTCCTTATCATATAATATTTCTACATCATTACGGTTCAATTTTATCCCTCCTCTATATGAAGGATTATATCAACAACTTTCCTCCGGTGCAAATAATATTAACAAATTGAATTATGGTCAGCATAGTTTGCTATAATAATGGCATAGGCAGGAGGAACACAGCATATGAGTAAAATCTTGTTAAAACTAATAGGGGTAAATAAGTTTTATCATATGGGAGAAGTAACAGTTGAAGCATTAAAAGATATCAGCCTGGAAATAAACGAACACGAGATCACGGTTATTTTAGGACCTAGCGGATCAGGCAAAAGTACCTTGCTGAATATGATAGGAGGAATGGATAGACCTTCTGCAGGCAGTATATTTTTTTATGACCGTGATCTAACCAGGCTGGATGATCAGGAACTCACCCTGTACAGACGCCGGGAAATCGGATTTGTTTTTCAGTTTTACAATCTGATTGCTGATCTTACAGCTCTGGAAAATGTAGAACTAGCTGCTAATTTAGTAAAAAACCCCTTGTCCAGCAGGAAAGTCTTAGAAAAAGTCGGCCTTGCGGCAAGAAAAAACCACTTTCCCTCTCAATTAAGCGGCGGTGAACAACAAAGAGTGGCCATTGCCAGAGCCCTGGTAAAAAACCCGCGTCTGCTCTTATGTGATGAACCTACTGGTGCTCTTGACCTGGCTACTGGCCAAAAGATCCTGTCTCTACTTAAAAAGATAAATGAAGAATTAGGTACTACTATAATTATTGTTACCCATAACTCGGCTATCAGCACTATGGCTCATAACATAATACGCATGGGTAGTGGAAAAATACTGGAAATAATAGCTAACCCCCACCCTGTTCCGCCCGAAAGGATTGCATGGTGATGATTATACTCTTAAGAAAACTCAGGCGTACCATCTGGAAAACCCGGGGCCAATTCCTGGCTATGGTTGCCGTTATAGCCATCGGCATTTCTATATATATTTCCATAAATACGGCATTTCACAATCTCACCCGTGCCCGGGACATTTTTTACCAGGACAACAACTTTGCTGATTATTATTTTCAGGTAATCAGAGCCCCGGAAGAAATCAGCCAAAAAATCGAAGCCCTGCCGGAAGTAAAAAAGGCTACGGGGAGAATTCAGCAGGATGTAGCCATTATAAAAAGGGATAAAAGCAGAGCTACGGCAAGGCTAACCAGCTATAACCTGCCTCTTGATAATGAATTAAACCGCATTCAATTACTCCAGGGGCGTTTTTTCGAGGCTGCTCCCCGAGACAGCCATATCGAAGCGATGATCGACTCGCAGTATTACACAGCCAACCATCTGACATTACCTGCTAACATAACTATAATAGCCCAGGAAAAAAAGATTCCTTTGACAGTAGTAGGCACAGCTACCGGACCTGAGTTTACATACATTATAAAAGATGCGGGACATCTTTTTCCCCAGCCCCAAACTTTTGCCATCTTGATGCTGCCTACCCGTCAGGCCCAAAAAATATTAGGCCTAGACAGGCAGATTAATCAAGTGCTGGTTCAGTTCCATCCCGGTATTGACGAAAAAAAAGCGGTAAGCAAAATCGAAAAAATTCTCGAACCTTATGGCTATCTGACCAGCTTTCCGCGTAGCCAGCAGTTAAGCCATGCTGCCCTGCAGGGAGAACTGGACGGGCTTTTAACTACCTCCCGTTTTTTGCCCCTTCTGTTTTTGCTGGTAGCAGCAGCCATCCAGTTTGTCCTGCTCCGACGAATGATAACCAGACAGCGCAGAGAAATAGGAATTTTAAAAGCTTTGGGATACAGCAACCGCAAACTGATAATCTATTTTACCGGCTATGCTCTGGCCGTAAGCGTACTAGGAGTAATCCTGGGCATAATGCTGGGCCTTTTATTCGCAGCATCCATCTCCGACCTCTATGCCCAGTTTTTTAATCTTCCTGCCGCTATAGGCGGTATCAATCTAAAAGTAATAATATACAGTATCCTGTTAAGCCTGGGGGTAGGAATAGCAGCAGGATTTTCCGCCACCCGTTCCCTGGTAAAAATCAATCCGGCAGAAGCAATGCGTCCTAAGCCGCCAGGCCAGGGTTATCATACCCCGCTTGAAAAATGGAGATGGTTATGGCAGCATCTAAGTACAGCCTGGAAAATCAGCATAAGAACCGCTTTTCGCAATCGTATGCGTTCTTTAGTAACCTTTTTCGGCGTAACTATCGCTGTAGCCCTCCTGGTAGTTTCCTTTTTCATGAATGATGCTATAGATTACATGCTGGATAAGCATTTTAACCAGGAAATTAAATATGATCTTCTAGTAAGATTTTCTTCCCCGGTAGGACCAAAGGAAATCATCTATCTTGAAAGCTTAGACGGCATAAGCAGGGTAGAACCCTTCATGGAAATACCGGTAAAAATCACTTTCCATCATAAAAGTGCAGATGATATCATTTCCGGAATTATTCCGGAAAGCAGGTTAAAAACCCCTGTTGATAATCAAGGCCATCAATTAACCATCCCCCAGGAAGGTATCTTATTAAGCGAAAAAACAGCCCAAAAACTGGGAGTCAAAGCAGGAGATAAGGTCACCGTGGAAATCCTCATCCCATCAATAAAAGTGGAAAAAAAAGAATTAACAGTCATAGATTTAAATTACCAATTAATGGGCCAGAATTCCTTTGTATCCCTTTCCCAGGCTCAAAAGCTGCTTGATGAAAACCATGCTGTAAATGGTGCCCTGCTCCAGGTAGAAGAGGCCAAAATAAAGAGCGTTGAACAGGAACTGAGCGATATAACAGGAATAACTTCGATTATCAGCCGTCAGGAGGAAAAAGATAACATTATGTCCATGCTGGACAGCGTAATATACTTTGTGGGAATAATGCTGACATTCGCCATCGTTTTAGGTTTTGCTATAATATATAATTCTTCGGTTATAAGCTTTACCGAACGCAGAACAGAACTGGCTTCTCTTAAAGCTATGGGTTTTTCCGATCGTGAAATTGCTAGCCTGATACTCAAAGAAACTATACTGCCAGCCTTTCCTGGAATAGTTTCAGGACTTCCTCTCGGTTACATCATGGCCCATTTATACGTAAAAACCGTAAGTACCGATTTATATTCGATACCAGTAGTTATTTACCCGGCAACATATTTGTTCTCTATAGGAGGAGGCATAATATTCACACTTATCGGTCATTATCTGGGAATACGCCGCTTAAAAGAATTAACACCTGCGGAAATCTTGAAAAATATCGATTAAAAAGGGGAGAGATGAGTGGATAAAAAAGCTAAATATTATTCTATTCCCGCCGTGGTTCTGGGAATAATCATCCTTATTCTGGTTTTTAAGCCCAGGCCAGTAGAAGTAGAGGTTTTGGCCGTTAAAAAAAGCCATATTACAAGCGAAATAAAAGATACCGGCATTGTAAAGCCAGCTCGGGAATGTAATATCTATGCCACCCAAAACAGCATAGTAAAAGATATAGCAGTAGAAATTGGACAGGAGGTTAAAAAAGGCGATTTATTAATAACTCTGGGAAATCCAGATTTAACCCTTAAGCTTGCCGAAACGAGATCTGCTCTTTTACAGGTCGAAGCCAATTTGTCCTTAACTCAAACAGCAGTAAAACAAACTGAGTTGGAACTGGAGGAAGCTAAAAACCATCTTGAACGCATGAGATCACTTTTTCAGGCCGGTGCCGTAAGCCAAACCGGGCTGGAAGAAGCGCAAAAAGCGGTAAAACAACTGGAAGTTGACCTTTCCAAAAACCTGGCCTATGTAGATAACCTGTTATTGCAGATTAATGAACTGCAAAAAATCATTAAAGAGCTGGAAGAGAAAAAGAACGATTTAGTAATAAAAAGTCCTATAAGCGGTACTATAATGGATTTAAACATAAAAAAAGGTCAGCCTGTAAGTGCCGGAACATTGTTGGCCGTCCTGGCAGATATGGATAATCTGGAGATAAAGGCTGATATTGCCAGTGATAATATGGCAGAAATAAAGCCTGGCCAGGGGGTAATTATTACCTCCCCGGTACTAGGAAATGATAAGCTTACAGGCAAAGTAGAAAAAATCTACCCTAAAGCCGAAGAAAAAAAATCAGCTTTAGGAGTATTGGAATACCGGGTTCCGGTTATAATCAGCATCGACCAAAAATCCAGCCTCAAACCTGGATATGAAGTAAATATAAGTATAATAACCAGGCAACATAAAAATGTATTAATTATCCCGCGTGAAGCACTCCGAACTACGGACAAATCTACAGAGGTGCTAAAGATAGTTGAGGGAAAAATTAAATATCAAAAGATAAAAACCGGTTTTATAAGCGGAGAAAATATTGAAGTAAAAAGCGGACTAAAAGAAGGCGACTTGATTGTCAAAAACGGTAGCCTGGAATTAAAGGAAAATACCCCGGTAAAAACCCGCCTGCCATAACAAAAGCGAAGGGGTAAACAGGCTTTCCGCCGTTTCCCCCTTATCATCGTTATTTCTTTTTAGCCGTTATATCCGGAGGAGTTATCTTTATTTCCTTATCCAGATCCTTGAACTTTACCTCTATCTTCAGCTTCGTATTATTAGCCTGCTTGTTCTCAGCTTGCAGAACTGCTTTTCTTATCACATTTTGCTTATAATCTATCCATATAGTATAAGTGAAATCATGCCATAAGGTTTCTAATAGCTTATTTTCTACTGCCGGCCTGCACATCACCACCAGACATTCCCGCCCATCCACCTTTTCAAATCCATTTTTAGTAATATTGCTTATATCATGAAATCTAAAATTAGACAGCGGGTGTAGTTCGCTTATCATCAAATCCTCAAAATTAGTCTGGTCACTTTCAATTACCAGCCACTTATCGGCAAAACAGTCATAGTTATAAATCGTCTGGTCGATATAATAAATATCAACCGGTGTGTTAACCATCTCCCCCTTTATATGCGTATTCTCACCATTTTTTTCCCCTTCTATCCTGCTTATCACCTCCCCCCTTCCATTAACGGTAAATCCTGAATACAGGCTATAGCGAAAACTTTTAATCCCTGCCATGCGCTTTAAAGCTTTATCTAATTCTATTCCCGGGTCAAGCTTAGATTTCACATAATAGTTGTGGGCATAAGGGGCAAGCAGGAAGAAGCATCCGGCCAATATAAGGAGAAATGCGATTACAACCCATCTCTTATTTTTAATAATTTCTCACCTCAAGCTTTTAAAAATCTTTTATCAATAGCTGCTACATAGATATTAAGCTCGAGGTAAATATATGCTTCCCTTTTCAAAAGAATATTATGGCAAAAATAATAATTGAATTTATGCAAGGTCATAAGTTATACTTATTCCGTAATGTAATTTTATACGCATAAACTTTATAAAACCAAAGGGGGTTCACATGTGTTTAAAACTTATGATGAAGTAATGGATTTCTGTAAACGCGAAAACATTCAGATGATTGACTTTAAGATGATTGACCTCATCGGAAGGTGGAGGCATCTAAGTATTCCGGTTGGCCGTTTTAAACCTGATACCTTAAAATACGGCATAGGCTTTGACGGCTCCAATTACGGCTTTGCACCGGTCGAAAAAAGCGATATGGTATTTATCCCCGACATATCTACCGCCGTATATGACCCTTTCACTGAAGTCCCTACCTTAAGCATGATAGGAGATGTCTATGTTATTGCTCAACCGGAAAACTACCGTTTTGACCAGGATCCCCGGGCAGTAGCTTTCAAAGCTGAAGAATACATGAAATCTACCGGAATAGCTGATGAAATGCGCATAGGTCCTGAATACGAATTTTATGTATTTGATCATGTAAGCTATGAAGCTCTTCCTAACAAAACGGGATTCCGCATCGATGCCGAACAGGCTATCTGGAACAGCGGCAGCAACGAATATCAAAACCTGGGCTATAAAATCCCTTTAAAAGGCGGCTACCATATAACAGCACCTCAGGACGTTCTTTATGATCTGCGCTCCCGTATGAGCATGTTGTTAGAACAAAACGGTATTCCGGTAAAATACCATCACCATGAAGTAGGCGGCCCCGGACAGATTGAAATCGAAGTTGAATTTGGCCCCATGCGGGAAATGGCAGATAAAACTATGCTGGCCAAGTATCTTATTAAAAATCTTGCCTTTAAGGAAGGAAAAACCGTCACTTTTATGCCCAAGCCTCTCTATGGAGAAGCCGGCAGCGGCTTACATGTACATATGCACCTTTTTAAAGAAGGAAAGCCTATATTCTATGATGAAAACGGTTATGCCGGCTTAAGCCAGGAAGCTATGTATTTTATCGGCGGACTCTTAAAACATGCCCCAGCTGTACTTGCTTTTACCAATCCCAGCACCAATTCCTACAAGCGTTTAGTCCCCGGATATGAAGCACCAGTAAGCATATGTTTTGCTACCGCCAACCGCAGTGCGGTAATAAGGGTCCCGGCCTATGCCAAATCACCGGAACAAAAACGGTTTGAATTCCGCTCATCTGATGCTACCTGCAATCCTTATCTGGCATTTTCGGCTATATTAATGGCGGGATTAGACGGCATACAGCAAAAAATTGATCCCGTAGCCGAAGGCTTTGGCCCTTATGATGTAAATCTTTATAATCTGCCACCTGAAGAACAGGCTAAAATAAAATCTCTTCCCCAATCACTGGATGAAGCTTTAGATGCTCTGGAAAAAGACCATGATTTCCTGCTCAAAGGCGGAGTATTCCCGAAACGCCTTATTGAAATCTGGATTGAGGCTAAAAGAAAAGAAGCCCGCAGGGTTAATGATATCCCTCATCCTATGGAATTTGAAATGTATTACGACCTGTAAAAGCCAAAACAGGCTAATGCCTGCACTTCAAAAAGCATTAGCCTGTTTTTGGTTAATTTATATCTGTAATTTATACTGTATAAACCTCGCTAATCTTTTAAGCCAATTTTCTTGCTGAATACTTCTTTCTCCCTCTATTAACATTAGACCTATATATTCCTGCATATTTTCTCCTTTATTACTTATAAATTCCTGCAATTCTTTTGCTTCCTGTTTAAAAACATCCACCTGATTTTTATAACTTTTATCATTTTCGGTAATCTTTACAGCAACTTCTTCCTGGTTCGAATTAAAAACCAGATATTTGCTGGTACCTAAAAACACAATATTTACTTCGTCAGGTTGTATATCATTAGCTGCAGCTATTTCATAAAGAACTTTAGATATATTACCTCCTATCATTATAGTTTCCCATTTTCCAGACGACAACCCGGTATGAATCTCGTTTACAACTTTACCTTCAACCTGAATAGGAAAGACATAACGATAAGCCTCCCTGGTCTGGGGGATTATCTCTTTTGCGACTACAAACTCCTTTATATCTACCATTTTTATCGGAAAAGGTTTACCGATTTGCGCCTTTTTAACTTCTTCCGGGCTATTAAAACCAAAATCCTGCCATTTTTCCAGGCACAGATACTTCCAGTCTTTATTCCATTCTTCCTGCGTAGCTATTGTAGCCTGTTGAGCAGGAGAAATCGCATAACTTATCCCTTTAAATAATAAAAAGAAACCTAAAATTAAAAACAGTACCAAAAATAACCGCTTCATAATTACCCCTCCTAATTGCTATAACTGAAACCTATTTAGCTCCCAAAACCTTTAGAGAAAATCTGTCTAATGTGATAACCTTTAATAAGGAAATGGGGGTAGATGTTAATGAGCAGCAAAAACCAGTACAGTGATGAGTTTAAAGAGCAAATTATCAAAAAATGTCAGGAAACAGGTAATGTAGCTACCCAAGCCCAGCGTTATAATATTTCAACTAATACTATTCATACGCAGTTTGGGATATCTTACTCCTGCTGAATATTATGAACTTCATAAAAAGAATTCTTCTTTAACCCAGGTAGCTTAGTATAAGCTTAAAATTAAGCTTAAAATGAGCGCAGAATTAATCTATTATGTATGACAGTAATTTTATGTAATTTTCAAAGAGCTTTAGATTTAGACAGATTTTTTACATTAATAAGGGGCTAAGTCGACCAGACCGCCATACGGTATCTTTTGCTTTTCATTGCCGAACTGCTCAAAAAATTCCCCAGGGTTTATACGCAGTAATTTTGTGTCAAGTTCAATATTGGATTGCTGGCCAACCAGCATAAATTAGGGCTTTGATGCCTGTTTTAAACTGCGAAATTTGGGTGATATAACTAATTCGGTTGTTACTGCTATAAATACCAGATAATAAAAGATTTCTGAGGTGAAACAAAGCCAGCAAATGCTCCAACCGCCTGTTGCTTGGATATTCATCAATGCGGATGATATTACTGCAGAAACCCCAGCTGTCACAATACAAACAATTCTAATCACCTTCCACTTTTTTCCCATCATGTATAACCCCAAAATTACACAGGCTCCTACAAGTGATAGTAATGATAATATCAAATGTGTTGTTTTCAGGCCTGCATTACATGTCGGGCAAATAGGTGTAGACAACACCCATTTGTCAATAAATACGAATATCGAAATAGCCAAGTTGCTGTAAATCAACCCTAAAACGATTTTTCTCATTTTATTACCCCCATATAGACTAATAAGGGAAGTATAAGTTTTAATAGAGCTATTATGATTGCCAAACCCAACATCCACCAGCCAAATATTCTTAAATAGCCTTCGTCTTTTAATTGAGCTGCCTTCTTAAGATTGTATAACCCTGCTAAAAGCAATGTTACTACGGCAAGAAAATCAAAAATATATTTTAACATCTTATCTCACCTACCAGCATTGCCCAAAACAATATGTTACGGTTCCTACAAGGACCACTTCTGCTGCTTTAAGACAAAGCAGACAAGCAGCACCCGCAGTGCCAATACATATAGCAGAACATGCAACACTTAGAGCTGTAATTGCCCATGCAGGGACGCCCATCCCTGCTAAACATGAGTTAAAGCAGGACCAGAATCCAGCTGCTATAGCGGTCTTAATCGTTAAAAAACTGGCTGCAAAACCAGATGCATTGGCATCTTGATTTTTATACTCTAGAATCTTGCTCAGATCTTGTCCTACACCGGATGAATCAATTTTTTCAGCATTAAGAATCTTGCCATTCTCTAAAATGTTGGCTGTAACTGTAGAGTCGCTAGTTTTAGCAACGAATTGGTAAATTCCATCCTCAAGTTTATTAAACTTGAATAACACTGCTTCTTTTTGCTGGCAGTCTTTATCAAAGAACACGGTATAGGAACTGTATTGATATCCAGTATTATCATTAATCGGGATTCTAACAGCATAGACTGAACCGTTTTCTTCCGGGAACTGCTTTACGACAACGTTGTCTGTATTAAAGGCATACTTAGCTTGCATCTCTTTAAACTTGCCGTCTTGCATGACTTTATCTCGCAGGTCATTCTGTATCTCTACTGAGACATTGGATAAGCTCCCTTCCTTTAGTGCTTTTGCCGCAGCGTTGCCTACAAATCCCGGGGTCATTAGTAAACATGAGACTAAGATTATCGATATAAGTTTTCTGAAATTTATATTCATATATTACACCTCCATTAAACAATTAATCTGACGAGTTAATCAAGTAAACCTTCATAAGGTTCATCAGATAAACAAAGCAAATCTGTAAATGTTCCGGTATTTAGAGACTTTAGGGGCAACCATCCGGGTAACCCTACCTGAAAAAGAGCAATTTCGGCTATAAGAAAGAAGGGTAGAGGTCTGGACTAGGTTGGATGGAGTCTTAGGGTTGCAAATTCTGTTCTCTCGCCTTAGCCCCTTATTAATGTAAAAAATCTGTCTAAATCTAAAGCTCTTTGAAAATTACATGAAATTACTGTCATGCATAATAGATTAATTCCGCGATCATTTTAAGCTTATATTAAGCTACCTGAGTTAAAGCAGACTTCTTTTTATCAAATTCATAATATTCAGCAGGAGTAAGATATCCCAAACTACCATGTATTCTCCGATGGTTGTAATATTCTAGGTACTGGCTTACTATTTCATATGCTTCTCTGGCCCGTTATCAGTTCTTACTATTTCTGCTTTAGGCAAAGTCTTTACAGATCCGGTTTGGCGATATTTTTTAATCCAGGTATGGATAGTATTAGTTGAAATATTATAACGCCGGGCTTGGGTAGCTACATTACCTGTTTCCCCACATTTTTTGATAATTTGCTCTTTAAACTCATCACTATACTGGTTTTTGCTGCTCATTAACATCTACCCCCATTTCCTTATTAAAGGTTATCACATTAGACAGATTTTCTCTAAAGGTTTTGGGGGGCTAAATAGACTAACGGCACAAGCACCTTAACATTAAATGTCTTGGTGTGGCAGCCCTATAGAATTCTACAAATACCATAAGTTTTACACCGTTTATCGCTGGTTTCCTATGATCGCAAAGGCTTTTGGTCAACAAAACCAATAAATTGCTTTGCTTTAATTAACCCAACCTGTGGAGGGATTCCAAAAGGTGAAACTAAAATTCGGATAATGGTTGGTAGGAAATGTATCAGAACTATGCCACCAAGAACTGGCAATAGCTTTTAAAGGGTAGTTTGAGTAAATTAGCTTTTTAGCAAATAAATCAATCCCCCTTTCATATTAGATTAATTTTTTTCCTATAAATTGCCACCAATTCTAAAATACAAAAAGAAAAAAATCAATATCCTGGGAATAAATGGTATAATTTTGAACTTAAATAACACCTTTTCAGGTATAACCAGTAAAAAAATCAACTTTTTAACAAAAAACAAAAAAGTCAATTTCAGGTCTTGCCCTTCAACCTGAAACCGACTTTTGCAATAAAATAAATATCAAAACTTCAAAACTGTCATTTTCCTTAATCTCTCATAACGCCTCTTTACCAGTTCTTCTGAAGTTAAACTTAAAAGCTCTTCTAAAGCTTCCCTTATACATTTTTTCATAATATCCGCTGTTTCTTCTAAATCCTGATTAGCCCCCCCTACCGGCTCAGGTATAATATCATCTATAATGCCGAAAGCCTTAAGATCATCGGCAGTAAGCTTTAAAGCTCCCGCCATTTTTTCTACTTCATCAAGGCTTTTCCACAGGATAGACGCACTGGCTTCCGGGGAAGCTACGGAAAAAACAGAGTTAGAAAGCATAAAAAGCTTATCCCCTACTGCCAGGGCTAAAGCTCCGCCGCTTCCACCTTCTCCGATAACTATGCTTATAATCGGTACTTTAAGCCCGGACAGCAGCATTAAGTTCTCGGCAATTGCCCAGGCCTGTCCCCTTTCTTCAGCTCCTACCCCGGGATAAGCCCCGGGAGTATCTATAAAAGTTATTACCGGCCGCCTGAATTTTTCAGCCTGTAAAAACAGCCTTTTAGCTTTGCGGAAACCTTCCGGATGCGGCATTCCAAAATTGCGTTCGATATTTTCTTTGGTGTTTTTGCCTTTTTGATGGCCTACCACCGTCACCGGGATACCCTCAAAAAAGGCTATACCCCCTATAATAGCTTTATCATCGCCAAAAGTGCGGTCCCCATGCAGTTCAACAAAATCAGTAAAAATTTCCTCTATATACTGCCGGCAGGAAGGCCTGTCCACCTGACGGCTTAAAACCACCTTTTCCCAGGGGCTTAAATTGGAGTACCTTTCCTCTTTGAGCCTTTCAATTTTTGCTTCGAGAAGTTTAATTTCTTTGTCCAGATTAAAACCAGTAGAAGCTGAAATGTTTTTTAATTCATTAAGTTTATTTAAAAGGTTCTCATGCTGTTCCTCAAACTGAAACTTTTTGCTCATATTTTCCTCCTTGATGGAGCTTTAAAAGCTTAATAAGTAGATCTCTGATTTCGTTTCTCTTTACTACCATATCAATCATGCCATGTTCCAACAGGAATTCTGCCTGCTGAAACCCCTCCGGCAGTTCCTGCCTTATCGTCTGTTTTATTACCCGCGGCCCGGTAAAACCGATTAAAGCCTTAGGCTCAGCAATAATAATATCAGCCAGGGCAGCAAAGCTGGCTGCTACTCCCCCGGTAGTAGGATGAGTCATGATTGATATATAAAGCAAACCAGCCTTATGCAGCCTTTCTATCACCGCACTGGTTCTGGCCATCTGCATAAGGGAAAACATGCCTTCCTGGATGCGGGCACCGCCTGAGGCAGTGCATAAAACCAAAGGCAGCCTCTCTTTAAGCGCTCTTTCCCCTGCCCGAAGTATTTTTTCCCCCACCACAGAGCCCATACTTCCCATAGCAAAGCGGGAATCCATAACCCCTAATATTACCTTGTATCCTCCTATACTAGCCTTGCCTGTAATTACCGCCTCATTAAGCCCTGATTTCTCCCGGGCTTCTTTAAGTTTTAAATCATAATCCGGGAAACACAAGATATTAAAAGAAATAAGTTCCTTATCAAACTCTTCCCAACTGCCTTCATCGACCAGCAGTTCTATCCTTTCCGGCGCACTAAGGAGATAATGATAGCCACATTCCGGGCAAACCCGGCAATTTTGGCTTAAAACTTCCTGGTCAACCCTTGCCCCACAGGAAGGACATGCTTCCCCCCCTGCGGTGCTTTTTTCACGATCAAAAACCTTATTACCAGCCGGGTGTACTACATAATATTTTTTCCTATCTGTCCATCCTTTTTTAAACATATTTCATCTGCCTTCAAGATAAGGCAAACAGGAACTCACCTCCACAAACAGGTTTGCCATTAAGGCTTATACTTCCTTTAGCCTTGCCTATACTACCTTTTACTGTAATTAATTCTGCAGTAATAAAGAGGACATCTCCCGGCACTATTCTCTGCTTGAAGCGAAATTTATCAACTCCAGCCAAAAAAGCAAGTTTCCCCTTATACCTTTCATCACTCAAAAGAGCAATCGCTCCTACCTGGGCTACCGCCTCTATCATCAAAACCCCGGGCATAACCGGATTTCCCGGGAAATGTCCGGCAAAAAAAGGTTCATTAACAGTCACATTTTTAACCCCCACCGCTTTTTCGCCTGGATGGAGTTCCACAATCTTATCTACCAGCAAAAACGGATAACGGTGAGGTATTATTTTCATAATTTCTTCTATATGCATAAAATCACCTAGCCCAACTTGCGTAATATCAGCACCGCATTATGCCCGCCAAAGCCCAGGGAATCAGATAGCACCGTTTTTAACTCTTTTTCCCGGGGAGTAAGCGGTACATAATCGAGATCACATTCAGGGTCCTGGTTTTCTAGATTCAAGGTAGGAGGAATAAGGTTATTCTCCAGAGCCAGAGCAGAAGCGATAAGTTCAACTGCTCCCGCTGCCCCCAGCATATGTCCGGTAGCTGCCTTAATGGAGCTTACCGGCAATTCATAACTGTATGGGCCAAATACTGTTTTTATTACTTTGGTTTCAATCACATCATTAAGCCTGGTGCCTGTACCATGAGCGTTTATATAATCTATCTCCTCAGGCTCTATCCCGGCTTGAGCCAATGCCATTTTGAATGCCAAAACTGCTCCTCTTCCTTCTTCATCCGGCTGTACCATATGGCAGGCATCAGCACTTGCTCCATAACCGATTATTTCTGCATAAATATGGGCACCTCTAGCCAGGGCATGTTCCAGGCTTTCCAAAACCACAATACCTGCTCCTTCTCCCATAACAAAACCTTCCCTTTCCCTATCAAAAGGCCGGCAGGCCTTTTGAGGTTCATCATTACGGTCAGATAAGGCCTTCATGGCACAAAAGCCTCCTAACCCCAGCGGGGTAATAGCAGCTTCAGTCCCGCCTGCTATCATCACTTCTGCCTGTCCATCCCTGATAATGCGGAAAGCTTCCCCAATGGAGTTGGTCCCCGACGCACAGGCCGTAACCGTACAGCCGTTGGGCCCCTTTACCCCCAACACTATGGCCACCTGTCCAGAAGCCATATTAGGGATAAGCATAGGAATAAAAAAAGGATTAATTCCTCCTACTCCCTTCTCCAGCATCTGCCGGTGGTTTTTTTCCAGGGTTTCAATACCACCGATGCCGGAACCTATCCATACCCCGATTTTTTCTCTATCTACCCTGGTAAGATCAATACCGGCATCTTCTACCGCTACCTTAGAAGCTGCACAGGCATATTGGACAAACTTGTCCATCCGGCGCACTTCTTTCTTAGGCAGATAATCTTCTGCCTTGAAGTCTTTTACCTGGGCAGCAATCCTAACCGGAAAATCAGAAGTATCAAAATAGTCGATATATCCTATGCCTGTATGGCCATTTAATAAATTATGCCAGAAAGTATTTTTATCATGGCCCAGGGGAGAAATCATCCCCAGGCCGGTTATAACTACCCTTTTTGCCAAACTCAACCCACCCCGATTATTTAAACTTTTTCTTTCAGCCTTTCCTCAATATATTCAACAGCATCCCTTACGGTCTTCATATTTTCGGCTGCTTCTTCCGGAATCTGGATATCATATCTTTCTTCCAAAAGCATAAGCATTTCAACAATATCTAAAGAATCAGCATCCAGATCTTCTTCAAAAGAAGCATCCATGGTTACTATTTCTTCCGGCACATCCTTAATCTCGATTATTATCTCCTTTAAAACTTCAAAAACTGACATTTTTTATTCCTCCTTCATAGTTTTTTAATTATAAAATTGACATACCTCCATCAACCCTTATAACCTGACCGGTTATAAAAGAAGCTTCAGCAGAAGCCAAAAAAGCAACTAAGGATGCCACATCTTCAGGATTTCCCATCCTGCCCACCGCTATTCCTGCAATTATGCGTTCCTTGACTTCTTCAGGCAAAACATCGGTCATAGCTGTTTTTATATAGCCAGGGGCTACTGCATTAACCGTAATGCCACGATTACCATATTCCCGGGCCATAGAAAGGGTAAGCCCTATAAGTCCTGACTTAGAAGCGGCATAGTGAGCCTGTCCCGCATTGCCGCTTATACCTACTACGGACGAAATATTTATTATGCGTCCAAAACGGTTTTTCATCATCGGTCGCAGGGCTGCCCGGCTGCAGTAAAAAGCGGAATTAAGGTTAGTCCTTATAAGCTTATCCCATTCTTCATCACTCATGCGCAGCATAAGCTGATCTTTATTAATTCCGGCATTATTTACCAGAACATCTAGCCTACCATAGGTGTCAACTGCACTTTTAATCAGATTTTCCGCCTCCCGGGAAGAAGAAACATCTGCTTTAAAGATCATCCCTTCTCCCCCTTCTTTTTTTATCTCTTCTAATACTTCTTTAGCTTCTTTTTCATCATTAAGATAATTTACTACTACCTTATACCCTTCTTTAGCCAACCGGATAGCTATAGCCCTTCCTATCCCCCTTGAGCCGCCGGTAACTACTGCCACCTTATGTTCCAACCTTTTCTACCTCCTTCAGTAAAGCCTCAAGTGATTTAATATCCTGCACATTGCCCAAAAGCCTTCTCTTATCAATGCGCTTTATAAGCCCTGACAAAACATTGCCCGGCCCGATCTCTACCAGATAATCAACCTCACTCAGCATATACCTTACACTCTCTTCCCATCTAACCGGAGAATAAAGCTGTTTTACTAAAATATCTCGTAAATCAGTATAGTTATTTTCCCGCGCATTAACATTGCTTATAACTTTTCCTCTCCCGGGCCTGAAATCTACCTTGTCCAGATAAAACCTGAACTCTTGGGCTGCCTTTTCCATCAGCCGGCTGTGGGAAGGAATACTTACAGCTAAAAGCCTGGCCTTTCCCCCTTCGGTATTAATCTTACAGACTGCTTCCTCTACGGCCCTGGTTTCCCCGGATATAACCACCTGCCCCGGACAATTATAGTTAGCAATATCAACTATCCCCTCTACCGTCTTAAGAATGGCCTCAATCCTTTCCGTTTCCATCCCTAAAACAGCCGCCATCTTCCCTTCTCCAGTCGGAACTGCATCCTGCATAATTTCCGCCCTCCTGACCACCAGAGGCAAAACTTCCTCCAAATCTATACAGCCGGCAGCTGTTAATGCCGTATATTCACCCAGGCTGAGTCCTGCATAAACAGAAGCCGTAAGCCCCTGTTTTCTTACTACCCTTAAGATAGCCAAACTGGTAGCCAGAATAGCCGGCTGGGCATATACCGTACTATCCAGTTTTTCCTGTTCTCCTTCAAAACAAAGGGTACTCAGCTTATAACCTAATACCTCATCCGCCCTAGCAAATACTTCCCTGGCTTCCGGGAAAGCGCAGGCGATTTCTTTTCCCATCCCTTTATATTGAGAACCCTGCCCGGGAAAAACAAATCCCAGTCGCATTAAAACTCCTCCCACTTTTCTTTTATAGCTAAAGCATGGGCTATTATCTCTTCCACAATAAGCCCGGCCGGTTTTATATCCTTTACCAGACCTGCAATCTCTCCTGCCAGTACGGTGCCATTATCTACTTCTCCCTTAAGAGCTGCTTCGGGATATCTGCCTCTCCCTAGTTCTTCCAGTTCTTCTTTCTTCATCCCAGAAAACTCACATTCCAGATAATGGCGGGTAAACTTATTGTGGATAGCCCTTACCGGGTGCCCGGTGGATATGCCGCAAACTACGGTCGCCCTGTCTCGGGCTTTTATAACCTTTTCCTTATAGGCAGGATGAACTTCACATTCCTCGGCACAGATAAACCTGGTTCCTACCTGCACTCCTTCTGCTCCTAAAGCAAAGGCAGCCATAAATCCACGGCCATCAGCAATTCCTCCTGCTGCAATAACCGGCACATCTACGGCATCAGCCACCATCGGCACCAGGCACATAGTGCTCATTTCCCCTACATGTCCTCCTGATTCCATTCCCTCGGCAATAACCGCATCAGCACCCAGCCGCACCAGCCTTTTAGCCAGAGCAACCGAAGCTACAACGGGTATAACCTTAATTCCAGCTTTTTTAAAACTATCCATATATATGCCCGGATTGCCGGCACCAGTAGTAACTACCGACACCTTTTCTTCCACCACTACCTGAATAAGTTCTTTAATATTAGGGGAGGCCAGCATAAGATTTACCCCAAAAGGTTTATCAGTTAAAGATTTAACCATCCTTATCTGTTCCTTAAGCCAGGTTTCATCTGCCCCTCCGGCTCCTATAATTCCTAAACCTCCTGCCTGGGAAACAGCAGCAGCCAGTTTTCCGCCTGCAATCCAGGCCATACCTCCCTGCAGAAGAGGATATTTTATATCCAAAAGCCTGCAAATCCTGTTATTCTGGAACATCTAACCCCTCCCCCACTTTATTAGGGCTCCGCCAAAAGTAAGTCCGGCGCCAAAAGCTACGGTTAATATAAGATCTCCTTCTTTAAACTTTCCTGCTTCATCTGCTTCCGACATGGCTACCGGCACGGAAGCTGCCGACATATTGCCCAAACGCTCCAGATTAATAATCGTTTTTTCTTCTCCAATGTCCATCTTTTTCATAGCCGTCTGGATTATGCGTATATTAGCCTGGTGAGGCACAAAATAGTCTATTTCCTCATAAGTAATTCCTGCCATCTTTATAAGCTTATCGCTAACTGTTCCCATAATCCGGGTAGCAAAACGAAATACTTCATTGCCATTCATCTTTATATAATGCAAGCGGTTTTTAACCGTCTCTTCGGAAGGGGGAAGCTTAGCCCCACCGGCTGGCATATAAAGAAGACCTGCTCCTCCTCCGTCAGCCCCTAAATAAGTCGCTATAATACCGCATTCGCCTTCTTCCTTGCCCAGAACAGCAGCTCCTGCCCCGTCACCAAACAGGATACAGGTAGAGCGGTCAGTATAGTCAGTTATGCGCGAAAGCATATCGGCTCCTATTACCAGAGCATATTTATGCGTTGAAGCCAGCAAAAATTTTTCCGCCATAGATAAAGCATAAACAAAACCTGTGCATCCTGCCCCTAGGTCAAAGGCAGCTGCATTATAGGCTCCTAATTTATCCTGAACGATACACGAAGTAGAAGGAAACAGCATATCAGGGGTAACTGTAGCTACCACTATCAAACCTAATTCTTCCGGCTTAACCCCTGCCTTTAAAAGGGCATGATGGGCTGCCTTTTCACACAAATCAGAAGTAGTTATGTCTTTTTCCCCTATCCTTCTCTCAGAAATCCCGGTTCTTTCCTTTATCCATTCATCACTTGTATCCACCATCATTTCTAAATCTTTATTGCTGAGTATCTTATCAGGCAGGGCATGGCCCAGGCCTAAAATCTTCACCTTCATAAACTGCACCACCACAATAAGCTGTTTTATTTTTCCTTGTTTTTATCTTTTTATTCCACGATTATGCATATAATAAATCAACTTCCGCGCAAAAGTCAATGTATTTTTCAGAATATTCTGATAAATATTGTCAGGTTAAAAAAACACCTATAACAACTATATTTATTGGGCACACAAAAAAACCGCTTTCAGGTTTAGAAACCTGAAAGCGGTTTTGGACAGTATGGTATCTATTTTAAAAGGGGGGAGATCTTTTACATCATGGGCATTCCGCCGCCTGCTCCCGTCATGGCTTTCATTTCATCTTTATCCGGAACTTCTACTACTATCGCCTCAGTGGTAAGGAGCATAGCTGCGATACTTGCCGCATTCTGGATAGCAGAACGGGTTACTTTAGCCGGGTCAATAATTCCCGCGGCGATCATATCTTCATATTCGCCGGTTAAAGCATTAAATCCGATTCCCGGAGCAGCTTCTTTAACTTTTTCTACTACTACTGAACCTTCCACACCGGCATTATTAGCAATCTGGCGCAGAGGCTCTTCCATCGCTTTCTTAACCAGTTTAACACCGGTAAGTTCGTCTCCTTCAGCTTCAATGGTATCCAGCACCTTCATGACATTGATAAGAGCCGTTCCTCCACCCGGAACGATACCTTCTTCTACAGCAGCTTTGGTAGCAGCCAGAGCATCCTCAATGCGGTGTTTCTTTTCTTTAAGCTCAGTTTCGGTAGCAGCACCAACATGGATTACAGCTACGCCTCCAGCCAGTTTAGCCATTCTTTCTTGCAGTTTTTCCCGATCATATTCGGACTCAGTTTCTTCAAGCTGCATCTTGATGTTGGCAATGCGGTCTTTTACTGCCTGTTCAGAACCTGCTCCGTCCACGATAATAGTTTCTTCTTTCTTTACTACTACCTGACGGGCACGACCCAGCATGTCAAGATCTACATTTTCCAGTTTAGCTCCCATATCTTCAGATACAACTTTACCACCGGTAAGTATAGCTATATCTTCGAGCATAGCCTTTCTTCTTTCACCAAAGGCAGGAGCTTTTACGGCTACACAGGTAAAGGTTCCTCTTAATTTGTTAACTACGATAGTAGCCAAGGCTTCGCCTTCAACTTCTTCAGCTATGATAAGGAGCGGTTTTCCGGTTTGTACTACTTTTTCTAATACAGGTAAAATCTCATGTATAGAGGAAACTTTCTTGTCGGTAATAAGGATGTAGGGATCTTCCAAAACAGCTTCCATCTTTTCAGCATTAGTAACCATATAAGGAGAGATGTAACCACGGTCAAAGCTCATTCCTTCAACTACTTCAAGAGAAGTTCCCACAGACTGGGATTCTTCAACAGTAATAACCCCGTCTCTTCCTACTTTGTCCATGGCATCAGCTATAAGCTGTCCAATTTCCGGATCACTTGCAGAAATAGAGGCAACCTGGGCAATAGCTTCTTTAGATTCAACCGGTTTGCTTATTCTCTTAATTTCTTCTACTACAGCCTTAACCGCCTTTTCAATACCCCTCTTCATTATCATGGGGTTAGCGCCAGCAGCTACATTCTTAAGCCCTTCTTTGATCATAGCCTGAGCTAAAACCGTAGCAGTAGTAGTTCCATCTCCTGCCACATCATTAGTCTTGGTAGCAACTTCTTTAACCAGCTGGCACCCTAAGTTTTCCCACGGATCTTTGAGATCTATATCACGGGCAATAGTAACACCATCATTAGTAATAGTAGGAGAACCAAACTTCCTGTCTAATACTACATTTCTTCCTTTGGGCCCCAGAGTAACTTTAACCGCATCAGCTAAGGCATCTACTCCTCTTTCTAATGCTCTTCTTGCTTCTTCCCCAAATTTGATTTCTTTAGCAATCATCTACTGTACCTCCTTTTCCTCTGGTAATTATTTAATTATAGCCAGAACATCTCTTTCAGAAAGAATGAGGTATTCTTCACCATCAATCTTTACTTCCGTTCCTGCATATTTGGAGAAAATAACCTTGTCGCCAACATTAATATCCATAGGTATTCTTTCCCCTTTATCATTGCGGGCTCCCGGTCCTACTGCTAAAACTTCACCTTCCTGAGGTTTTTCTTTAGCTGTGTCTGGAACATAAAGTCCGCTCTTAGTCTTTTCTTCTTTAACTTCTGCTACCTTAATTACCAGACGATCTCCTAACGGTTGAATCTTCACAGGTATACCTCCTTCTATATTTAATTTTTTCCTCCGTTTGTTGTTAGCACTCATTAAGTGCGAGTGCTAATCGCTATCTATAATATTAGGCCAGACTTAATAAGCTTTCAAATAACAACACTTATTAAATCTGCCCAATATTTCCGATTTATATTATGCTCCTTCTATTTTCTTTTTATACCTTTAAAAATCACCTTTTTTTAATAATTTATCATAACTGCCCGCATTCTCCGGCTTCTCCTTTAAGGATATCCAGGCCATGCTCTAAAGCAGGCATTATAGCTTCTAACCCTTCCCTTACTCCTTTTACACTTCCGGGGAGATTAATAATAAGGGTTTTCCCCCTTATTCCGGCTATTCCTCTTGACAGCATGGCCCGGGGAGTATTTTTTAGACCATAAAAACGTATAGCCTCTGGAATTCCGGGAACCAGCCTTTCCACCACTTCATAGGTAGCCTCGGGAGTAACATCACGCGGGGAAAATCCCGTACCCCCCGAAGTCAAAACTAGATCCAGCTTTAAGCTATCACAGGCATATTTTAATCTATCTATTATAATATCCTTTTCATCGGGAATCATTTCATAATACTCACAAATATATTTTTCCCCCATCAACTCCCGTATAGTCCTGCCGCTCACATCTTCGCGCTCACCTTTAGACCCCTTGTCACTCATGATCAAAATACCTGTCCTGTACATCATAACACCTCAACCTTATCTCCCCTGCGTATAATGCCTCCCTTTACCACCCGGCAGAACAAGCCTTCATAAGGGAGCAGGGTTATTCCTCCATAAGTCCTGGTAACAATGCTCGGATGGTCTTCTTTTCCTATTTGCATAACTTTCAAAATTACATCCTCACCTATTTTAAGCATTCCGCCCACCCCTATACTTACCAGGTCTATCCCTTCAATCAGAAGATTTTCAGCAAAACCTCCCGGCCCTACATTAAGGCCGTATTCTTTATTCACTCTATCCACACTCGCTTTATTAAGACAGGTAACCTGCCTGTCCCAATCCCCGGCATGTCCATCATTTTCAATACCAAAATTTTCAATAACCCTGGCCTCAGGAACTTCCTTTTTGAGCTGCCCTCTTTCCGGGCTTATACTTATGGAATATAAAATACCCCCCTGCAAGCTGACCCCTCCTAATCTCCTTCTCTCAGCAAATGTCCGCTTTTGCCACCCATTTTTTCCACCAGCTTTATATCAGTAATCTTCATCCAGCGATCTACTGCCTTACACATGTCATAAATGGTAAGTGCAGCTACGCTTACCGCAGTCAGGGCTTCCATTTCCACCCCCGTCTTGCCTGTAGTCTTAACTTCTGAAGTTATTATTATCTCACTTTTTTCCTCATCCAGAGTAAAATTTATATCTACCCCGGTAATAAAAAGAGGATGGCACATGGGAATAAGGTCCGCCGTCTTCTTGGCCCCCATTATTCCAGCCACCTGGGCTACCGCTAAAACATCCCCTTTCTTAATCCCTCCGCTTTTAATCTTTTCTAAAGTCTCCTTGTTCATTACTATCCTGGCCTGGGCTACAGCCAGCCTTTTGGTATCTTCTTTATGCGTAACATCTACCATTTTAGCCCGGCCCTGTTCATTAAGGTGTGTAAAATCCAACGCCTTTCACCTCTCGCTTATGTCAAATTAAGAATACGAACAGCTACCGCAAAATAAATTAAAAGGCCTGCAATATCTGCAATAGAGGTAACCAGAGGACTGCTGGCAACTGCCGGATCCACCTTAAACTTAGCCAGCAGGAAAGGTAAAAATATACCTAAGAGGTTGGTAAACAAAACGATAATTACCATAGACAAACCTACTACCAATCCTATTTCATATCCACCCCGCCACAAACCAAAAGCGCCTACTACTACACCCATAGTTAATCCTAAAAGTAATCCTATAACCAGTTCTTTTCGGAAAGCAGTAAACCATTCGCTCAGTTTTATATCTCCGGTAGCTAAAGCTCGGACCATTAGGGTTGCTGCCTGCGAACCTGTATTTCCCCCTACATCTATAAGCAGGGGAATAAAAAAAGCCAGAGCAATTACCTTTGTTAATACTTCCTCATAAGAAGCTATCACTTCAGAAGCCAAAAGCATAACAAAAACCAGAGCAACAAGCCATCCCGCTCTTTTTCTAAAAAGCTCCTTAAAAGAAACTTGTCCATAATCAGTAGTAAGAGGGGTAACAGCTGCCCCCCTTTGAAAGTCTTCCGTAGTCTCTTCCTGTACGACATCAAATATGTCATCAAAAGTTACAACTCCCAGCAATATACCATCCGAATCAGTAACTGGTAGAGCAGAAATATCATATTTTTGCATTACCTGGACTGCCTTTTCCTGATCATCAAAAGCTGACAGGCTTATAAAAGAATTATCCATTATATCAGCAACTTTAGCATCAGGCGAAGCTAAAACAAATTTTTCAATCCCCAGCGCATCAAGCAGTTTCCATTTTTCATCAGTTACATATACCGTGCTTAAAGTTTCTATTTTCTTACCTTTGCTGCGAATATGTTCAAGTGCCTCTGCAACTTTCCATTCCGGTCTTACTGCCACATATTCAGGCGTCATCAGCCTACCAACGCTTTTTTCCGGATAACCCAGCAAAAACCTGGTTTCTAATAAATCCTCATAGCTTAAAAGGTTTAATAATCTCTGGGTAACCTGTCCGGGCAATTCCTCCAAAAGGTCAGTACGGTCATCAGGCTTAAGATTGGCCAATAAAAGACGGGTTTCTTCATCGGTCAAATCCTTGAGCAGAGAATTTTTGTTTTCTTTATCCAGATAAGAAAAAACATCAGCAGCAATATCCCGGGGCCAAAGCCGAAATAGTACTGCCCGGTCTGTTTTGTCAAGGCTTAAAAGGAGATCTGCCAGATCAGCCAGATGCCATTTATGCCATTCTTCTCTTTTGAGAAGTTCAAAACTTCGCTTTTTTATAGCTTCCTCTACTTTTTCTTTAAATTTTTGCATAAACTCCTCCTTGGACCAAACTTATTTTTACATTATATGTAAAAACCAATTGGCAATAAAAAAATATATAAACAGACTTAATATATCAACAATAGAAGTAATAAGGGGGTTGCTGGCAACTGCTGGATCCAAACTTATTCTCGCCAAAAAAAACGGCAGCAAAACCCCTATAAGAGAAGCCGCGATTATCACAACTATCATAGTTATACCTACAATAAGAGCAATTTTAGCCCCTCCGGTAATCATACCGAATATGGCTACGATAAAAGCCATCACTACTCCCAAGCTGAAAGCTACGAAAATTTCACGCCTTAAAACTGATAAAAGTTGTCCAGTTTTTAAATCCCCGGTAGCCAGTGCCCGCACGGTAAGGGTAGCCGACTGGGATCCCGCATTACCTCCACTGCAGTTTAATAGAGGAATGAAAAAAGCCAGAGCAATAAAAGAGGCCAGTAGCTCTTCATAAAAAGCTATAACTTCAGAAGCAATAAGCATAACAAAAACTAAAACCACAAGCCAGCCTACTCTTTTAAAATATAACTCGCGAATACCTGCTTCACGATAAATATTTTTTAGAGGAGCTACCGCTGCTCCTTTGTGAAAATCCTCGGTCGCTTCTTCCTGGGCTACATCTAAAACATCGTCAAAAGTTACAACTCCGATTAATATCCCATCTGAATCCGTAACCGGAAGAGCAGAAACATCATATTTTTGCATTACCTGAACTGCTTTTTCCTGATTATCAAAGGCTGATAGGCTGACAAAAGATCTGTTCATGATATCTGCCACTTTATCTTCAGGATCAGCTAGGATAAATTTTTCTAACTCTAAAGCATCTAATAGTTTCCAATTTTCATCTGTTATATATATGATATTTAAGGTTTCTATATTTCCCCCCATTTTGCGTATATGCTCGAGGGCTTCTTTAACTTTCCACTCCGGCCTTACTGCTACATATTCCGAAGTCATAAGACGGCCAACACTTTTTTCCGGATAACCCAGCAAAAACCTTACTTCTTTTAATTCTTCAACACTTAAAAGGTTCAAAAGCCTCTGGGTAACCTGTCCAGGCAATTCCTCAAAAAGGTCAGTACGGTCATCAGGCTTAAGATTGGCCAACAAAAGACGGGTTTCTTCATCGGTCAAAGCCTTGAGCAGAGAATTTTTGTTTTCTTTATCTAGATAAGAAAAAACATCAGCAGCAATATCCCGGGGCATAAGCCGAAATAGTACTGCCCTGTCTGTTTTATTAAGGTTCAAAAGAAGATCTGCCAGATCAGCTAGTTCCCATTCATGCCAGTTTATGTTTCTTATTTTATTAAAATCATGCTTCTTTATCGCTTCTTCTATTTTTATCTTAAAATCTTGCATAAAAATCACCTAAATATATATTTTAATTAAAAATAAGCCGATCAGAATTTTCACCAAATTCAAAAAAATCATACCACCTTTTTATCTTATTTTTTTAAATCTAAAGAATATTATATACTATTACCCTCCTATCTGATACATCTTGCGTTCATTTTCTCTTCCCCAGCCAGCATCCATTCTATGTCGAACCGGCTTATTGTTGATAGTTTCTAAAAAAAGAAGGATTAATTCCTCATCAGAAGCTCCTTTCTTTAAAGCTTCCCACAAATCTACTTCTTCCTTGCTGTAAAGACACCCTCTCAGCTTACCATCAGCTGTAAGCCGGATGCGGTTACATGCAGCGCAAAAATGGTTGCTCATAGGGCTTATAAAACCAATTGATCCCTGTCCGCCTTCTATCTTAAAATATTTAGCCGGTCCATTGCCGGTAATCTTATCGGGAACGGTTAACGGGAACTTCTTCTCGATTTTTTCTTTTATCTCCCTGCTTTTTATAAGCTTGTCCTCATGCCAGAAAAGAAGATCTCCTACCGGCATAAATTCAATAAATCTTATATGCAGAGGATAATCATAAGCTAAAGAAGCAAAATCAATTATTTCATCATCATTAAATCCTTTTATAACTACCGTATTTATTTTTACCGGATTAAGCCCTAATTCCAAAGCTTCCCAAATGCCTTCCTTAACCGGCCGTATATCTCCCCCCCGGGTAATATAACGGAACTTTTCCGGTTGCAAACTATCCAGGCTGAAATTTACCCGCTTAAGCCCTGCTTTTTTAAGCCTATCCGCCATAGGTTTAAATTTTATACCATTGGTAGTAAGGGCAATATCATCTATCTCCGGTATCTCGGCAATATATTCAATCAATTTTTCAATATTTCGCCTGACTAAAGGCTCTCCTCCCGTAAGACGCACTTTTTTTATCCCTACCCGGGCCGCTATTCTGGTAAGGTAGGCCAGTTCTTCCAGGCTTAAAATCCCCTGGTGATTAAGTTTGCCTTCTATGCCCTCTTCCGGCATACAGTAAAGACAGCGCAGATTACAGCGGTCGGTTACCGAAATGCGCATATAATTTATTTCTCTTCCCCAGCTATCAACCATCTAAAAACACTCCCCTGGAGGGGAAAACCCCTTACTTAAAAACATCCTAGTTCACAGGCCCAAATCTTTATTTTAAGCTCATCACACATATTGCCTACTTCTCGCGGGGATACACCAAGTTCTTCGGCTATTTTTCTGGCTTCGCTGCAGGTTATCTTGCCATTTACCGCTTTTTCTTGCAATGCCTGCACTATTTTTTCTTTTTTTTCCATAAATATTCCTCCCCATAATAAAATAAACACCCCGGAAAAGGGTGTAAAAATCCCTGGTATAAAAAGTTTACACTCCTTTCCTGACGGGAGGCATAAAGGTTTCCCTTTACACCCTATCGTTCAGCCGCCATAGCTCTAAGCCTTAGGTCAGACTGAATCGGAGCTTTATTTTTTTACAAACATTATATAACATTTTAAGCTTTAATTCACAATTAATTTAATTTCCCATCCTGATAATTTTGTCCCCCACCTACACGCTCCTTATGGGTTTAAAAGTAATTCCAGTTTACGGCTACTTCCGATTTATCGGTTACAATCCAGTGTACAGGAAAATCGGCTGCATGAGGATAAACGGTTTCTACTACCTGAAAATCATAGCATACTCCGCATAAAAAAGCATCTTTGCGTAAACGGGGAAGAAAGCGGTCATAGTATCCTCTTCCATAGCCCAGGCGGTATCCTTTAACATCAAAAACTAACCCCGGAACCAGCACTACATCAATCTTTTGCGGGTCAAAAGGTTCTCCCACCGGCTCAACTATACCGAAAGGCCCACTTTTAGTATACTCCCTTCCGCGGTATTCTATAGCCTCCATATTTTCCTCATCTATAACCCGCGGTAGAACAATTATCTTCTCCCTCCGCAATGTTTCCAGCCAGGGCATAAGGTTGACTTCATTCCGGATACTAGAAAAACCCATGATAACCCGGGCATGGGCAATTTTGTCTATCTGGCCTAGTTTCTCACATATCCTGCGGCTTAAACCTTCCACTTCTTCGGGAGTAAGGCTCTTACGTTTTTCGCTTATTATCCTTCTCAATTCATCACGTTTTTCTTGCATTACTACCACCTCGTTCTCTGTTCATGGTAAAATCGCATTTTAAGCCACTTATAAAGTATAACCCCTATAATAAACAAAACCCCTGTATATAACTGTCCTAGAGTAAACATACCGTAGTTTATAAGGCTTTCCCGGAAAAATTCTATTATAAAGCGATAGACAGAATATCCTATTATATAAACAGCAAAGACCTGTCCCTCAAACTTACGCCGGGGATAAAGCCACCACAGCACTCCAAATAAAACTAGATTTAAAAAAGAACTGTAAAGCTGGGTAGGATGCCGGTGAAAACCGTCTACATAGGGGAAAACCACCCCGCAGACAGAGTCGGTAACCCCTCCATAACAGCAGCCATTAAAGAAACAACCCACCCTTACTATCGCATAACCTAGAGCTATATAAGGGGCAAACATATCAGCTATCCTAAAAAAAGGAAGCTTATGCTTCTTAACATACAGGTAGTAGGCTATAAATCCTCCTACAAACCCTCCATACCATATTAAGCCTGATAAACCGGCAGTAAACAGAACTGATGCTGGATCTCTTAATAAATCCTGCCATTCATAAATAAGGATATAAGCTGCTCTCCCCCCTATAACCCCTGCTATAATCATAATAATTGTCATACTTAAGGCAGTATCTGGAGAAAAACCTTCCCTGGCAAACAGCCTTCCTACTCCCCAGACACCAATAATAACTGCCAAAGCCAGCATAACCCCCCAGGAATATACCGTAAATGGCCCCAACTTTAATAAAACCGGATACAATATTTTCACTCCTTCTTTTTACTTATCCACAGAAAAACCTGTCGTTTTTTCTCTTCTTTTCTCATCATCCGTATTTCCTTTTCTACGCCTCCTCTAGTTCCCCCGAGTTATCAACAGACTTATGCACATTATCCACAGCCTTTTTCACAGCATCGACATAGTAGCATAAGCATTAAGGTCCAGAGAAGCAAACTGGCCATTTATAAACTTATGATAAGCACTGCCTGCTATCATAGCTGCATTATCGGTACACAGCTTTAAAGAAGGATAATAAAGTTTTATTCCTAACCTATCTGCTTCTATCTGTGCTGCTCTTCTAAGCTCACTGTTAGCAGCAACTCCTCCCGCCAGGAGAATACTCCTCGCCTTATATTTCTCGGCAGCCCTGGCTGTCTTAACTGCCAGCACTTCTACTAAAGCTGCCTGAAACTCGGCTGCCATATCATAAACATTGGCTTCTCCTCTTCTTTCCATTTTAGTCCAGAGATTCATGGCTGCGGTTTTAAGTCCGCTGAAGCTGAAATCAAAATCATCCCGGTCTAAAAAAACCCGGGGCAGCTGATAACGTCCTTTTACTCCTTTTTCCGCTGCCCTCTCTACTGCCGGTCCTCCTGGATAACCTAAACCTAAAAAACGGGCTACCTTGTCAAACGCTTCTCCGGCAGCATCATCCAGAGTCTCACCAATAACCTCATAATTTTCTATATCCTGCATAAAAAGAAGGCTGGTATGCCCTCCGGAAACTACCAGGCAAACCAGAGGAAATTCTATGTTATCATGCTCCAGAAAATTGGCATAAATATGCCCATAAAGATGGTTTACCGCTATAAGGGGCTTATTAAGGGCATAGGCAAACGATTTGGCAAACGAAACCCCTACCAGAAGGGCTCCTATAAGACCCGGCCGGTTAGTAACCGCTACCGCATCAATATCGTCATAACTCATACCGGCTTCCGCAAATGCCGTATGGACTACCATCACTATATTTTGGATATGCTTGCGGGAAGCTACCTCAGGCACTACACCACCAAACTGCTGGTGCACCCTTATCTGGGAATTAACCACATTCGACATTATCTCTTTACCGTTTTTTACAATGGAGGCAGCTGTTTCATCACATGAAGTTTCAATACCTAAAATCCTTATCTCCTTCGGCACTCTTTTCACCCTCAGTTCTGTTAAATTTATCCCCAGTTTTATAAATTTATCCACAGAATTCTGTGGATAAAAAGTGAATCCTGTTGAAAAGTGTCAATAGATTTAACCGTTAAAATAACAGCTTGGTCATGACAATAGCATCTTCTCCATTATCCGCATAATACCCTTTACGGATGCCGGTTTCCATAAACCCCATGTTCTGATAAAGCCTGCGGGCCACCTCATTGGAAGGCCTTACCTCCAGGATTATGCGCAAAACATTTTTTTCCCGCGCTATCTTTTCCAGTTCCTCTAAAAGCCTTCTTCCCATACCCATTCCTCTAAAATTCTTATCTACCGCAATATTAGTTATATGAGCTTCCTCAAATACGATCCACATTCCCGCATATCCTACTACTTCGCCTTCAAAATCACAAACCAGGTAAACAGCAAAATTATTCCTCAGTTCATGCCGGTAAGCTTCCCGGGACCAGGGAACGGGGAAAGATTCGTTTTCGATGCGTACTACGGCATCCAGATCTCTTTCCGTCATTTTACGTATAATAAAAGGAACGCTTTTTGCTTTCATTTAAAGCTCTCCTCTTCCCAAACGATATTCTGCTTCCGAAAGTCTTAGATAAACCGGAGTTAATGTAAACACATCAGCAAAGTCGCCTCTTTCCGCTTTAGCTAAAGCTATTTTCCCCATCGCAGCTGAACGCGGATACATTAAATGCTCCGGAGGTAAAAGCAAACTCTCCTCCAAGACCTCCTGCCAGTAGGCAGCATAAGGATAATAACCATCACCCAGTATTACCACATATTTCTTAAAAAGGCTCTCCTTTTTTTCCCTTATCTTCAAAGCCAGTTCTTCTATTCCCCATGCCTTCTCTTCTACTACCTTTTGCATTGTCCCATAGCGGAAAGTATAAACTGCACTGTAAACCTCATTTTTACGCGCATCAAGCAGAGGTACTGCCAGTATATCTTCACAAGGCAAAACATTAGCAGCCAGCATATCGAGGGTAGATACAGCAACTATGGGCTTGCCGGTGGCCAGACTTAAACCTTTTACCGCTGCCATCCCTATTCTAAGTCCCGTAAAAGAACCTGGTCCAGCGGTTATACCAATTACATCAATATCATGCAAACTGCAGGCACAAACCTTTAAAGCCCGGTCAATCATGGGCAGCAAAGTTTCGGAATGAGTTTTCCTGTAATTACAAAACTCTTCATATAAGACTTTTTCCTCATTTAAAATAGCTACCCCGGCCACCGGAGTAGCACTATCAATTGCCAGAAGCAGCAATTTCCTTCAACTCCTTAATCTTTTGTCTATATTTTTCGCCTTTAGCAGTAAACCTTACCTTCCTACCCCTGTCATAATCACCATCCAGGATCTCTATATTTATAAACAAAGCCTCCGCAGGTAAAAAACCCGACTGCAAACGGGGCCACTCAATAAGGGTTACCCCTCCTTTGCCTACATAGTCATCCAAGCCTAAATCCTCAAAATCTGCATCTTCGTCCAGGCGATAAAAATCAAAATGAAAAACAGGCATTATGCCTTCATAAATATTCATCAAGGTAAAGGTAGGACTCGTAACCTTACCTTCATAGCCTAATCCCTTAGCTATCCCTCTAACCAGGGTGGTTTTACCAGCTCCCAGCTCTCCGATAAGATAAGCTACATCCCCTTCCTTCAAGACCGAGGCCAGCTTTCTCCCTAGTTTTTCCATATCTTCGGCACTGGTAATGATCAGCTCCATTTATCCACCTCTTTTAAATTTATCCTTCCTTAATTTTTTTAAACTGATCCCGTATCATCTTAAAATCTTCCCAGCAGGGACGCTTGTAAGATTCATTACGCAAAAGAGCTGCCGGGTGGAAAGTAGGCATTATCATTATTCCTTGCCTGGTGAACCATTTTCCTCTTATCTGCGTAATGCGCGCCTTGGGGCTTATAATAACCTGACTGGCTAAGGAACCTAAACAGACAATAATATCCGGTTTTATTATCCTTATCTGGGCTTCTAGATATCCTTTGCAGCTGTTTACTTCATCCGGGTTAGGCAGCCTGTTCCCAGGAGGACGGCATTTCACGACATTAGTGATATAAGCTTGTTCACGCGGGATTTCAGCCGCCTTAAGTATCTTATCTAAAAGCTGCCCGGCTCTGCCAACAAAAGGCCTTCCCTGTTCATCCTCATCCCCTCCCGGGCCTTCCCCTACAAACATAATGCGGCTTTTCGAGGGGCCTTCGCCAAATACCACCTGCTTGCAGCCTGCACGTAAACGACAGCTCTGACAACTTAGCGCCGTTTTTTTTAGCTCGTCCAGATCATCGATATGGGGATATGCCTCTTCCAGCCTAACTCCCTCTAAAAACGGTAAAACCGGCTCCCCCCGGCTTATATCCCCGGCTTCTTCCTTTTCTATTTCCGGGAATAAACCGGCAAAAAGATCAGGCTGCTTTATTTCCACAATATCCCCTCCCTAAAGTATAACCTTTTTCCCCATCTGAAATTACTTTTTAAGACAAAATTTTACCGCCTGTCAAAGGCGGTGCTACAAGTTAATTATATATTAAAAACCACAACATGAAACGAAATTTTTAACTTCTTCCTCTCTCCTGCAAAATCTGATATAAGTCGGTAAATCCATTTCCTATTCGCCAGAAGGAAATTCCCCCGAGATCATATTCCCTGGCTACCTTAAGCTTTTCCTCCAGACTTGTCCTGTTTTCCAGATAGATAATATGTCTGTTTCCATATTCATCATAGTATATATAATACGGACTTAAGCTTAAGCTATCAAAATACTCGGTCAGCTTATATTTGCTTTTAAGCTGATTAAGGCGGGCAAGGGTAACAGTAGTTGCTCTTCCCCCCGCTGAAGACCAATCATAACCATAAGTCGGCACCCCTAAAAGAATCTTTTCCCGGGGAATCAATCCTGTCATATAATGGGCTACCTCCTTCACCCACCACAAGGGAGCAACCGGCCCCGGTGCTGAAGTAGCGTAGCTGTAGTCATAAGCCATAACTACCACATAATCTGCTATTTTCCCTATATTTTCATATTCATAAGCTACCGGCCATTTTTCCTTTCCGGTACGGGCAAAAACAGCTACGGATAAGGGAATATTTTCTCCCAAAGCGTTTTTAAGTTCGCGCAAAAAGGTGGTAAAATAAGGGCCATCAGCAGGATCTATAAATTCAAAATCGATATTTACCCCATTATAGCCGTCTCTTTTTACTACATACACAATATTATCAATAAGCCGCTTTCTATTCTGGCTGCTGGTTAAAAGCTCATGCAGAAGGTCTTTATTCATCAATGCTATACTGGCATGACTTTTAATTCCTGCTTCCCGGGTAAATTTTAAAATTTCCTCATAATTATCCTTATATTCATAAAAAAGATCACCTTTTCCATTAGTTTCAAACCAGCGAAAAGCTACATCAGTAAACAAACGGGCATTCTGTTTAAGCTCATCAAAAGCCCGGTAATAATAGTAGGCAAATACCAGCTTAGGCTGCTGGGAGTTAAAACTTATAGCAACTTCCCTTTTGCTGCCATCCCAAAACACTTTAGCACCTAAAGCCTCAGCGAAAAATCTTAAAGGGATATAAGTCCGGTTTTGGTAAATATAAGGCGGGGTATCAAAATAATAAATATTCCCATCGACTACCGCTTTAAGGCTCCCTATGTAAAACTCCAGGTATTTCCCCTGACAATTAATAGCTATTTTACGCCTGGTTCCATCCCAAAAAACTTCTCCCCCGAAAGAAGGATGTTCAACTACCAGGCGTACAGGTACCATAACCCGATTATTCACCAATTGCGGCCCGGTTTCAAAAGTACACAGCTGGCCGTCAATTTTTATGTTAATATTGCTAGCCTGTACAGGATAAGCCAGCATAGATAGTAAAAAGCAAAACACCAGACCTAAAGCCGTAAATTTTTTATACAAATTCTCCTCACCTCTTAAAAAACATCATTTTCTTACAAAATTCGCATAAAAAACCGGCTTTCCTTTAGGTAAATAATGCCAAAAACAAAAAGGCCTCCGTTTTGCGGAAGCCTTAAAAAAATTCTATTTAATTCAGATATTTCTTATGGGGGAAAATCGCTTCTAAATCAGCCGCTGGAATATGGACCAAATTGTCCTGATTTACTACAGCCAGAATAACCATCTCCTCACCGCTATATTCTTCCCGGTAAAACCCTAAGACACAAACGGTAAGGACATTGCCATCAATATATACGGTAAAAATATCTCCCTTATTCAAGTTTATCCCCCCATAAAAGGCCATCAACCAGAACATATCTTACTCGGGTCCTAAAGTCCAGCGGATGTCCATCAAAAATAACTATATCGGCTCTTTTGCCCGGAGCAATAGAGCCCAGTTCATCATCACATTTTAATATTCTAGCCGGCTGCCAGGTTAGAGCCTTTAAGGCCTTTTCTTCCTCTAAACCTTCTCTTACCGCTAAAGCAGCACAAACGCGTAAATGTTCAACCGGTATTACCGGATGATCAGTTATAAAAGCAAAATTTACCCCCGCCTTAGCAAGGAGGTAAGCATTCCTAAACGAAACCTCCTTCATCTCTACTTTGGCACGGTTAACCAGAAGCGGACCCAAAAACACGGGCACATCCCTTTTCACCAGTTCATCAGCTACCATAAAAGCTTCTGTCCCGTGCTGGATAACCAGATCAAAGCCAAACTCATCTTTTATGCGCAGAGCAGTTAAAATATCATCAGCCCGGTGGGCATGTAAAAAAAGCGGTATTTCCCGGCGCAAAACTTTAAAAAGGGGTAAAAGCTTGAACTCTTCTTCCGGGGATAAATCTTTTTTCTCCATTTTCTTTAAAGCATTATAAAAAGCCTGCCTGAGTAAACTTGCATTAGCCATTCTGGTTTTAGGCGACTTTTTTTCTGCTGCATATACCCTTTTGGGATTTTCACCTAAAGCCGCCTTTAAGGCAAGCGGATTCTTATAAATCATCCCGGTCATATTCTCCGCCAGATGTTTTAAAAAAACGGCCTGCCCGCCTATAATATTGGCACTTCCCGGCATACTTACCGATCTGGTCACTCCGCCTCTTAAAGCATCAGTAAATGCCAAATCGGCAAAATTTATACCGTCTACCGCCTGCAGCTCGGGACTTATCGGATTATCTATTTCGTTTACATCATCCCCTTCTACCCGATATATTTCTTCTTCCAGCCCTATATGGGTATGAGAGTCAATAAATCCTGGTGTTACATAACATCCCGCAGCATCAATAACCTGGCATTCCTTTTTAATTTCTACATCCGTGCCGACTTCCCTGATAAAACCGTCTTCGATAATAATAGTTCCCTTTTCTATTAACCCTGCCCTATCCATGGTGAGTATTCTGCCATTTTTTATAGCCAGCATAAATATGTTTTTCCCCTTTCCTCTCCCTTATCATCTTATGAAATCATATTTCTGGATGTTCAATATCTCCTACGGGTGGATTTAATCTATTATAATACTAACAACTATACTTAAGACAAGAACTTACCAAAGACCTAAATAAGTAAAAAGAGTATTTATCTTCCATGCACTCCGGATGCCACTGAACCCCGATAACAAAAGGATGATCTTGGCTTTCCAGGGCTTCAGCTATTCCATCCGCCGCCCGGGCCGTTATCTTTATATTGGCCCCCGGTTTATCTACGGCTTGATGATGGAAGCTGTTTACCCTTATCTTTTCTGCTCCCAGTATCCGGTGTAAAATACTCCCTTTTTCTATAAATATATCATGGAAAGGATAATAGCAAGGAGCATTCTGCTCATGAGAAAGCGAAGTAGAAATATCCTGTATAAGGCTTCCCCCGGCAGCTACATTTAAAACCTGACATCCCCGGCAGATACCCAAAACCGGTTTATTTCCGCCCAAAAGCCTTACGGCCAGCATCATCTCAAACCTGTCCCGCAAAGGATTTATTCTCCTTACCGCAGGTAAGGCTTCTTCTCCCCAGTAAAAAGGGTTGAGGTCTCCTCCCCCGCTGAAAATAAAACCATGGCATATATTGATATAATTATTTACCACCACTTCATCCGCCACCGGAGGCAGAATAATCCCCAGCCCTCCGGCATTGAATACCGCATCAAGGTAATACTTCCTGACGCCTATTAAATTTTCATCTTCCAGAAAGTTTCCCGTTATGCCAATAATAGGACGCAAAAAATCTCCTCCCTATATATGAATTCATCTATATCTATTCTCTTGGTATAGCCGTTAATGTATATATAATAATGATTAGCAAATGCAGATTTGTTTTTCCATTAAGCAACCCCTCCTTCAGGCCCCCTTTTTATCGGAACCATTTTGCTTGACCCTTTAATTTCTCCATAACAGCTATAAAATCTATTTATCAATATTACACCTGCAAGAAATATAGAAATAAATCTTGACTGCAATCTTTTTATCTTTTATTATTGATATTGATAATCATTATCAATATCAATAAAGGGGGTTAAAAAATTGAGACTTCTACCTTTTTCTTCTAGCAAAACTAAATTACTGTTAACATTTATTCTTATTTTAGCCTTACTAATCAGCACCTCGTCATTTCCAGCCTATGGTAACGAACCAGATAAAAAAATCGGTGTACTGCTGATCGCCCACGGTTCTAACCAGGAAAGCTGGAACAATAAAGATCCAATTTTTCAGGACACAGAAGGCCACTGGGCACAAGACCATATTAAAAAAGCATACAGTATTGGCTTGATTGCCGGATATGATAACAATAAATTTGCACCCGACTCACCTATAACCCGTGAACAGGCAGCGGTTATAATTGCCCGTATGAATGAAATCACTGGTAAATATTCCACTTCTGGCAGTAACAAAAATTTAAATTTTGCCGATACACATCTTATCTCTGCCTGGGCTAGAAAAGGAGTGCAAAAATGCATAGATATGAATATAATGCATGGTTATCCTGATAATAGATTTTATCCTGACCAGAAACTCAAAAGAAGCGAAGCTTGTGTTATTTTTTCCCAAATGCTTTAAGGCTAAATTTTCAATTTGTTCCCTCCCTTCACTAATATAAATAAAACCTCACCCATAGTACCTTTTCCCCAAAAATACCCCGGTATTTCTACACCGGGGTATTTTTTCCCTTATGTAATTTTACACTTCAGTTAAACCCAGGCTTATAAGCAAAGCCTCGTCTACTTTCTTCATGGTCTCTTCATTCAATACCGCTATACGCTGTTTCAGCCTGGTTTTATCGATAGTTCTTATCTGTTCTGCCAGTATAACAGAATCTTTTTCCAGACCATAGGTTTCCGCCTTTAATTCTACATGGGTAGGTAGTTTAGCCTTATTTATTTGTGAGGTTATGGCCAGTATAATCGTAGTCGGACTATACTGGTTGCCAATATCATTTTGCACAACCAAAACCGGCCTTATCCCGCCCTGTTCTGATCCTATAACCGGGTTTAGCTGAGCAAAATAAATCTCACCTCGTTTTATCATCAAGCATATCACTCCACTGATTTTTCTACCCTTTTTTTCATAACCTCATCTTCCACTCCCACATTTTCATAGGCCAAACGCAGATTTATCTCCGCCATTTCCATATAGCCTTTTCGCATCTTTTCCCGCATTAAAACCTTTTTACGCTCCCCAAGATAAAACTGGATAGCATCCCTTATTATCTCACTGCGGGTTTTAGAATCAGCAAGCATTATATCATCAACCTCGGAAAGGAGGTTTTCGGGAACAGTAATTATTATCCTCTTTGAGGCTGGCAAGATGAGCACCTCCACAATAGCAAAACATATAAACCGATATAAACATTATATATAAAACAGAAAGGTGCTCGCAAATCCAATAATTTCTTTTTGCCTACCCTGCAATATAAACCCGGGGAACCCGGGGGCCTATACAGGATACTATCTCATAATTTATGGTTCCTATAATAGCTGCCAGGTCATCTGCCGTTACTCCATCTTCTTCACGCCCAAAAAGAATAACTTCATCTCCTTCTTTTACCCCTTCTACTCCGGTCACATCAAACATACACTGATCCATACACACCGTACCTATCAAAGGCACTTTAACCCCTCTTACTACCGCCCAGGCTTTGTTGGACAAAAGCCGGCTGTAACCATCGGCATAGCCTATAGGTACAGTAGCCACCTTGGTAGGAGAAGTGCACCTATAAGTTCGACCATAGCTTACTGTATATCCAGGCGGCAGCACTTTAAGAAAAACTATCCTGCTCTTAAGGCGCATAGCGGGAATAATTTTCAGCCTATCCCGCTTTACTTCCCGGGAAGGATAAAGGCCATATAAAGTGATTCCCGCCCGCACCATATTAAACCTGGCTTCCGGTATATCAATAAGGGCAGCACTGTTGGAACAATGTTGCCAAGGAATTTTTATGCCCTCTTCTTCTATTTTCTTTATAAATCGGTTAAACTTATCTAGCTGCTCATAAGCAAAAGCTTTATCTTCAGTATCAGCCGTAGCCAAATGGGTAAATACCCCTTCCAATTCCACACCCGGCAAACAGGCTATCTCCTTTACAAGCGCCAGGCCATCTTCATCAGGGAAGAAGCCTAATCTCCCCATTCCGGTATCGATCTTTAGATGTATCCTGGCTTTGCTTCCTAGCCTGACGGCAGCAGCCGATAAAGCCCTAGCCGCTTCCAGATTAAAAACTGTACTGCTTATATTATTTTTTACCACCACCTCCGCATAACAAGGGGGAATATACCCCAGAACCAGTACCGGATTTTTTATCCCGCTACTACGCATGGTCAAAGCTTCATCCAGGCTGGCAACCCCAAAATATTCTACCTTTTCCTGCAAACAAACCTTGCATATCTCCAGCATTCCATGTCCATACGCATTGGCCTTTACTACCGCCATTATCTGTGCCTTACCTGCTGCTTCCCTGATACAGCGCAAATTATGTCTTACCGCCCCTAAATCTATTTCTGCCCAGGTAGGCCTTTTATTATCCATCTTTTCTTACCAGAAATTTTAAGATATCATTCCGGGTAATAATTCCGGTTATTACTCCATCCTTAACTACCGGTACCCGGTTTACTTTCTCATTCTGCATAATCCGGGCCACTTCCGGCACCGGGGTATTTTCATCTACCGTAATTACCCGGGCAGTCATCACCTCTTTTACCTGGGAAGCAAAGTATTTGCGAATATGGTTATTAAATTTTATGGGGTTTTCTAAAAAAATAATACTGTCAAATAAAGTAATATAAAAAGGCACCTTGAACTCAGACGCCTTAACCATCAAATCCTTTTCCGTAACTATGCCCAGTATTCTTCCTTCGTCATCTACCACCGGGATCCCGCTTATCTTATTATCCACCATAATCTTAGCCGCTTCTTCTATCGTAGTATCAGGCTTAACGGTAATAACTTCCCGCGTCATTATATCCCTGGCTAACATTTTTCTCCTCCTCTTGCAAATAATTTTTTTTATTAGACATGAGACTGCCCTCTGTCTAGCAAGCTTCCATCTGCCTTAAAACTTCCGGCAGCCATTCTACCAGATCAAGAGCTATAAGTCCTCTTTCTCCCTTGGCCATAGAGGCTAAATCTCCTGCCCGGCCATGGACATATACACCAGCTACTGCCGCCATTTGCGGATTAAGGCCCTGGGCAATAAAACCGCTTATAATCCCGCATAATACATCACCACTACCAGCAGTAGCCATACCTGGATTTCCGGTTAAATTTACATACACATCACCACTAGGCATAGCAACTACCGTCTTGTTTCCCTTCAAAACCAGAGTTACATTCCAATCTACGGCAAAGCTGCGCGCTATTTCTACCCGGTCGGCCTGCACTTCTTTTATGCTCTTTTGCAAAAGCCTTGCCATTTCCCCCGGATGAGGAGTCAAAACTACCGGTACCTGCCTGTTTTTTAAAATACTTATATCTTCAGCCAGAGCATTGATCCCATCTGCATCTATCACCAGCGGAACTCCTGCTTTTTCCAGAATAAAATTCATTATCGCCTTAGCCTCTAAATAACGCGACATACCACAGCCCACAGCACAAACCGATACGGCTCCTAAAAGATTTTCTATCGCCGGCAGGGCTTCTACGGCAATAGCTGCCTTTCCCGTCTCCGCCAGAGGAACAGTCATAATTTCAGGGCGAAAACCTGCCACTATAGGAAGCAGCGATTCCGGAACCGCAGCAGTAACCAGTCCAGCTCCTGCCCGCAAGGCAGCATAAGCAGCCATACTTACTGCCCCCGTCATACCCAGGGAACCGCCTAGCACCAGTACATGACCATAAGTACCTTTATGTGATTCACGCTTTCTTTTCCCCCAATAAGGTTTTATCGTTTCCTCGCGGATTAGATTACTTTTTAAACTGCTCTGTTCCAGTAAAAAACGGGGAATAGATATATCTGCCACCGTAAGATTTCCGGTGAAATCAGCACCTGGCTCTAAAATATGTCCCCACTTGGGAGCAGCAAAAGTAACGGTATGGGAAGCTCTTACCGCTGTACTATGTACTTTGCCCGTATCCGCCTCTACTCCTGAAGGTATATCTACAGCTATCACCGGCACCCCTCTGCTGTTAATTATATTTACTACTCCGGCTTCAAATTCCTGTAAACTTCCTTTAAATCCTATCCCATATATGCTGTCAACTATTATTTCCGCCTTCTGGACTTCCTCAGCAAATTTTTCCATATGTTCAGGTTCATACAGAGGATAAATATCCCCTTTTATTTTCTGCATGATTTCATAATTTATCCTCGTATCCGGAGTAAGCTCCTCTTTTTTACCCATAACAAAAACGGTTACTCTAGCTCCTCCGTTCATAAGCTGCCTGGCTATTACCAGGCCATCTCCCCCGTTATTACCTCTGCCCGCTACTACTACCACCTTTTTATTTCTTATTTCCCCCAGTATCTCATTTATAACTTCAACCGTGCGTATTCCAGCATTTTCCATAAGGACAATACCAGGTATTCCATATTCATTGATCGCCATCCCATCAATAAGCCTCATTTCCTCTGCCCGCAATATTTTCAAAATGTCCACCTCCTAAAGCTATAATCGCAGCCACCGCCTGGCTCTTAGAATGGGACAAACTTAAAATCATCCTCTCTATCCCCGCCTTCTCCTGCCAGAGCAAGGCCTGTCCGTGCAATACGATCCTTGGCCTTCCGCTTTTTTCATTTCTAACTTCTACTTCCTGAAACCTTATTCCGCTTGCAAAATATGGATGTACTTTGCGCAATGCTTCCTTAGCCGCCCACCTAGCGGCCAGTGAGGGATAAGGGTCTTTTTTGCTAAAACAGTAGGCAATCTCTTCCGGAGTAAAAACCCGCTTTAAAAAGCGCGGGGTTCTCTGGACCACCTCTTTTATGCGTTCTATATCTACAATATCTATCCCTATAAACATCATACCACCTGCCCATTATTATATATGCATTATAACCCAAAAATAATAGCCCTGGAAACTTCATCCCTCCAGGGCTCTCTTATATTAAAACTCGACCTTATTCCTTTACCTCAGCCAGTTCCTTCTTTTCATGTTCGGTCAATATCTTATCCATATCCAGCAGAATAAGAAGCCTATCCCCTAGTTTACCTACCCCTTTAAGATATTCAGCGGTGATACCACCTATAACTGCCGGAGGAGGTTCAATGCTGCTTACCGGCAGGCGCAGCACTTCACTCACTTCATCTACAATTATCCCTACCGTCTGCCCTTCTACTTCTACTACCACGCTTCGGGTCTCACTTGTAATTTCCGATGTTCCCATAGCAAACCTCTTTTTCAAATCGATAATGGGTATAATCTTTCCTCGGAGATTTATAATACCTTCCACAAAATCAGGGGTCTGAGGTAGTTTAGTCGGAGTAGTCATGGGTATTATTTCCTGCACCTGCGTTATCGGTACCCCGTATTCACAAACTACATCGCCCTGTTTTAGAGTAAACACTACCAGCTGTATCTCATCAGCCATCTTTTAACCCTCCTTCTCCCGCCTTTAAACCGGCTTGCTTTAAAAATTACCCCTTACTTAATAATATACATTATATTTCACACTTTAGGCATAAAATCCTTTCTAATAACAAAAAATATTTGCCAATATATCACACTAACCGACATTAAAACCTGGCCCCTTATTATATAAACATATATCCAAAGCTCTTTTTAACTGCTCCTGAGTAAAAGGTTTGCTCAAATAATAATCACAGCCTGCCTTAAGACATTTTTCTCCATCTCCCTCCATGGCATAAGCAGTTAAAGCAATAACCGGTATATCCTTTATCCCTTCCGTCTCCCTTATAATCTTAACCGTCTGATAGCCATCCAGAACCGGCATCTGCATATCAAGCAGGATAACATCAGGCCTTTTTTCTTTTAAAACTTCCAGGCATCTTTGACCATTTTCAACATCTATGACTTCATAGCCTAAATTTTTGAGCATATACCCTATGAGCTTACGATTTACCCCTATATCCTCTACCAGCAAAATCTGTTTGCAGGAAGTCAAAGCATAACCAAAGCCATCAAACCATCCCTTTTCCATCATATTCTCCTCCATCTGGGCCTCTTGTAAAGGCAAAGAAAAACCAAAAATAGACCCTTTTTCTCCATTAGGCTTATACCATATACGTCCCCCCATAAGGCTTACCAGTTCTCTGGTAATAGCCAGTCCTAATCCGCTTCCCCCACTTCTCCTTTCCCCATCTCGCAGGCGCACAAAAGGTCTAAAAACTCGTCCTATATCTTCTTCTTTAATACCTATCCCCGTATCATAAACCGCAAACTGAACTTCTCCTTCGCTTAGCAGATTAACCTCCAGTTTAACATATCCTTCATCCGTATACTGTACGGCATTAAGTAGAAGATTGTTAAGTACCTGTCTTAAGCGCACTTCATCCCCCAGGACATCTTCCGGTATTTTTTCATCAATAACTAAACCTAAAGCCAGTCCTTTTTTTTCTATCTTAGGCTGCAGGGAAAAAAGCGTTTGCTTTATTAAGCGGAAAAGGTTAAATTTTTCCTTTCGTATCTCTATCTGTCTCGTTTCAATTTTGGACAAGTCAAGCACATCATTAACCAGCCCTAAAAGCTGCCGGGCACAGCAATGTATGATCTCTATCCCTTCCCTCAGCTTTAATTTATCCTCCTCGTTTTGCATTATCTCACAAAATCCTAAAATCCCTACCAGTGCATTCCTTACTTCGTGGCTTATGCTGGCCACAAACTCACTTTTAATATAGCCTACCTGTTCTGCTTTATCCTTTTCCCGGATAATATCGGTAATATCAGCTCCCCAGAAAACCAGGTACCTTTCACCTTTCTCATCTATAAATTCTTCCCTGTGCAGTTTAAAATTCTTTATCTGTTTTCCATCTATCTTTAGATTAATTATTTTTTCCTTATTTTCTGCCTTAAAAGCATATATCTCTTTTTTTAATTCTTCTAAATGCCATAAATCCCTTACTCCCTTACTATCCATTACTATATTATAATCCTCATCAGTTACCAGAAAAAAAGCTTCTAAAGCTTCGATCAGTTTTATATCCAAATCTTTTTTATCTTTTAAAACATCTGCCGTCCTGCAGTATACAAGATTTGTATCCAAAACCTCACCGCCCCCTGCCTGGCAAAATAAAGGACAAGTTTTATTAACCAAAGAATCTAAATTTATATAAGTAAATTATAACTGCAATAACCATCTTTTTACTGTCGAAATGATACACAAACAATATTTTTATTTTATTCATTCCCTAATTTGAAATTCTCCTTAATAATCGAAATAGTTAAAAAATAAAGCCTATAAAAAAACTGAGATTTAACTGGCTACAAACAAGGAAACAACATAAATGTAAGTAGCATCATCGCCTTTACAAACCTTTCTATAATTGATACCATTTTATTGAAATACTACAAAAGGAGGAAAATTCGTGCCCAATAGAGCTCTGGATTGGCTAAAACAGGCACTAAAAAACTTAAACCATGCTGAAGGGTCAAGAAAAAATGGGGACCATGAATGGGCATGTTTTGCGGCTCATCAGGCAGGAGAAAAAGCAGTAAAAGCACTGCATCTTTACCGGGGACAGGAAGCATGGGGACATGTTATAGCACGACTTCTAAAAGATTTACCTGAAGACATTGAGGTAAGTGATGAACTTATCGAAAAAGCAAAAGTATTAGATAATTTCTATATACCCTCCAGACATCCAGACAGTCATCCGGAGGGAGCACCTTTTGAACATTACGGCTCATTACAAAGCGGGGAGGCTATAAAGTATGCTGGTGAGATCATTGCATTCGTCCGTTCTCAAATGGCCACATAAAGAAGCAGTAATTTCTTCACTTCTCCTATGGGTAGAAAAAATAGTTAAGGAAAACAAAAATATTGTCAAAATAGGATATTTTGGTTCTTATGCCCGTGGCGATTGGGGAGTCGGAAGTGACCTTGATGTAATAATTATATTAAAAAAATCAGCAACCCCTTGGTCTAAACGCTCAGCTGCATGGAACACAAATCATATACCTGTCCCTGTAGATCTTCTAATCTATACAGAAGAAGAGTATGAAAAAATGAAAAATTTTTCTCCCAGATTCTATAAAATCATGGCCAAGGAAGTCATATGGATTTATCCTTAAGGAAAATCTCATTTTTACGCAAGCAAAAAAATAAGAGATAGATCTAATTTTGTCAAAACATGTCATGGTCTCAAAATATTTCCTCTTTTAGGTTATATTCCCTGTCGCCCTTTCCCGTCTCTTATATTTCCCAACAAAAAAGATGGCCCGTAAAACCTCATCTTTAATAATTATTAATAATTATTAAAGGGGGAATTATCTATTCTTTTTCTTCCCGCATAAGTTCTTCATTCACCAGTTTTAATTCTTCTTCTAAATATTTCTTATATCCTTTAAGGTCAAATCCAGGGCCCCAGATAAACCCCCGGCCCCATCCGGCTCCCCAGGCGCGTCCCCATCCTCTCCTGGTAAAGCCGCGTCTCATTTTTCTTCCACAGGGTCCAAGACCCCTTCCCGTCACAGGGCTATACCCTAAAGGACCAGTTTCATCCCATCCCGGCATAAGATCTGCACCTCCCTTTTTGAACATATGTCTATTTTCATTTTAGGGAGTATATGAACATATGTCAATATTGTTTAATCAATTAACCCTAAAGCCCGATAAACATCTTCATCTACTTTGCCTGTAGGCTCAAGTCCATGCGTTATCTGAAAATACTTTACAGCTAGTTCAGTCATGTTGCCAAATCTTCCATCTGCCCTATCAAATACATAACCCAGATCTTTTAATCTCGCCTGGACATAAACCACCTGCTGACCACTGCTTCCTTTTTGCAAGGGTTGGGGAAGTACCTTTTCCGGATACATTTTCCCATTCCTCACTATCCGCACGGTAGTCCCCCAGGGTATCATAGGATAAAGTTTTTCCACATCACGATTAAACATCCTTATGCAGCCATGGGAAGCATAAGTTCCTATAGATCCCGGTTTATCCGTCCCATGTATGCCATAAATACCCCAGGGGACATTCAGTCCCATCCACCTGGTACCAAAACCATTTCCCCAGTTTAACGATTTATGCACTATGCGCCATTCTCCAAGCGGGGAAGGAGTAGAACTTTTTCCTACCGCTACGGGATAGCTTACCACCTCTTTTCCATTCTCATACACAGTCAATCTGCGCGTTGCTGTATCAATAACAATAATCACTCTCCCTTTAAGCTGTTCCTTTCTTTCCGTAAGGCAGTCTTCTCCTCTTTCCTCCTCCGTCAGTTTCAACCACAACTGACGATTAACTACCCCATTATCTTCCATGCCGTGGGCCAGCTGAAAAAGCCTTACTATTCTCTCGGTTTCTTCATCATATATGCCATCAGGCACTATATCATAACCTAGTTCTTTTAAGCGAGCCTGAAGCAGCCAAACTGTTTCTCCTTTAATACGCGGCTCGCTAAGATAAAGAACGGGAAAATCAGTGCGGTTTATGATTATACTATTCCTTTCCTGTTCAGGATAGGAAAAGTTATGAGCTGCTTCCGCCTTTGCCGGCAGGACAGCCAAAACCCAGCATAACAAACTAACCATAAATATATTTTTAGCCATAAAATCCCCCTTATTTCTGGCAGCTGTTTTCGCTATATTTTATCCTCTTTAAACCACCCTTATAATAGAAAAACCTGGCATAAACCAGGTTCTTTACTCTATATTGAAAATTTAAATTTATAAATTATTATCCTGTTCCAAAAGACGCCTGGCAAAAGCTAAAGCCGTGGGAGTTGCTGCACATCCTCCACGCGCCGTTTCTCTTAAATCAGGCGACATTTGTCTTCCCACCCGGTACATAGCTTCCACTACTTCATCAAAAGGAATAAAGCTTTTTATCCCAGCCAGGGCCATATCAGCAGCGGTAAGAGCCATAGCAGCTGCCAGTGCATTCCTTTTGGAACAAGGCACTTCCACCAGCCCGGCTACCGGATCACATACCAGTCCTAAAAGCCCCTTTAAGGCCATGGAAGCCGCTTCAAAGCACATTTCATCACTTCCCCCACTCATAAAAACAGCCGCCGCCGCTGCCATAGCTGCCGCCGCACCTACTTCGGCCTGACATCCGCCTTCAGCTCCCGAAAGGGTGGCATTAACAGCTATAATCTTACCTACTGCTGCCGCCACCAGCAAACCATTTATAGCATCGGCCACCTCAAGCCCTTTTTCTTCCTTTATGGAAATAATAACTCCCGGCACAATTCCACTGGATCCGGCTGTAGGTGCAGCCACTATCTTCCCCATCGCCGCATTAACTTCACTTACCGCCAGAGCATAACTAGCTGCCTTGAGAACTCTGCTGCCACTTAAAGTATCATTTTGCGCATATGTTTTTAATTTATACGCATTTCCTCCTATTAATCCCCCTACCGATTTTATATCCGGGGCTAAACCCTTCATTATCGACTCTTCCATCACCTTGAAGTTGTTTTCTAAAAGGCTCCATATCTCTTCTCTGCTTCTCCCTGTTTCACAAGCTTCGGAACGCAAAACAACTTCCGGCAAACTCAAATTATGTTCCCGGCATAAATTTAAAATTTCTAAAGCATGATTGAAATGACACATATTTCTTAGCCCTCCATTTATATGCCATTAGCATCAATAAACATAATCTGTTTTATAGTAGGAATAGCCTGTATCTCTTCCAAAATCTCCGGAGTAACTTTATTATCGGTTTCTATTACCATGGAAGCCAGGCTTCCCCGGGATTGCCGAAAAACCTTCAAAAAAGCAATATTTATATCATATCTGGCCAGTATAGAGGAGACTTTAGCTACCGTTCCCGGCTTGTCTAAATGCTTGTTTATGATAGTAGGATATTCCGCCGTAAACTCCATTTCCATACCATCTATGTTAGTTATCAAAATCTTGCCTCCACCTACGGAAGAACCGATGAGTTCATGTTTCTCCCCTCTATCATCCCGCATCACAATTTTTACCGTATTGGGGTGGACATCACCTAAATCAACCTGATGAAAAGAAAATCTTATTCCCTGCTCTGCTGCTATTTTATAAGAATCCCGTATCCTCTCATCACAAGGACTCATACCTAAAATACCGCCTAAAAGAGCCTTAGCCGTTCCATGTCCTTTATAAGTCTGGGCAAATGAACCATGCAGATAAAAATCTACCTCGACAATCTTTCCCTTACACACCCTGCGGGCTACACTACCTATTTTGGCTGCTCCAGCCGTATGCGAGCTCGAAGGACCTACCATGACCGGCCCTATTATGTCGAATATGCTGACTGACGTAACTATCACTCCCTGATATAAATTTCCTCCCCCACCCATTTTTAAAAAAGCAGAGCATCAGGCTCCGCCGTATTAAATATTCCTTATTTAAGATTATAACACAAGCTTTATTTTCCCAATAAATAATAAATAATTAGCCATTTTCATAAAAATTATTTCTTTCTTCAACTACCATCAGCCTCCTGTTTTTTATCCCCCGCAGGGCAAGGGAGATAAAGAAACCAGCTACAGCCAGAAGCACCATGGTAGCTCCTGAAGCCAGGTCAAGATAAAAAGAAAGCCAGAGCCCCCCTACGGTAAAAATACTTCCTAGCAGGACGGAAATCAGCATCATACGGGAAATACTCGATGTATACTGGGCAGCAATAGTAGGGGGAATGGTAAGCAGTGCTATCACCAGAATTACCCCTACCGCCCTTATCATTACCACTACGGTCATGGCTATCAAAAAAAGAAGCAAAAGATAAATCTTCTCAGTATTAACACCTACTGTACGGGCAAATTCTTCATCAAAAGCTACCGCTCTGAATTCTTCAAAAAAACAATATACAACTAGCAGTATTATTATATCCAAAACCCCTGTAAATATCAGATCCTCCCGGGGTACAGTCAATATATTGCCAAAAAGATAACTCATCAGGTCAGCTGTATAGCCTGCAGACATCTGTATCAGAATAATGCCCAGAGCCATACTGGCTGCCCACATTATACCTATTATGGTATCTTCTTTTTGCCCTGCTCTATAATTTATAAACCCTATTCCCCAGGCAGATAAAGCAGTAAAAGCAAAAGCACCCCAAATCGGATTTATCCCCAAAAAATACCCTAAACCAATACCTCCATAAGCAATATGAGCCATACTTCCGCTTATAAAAACTATACGCTTGACTACCACATAAGTCCCCACAACCCCACAGGCTATGCTTACCAGAACCCCCGCCAGCATCGCCTGACGGGCAAAATCATACTGTAAAAAATCCATCATCTTTCACCTACCACCCCCTCATGGGGCATAAGTACCCGGTGGGGTATGCCATGGGCAATCAAATCTACCGGACAAGGATACACTTTTTCCATAAGTTCGTAAGTTAGTATTTTGTCCTCATTGTAGTATAAAGTCCGGTTCATACAGGCTAAAGTCTTTACATACCGGGAAACGGCCGTTATGTCATGAGAAACCAAAATAATAGTCATCTCCCGGTTCAATTCACATAAAAGCTCATAAAAATCGGCAACAAAACCTTTATCCGCACTAGCTGTCGGTTCATCCAGGAGAAGGATTTTCGGTTCTACGGCCAAAGCCCTGGCTACTAAAACCCGCTGTCTTTCACCTCCGGAAAGTTCTCCGATCTGCCTTTTCCTAAAACTATACATTTCCACCTGTTTAAGCTTATCATGGGCAATTCTATAATCAGCAGCCGAAAAACGCCGTCCTTTTTTATGCTTTAAACGTCCGGATAAAACTACTTCTTCTACCGTAATAGGAAATTCATAGTCAAAATAGGCATATTGAGGGACATAGCCAATATACCCCGGCCTGATTCTATCCTCTCCCATAACTCTGATCTCGCCTCTATAAGGCTTTATAAGTCCGGCTATTACCTTAAGCAGGGTAGTCTTGCCGCCTCCATTGGGTCCAATTATACCTAAAAAATCCTTTTCCTTTATCTTAAGATTCACATCTTCTAAAATACTGCGTCCATTTATTTTCACCCATAAATTTTTTATTTCCACGGCTGTCGTTTCTTTTTCCATCCTCATCCCTCATCATTTGTTTTTTTCCGCTCTCCTCATAGCATCAGCTATGAGGGAAACAGTTTCATAAAGCTCACGGTAATCCTCAGGCAAGGGATCGATTATCTTAACTTCTCCTCCCAGTTCTTTTGCTATCACCTGGGCACTTTTTATACTGTGTTGAGGGCTGGCAAAAACTATCTTTATGCCATTCTTTTTCGCCACATCAATAATATGGGCTACATGTTTAGGTCCTGGTTCCTTACCGTGCTCTTCAATAGCCAGCTCGGTAAGCCCATAGTCTCTGGCCAGATAGGTCCAGGCCGGATGATAAGTTAAAAACATCCTGGTTTTAATACCGGTAAAAAGCTCTGCTATATCCTCATCCATTTTTTCCAGTTCATCCTGCAAGGCAGCATAATTTTCTTCATAATAACCCTTATTTTCATCATCAATACTGCTTAAAGCTTCATAAATATGGCGGGACTGTATAGCTACCAGGCGGGGTGAAAGCCAGATATGAGGGTTGTCATCAATTATCTCTATACCCTGGGAGGTATCAACAACCAGCAGATCTTTATTTATCCCTTTTATCCTTTCTATCCATACTCTTTCCAGAGGCAGATGCCCAACTACAAAGTAAACATCAGCCTGGCTTAATTCTTTAAGCCTTCCCGGTGGAATTTCATAGTCTTCCGGACTAGCCCCTTTCGGTACCAGCACATTAACCTCTACCAGTTCGCCTCCTATCTTTCTTACCAGGTCAGCCTGCGGCAAAACGGTTACCCAAACTTTTAGGACTCCCTCTTCTCTTACCTTACTCTCTTCTTTTTTAAAACAACCCGTAATTAAGACAGTCAGAATCAGAAGAACAGAAATACTAAGCCCAAGTCTTGTTCTTTTCATTATATCCTAACCCCCAATACCACTTTTCTGCTTACATGCTCCGCAGTAACCATTTATCTGAAAGTAATGGCTTTTTATCATAAAATCATATTGTAATGCCACATCATTTATCTCTTCTTTTAGGGGACAAAAAGTCAGATTTATGACCTTGCCGCAAATAAGACAAATCATATAATGCTCATGTTCCCAGGAAAGCTGGTATAAAGCAGCTTCCCCTCCGCCATGAAATTTGTTAACCAGATCCATCTCTACCAGCAAATTAAGATTGCGATAAACGGTAGCCAGAGAAATCTCCGGCCTTTCTTTTTTTATTTCCCTGGCTATATCTTCTGCCGTTAAAGGCACTTTTTTTTCTTCCATAACTTTTAAAATAAGCCTGCGCGGAGGAGTAATCTTATAGCCTCTGCTTGCTATTTTTTCCAAAAAAACAGACAAAATACATCACCTCTAAATGATAATAATTCCTATTTAGATTATATTATCCCCGCTTAGAAAATAGAGCAACCCTAAAAATTAAGGGAGCACCCAGCCCCCTAATTTTTCCCTGTTATTAACATGAGTGATGAATGGGTAAGGAATATTATTATAAAACTAGCTAAAATATTTCCTAATAAAACCGCCAAAAAAGTAGACTTAAAACGCACATCGAGCAATATGGCCAGCAAAGTACCGCTCCAGGCCCCCATTCCCGGTAGAGGAATACCTACAAATAAAATAAGCCCCCAAAAACCGTATTTTTGAACTTTAGCGCTTTTGCGCAAGGTTCGCTCAATCAGGTTGTTTATGCGGTGAGTCAATAAATCCCGCTGCAACAAAAAATTAAATACCGGCCTTATGGTAAAAAAAATCAGAGGGCAGATCAAGGTACTGCCTGCAATACTTAAAAGAGCCGCCTCCCCGTAACTTAACCCTAAAGCTACTCCTAAAGGAATAGCCCCTCTAAGTTCGATTACCGGCAGCATAGAAGAAAAAAATACACTCATCATTATTTTAGTATTCATATAAATTCCCCCATCATAACATCGCCGTAAATTCGGAAAAATTTATTTTTTTGTTTACAAACAAATCAAGCAAAATTTTTACTGTAATATATTAAACCACATTATAAAGGCAAAAAAAGATAAAACCGTGCTTATTATTATAGCTCCGCTGGCTAAATCTTCATCTCCCTCCATGCCTGCTGCCACTATATAAGTAACTACCGCCGTGGGACAGGCTAAAAATATCACTAAAACCTTGTCAGCTAAAACTAAACCTCCCCGGCTTAGCATAAAATAGCCAAAAACCAGAAAAGGCATGACTAAAAGCTTTATCATGCTGCTTAAGAACAGCACCGCCCGGTTTCCCAAAAGACGCCGAAAATCCATAGTAGCACCTATGGCAATAAGCGAAAGAGGCATAGTTACCCCGCTCATTATATCCAAACTGTTCTTAATAAAAAGGGGAAGCTTTATATTTAAAAAAGAAAACATTATTCCTAAAACAGCACTCAGGATAAGAGGATTCAGAAAAACCTCGCGCACAAAAAGGGCAGAATCAGCCTTTTGCCCCTTCATCACCAGAACACTTAAAATATTTACCAGAGGGGTATAAAAAGCCATATAAATACTGGCCAGAGCCAAAGCCGTATCTCCCCAGGCATAATAACAGACCGGAAGCCCTATATAGGCCACATTACCGCGAAAACTTGTCATCACAAAAGTTGATTTTTCCCCCGGTTTTAACGATTGCCACCGGGCAACAGAGTAGCTTAATAAAATAACTATTATAACTGCTATGTACATAAGAATAATATTGGGTAGATAGAAAACATCAGCCCAATGGGAAGATGAAATTTTGTAAAAAAGCAAGACCGGCAGAAAAAAATAAAATATAACCTTGTTAGAAGTATTTATAAAATCTTCATCTATCAGCCTTATGCCCTTTAAAATCCAACCTGCCAGCAAAACAACAAATACCGGCAAAACCGTAGACAAAATGTTCAACATAGTGCTTGCCCCTTTCCTCTACCGGCTTATCCCTTGCATAATAAAAATTATATTTATTTTTAAATTTTTTGACCAGGGAATGAATTTAACAAGCACCAAAAATGTCAAATAAGCATAAAAGATTATAAAAAAGCAAAGGGTGAGGGCTATTGCTTAGAATCTATTCTACCGGCCCGGTAGAAAATGCATTTGCCCATGCGGCTACCAATGTATGGATTAAGGTACTAAATATAAGCTCTAAATATAAAGTAGAAGTAGAAGTAAAAATATTCAGGCTCAATGGGAAAAAATCCGAGATAGACAGCGCTTCTTTTTCGGTTCCCCCCAACGCTTCTGACTTTGCCGTTTTTGATATAACCAACCTGGTAGAATATGAGGTGCAGATAAGGGTAAAAAAACCCAAATATGCCCTAGTAAGCGTATGGAGCAAAAATGCTGATGCCGAACTGGTAAACGGCCAGCGTTTGGTGCAGAAAGAACTTAATATTATATATGAAGGGAACAAGAAAAATGCCAGAAGAATAAGCCGAAAAAAATATCGTTGATTAAAGTATGCATGGATAAAAATTACAAGTATATTCACATATAAATTCCTGCATCATATTAATACAATTATAAACAACAATAAAAAGGAGGTAAAAAATGAAACTCAACCAGCAAGAACTGCAAAATTTGCGACATCTTATCGGCATCCACAGTATAGCGGAAAAAAAACTGAATGAATATGCTTCCCAGTGTTCTGATTCTCAGGTTAAACAGATGTTTCAGGAATCAGCCCGCTCAGCTGCCCAAACCCGGCAAAAACTTATGTCATTCTTAAGTTGAAGGAGGAAAATGAATGCAGTACATGAAAGACAAAGAAATGGTAAATGACATTCTTGCCATGTATAACAGCAGCCTTACCTGTTATGCTAACTATATCGCTCAAACTTCCAATCAACAATTAAGGCAAACCCTTCAGCAAATAAGGAATGCGGACGAGCAATTCCAGTATCAACTGTATCAACTGGCAGAAAAGAAAGGTTTTTATAAACCAGCCGGAGAAGCAAGTCCCCAGGAAATACAACAAGTTAAAAATCAGTTTAACTTCATGAATGCATAATTTTTTAAACAATCTGAAGCAGGATTAAATATCCTGCTTTTTGTTTCTTTAATAAATTTTGTGAAATGAAAATTAAAACAAGTAAAATAAGCAGTTATTGTTTTCCTCTTTTTTTATTTTTAATATTTAATAATTATTACTTATACCTGCCCCTAAATTTGTGCTATTATTATTAATATACTGACATAATAATTCATCTCAAATTAGGAGGCTTTGGCTATGGATAACCAGCTTTTAAAACAGAATATGATCGCCAATCATTACCGGGTACTACAAGTTATCATCATGACTGGTATCCTGATTTCAGCAGGAACTATAGCTGTTTTTTTAGCGGGCAAAGCCAGCTCTACGATAACTCCAAAGGTAATCTATTTTTACCTGGCCAACTATATCTTTTTTACCCTGCTTGTCTGGGCATTGATTAAAAAATACCCGGAAAAAAACTGGCTTAAATGGATAGCAATAATTATTCAATTTTATCTGCTCATGACCTGCCGGGTACTATCTCCGGTTACGGAAACGGTTAATCTTATGTATTTAGTCCTTATGCTGGCTCTACTTTATTTCGATGTCAGGTTGGTTATTTTTGCCGGATTACTTGTAATAGCAGGAGATATGTTTCTCATGAAAGCTATGCCCGATATTGCACCACCTGCCAACCAGCTGGCCATAAGATATGTAGCTTTTATTCTGGGAACTGCAGCCGCATTTATCGGGGCTAGAGCCGCGCAAAACCTCCTCTTGCTGGCCTGTGACCGGGAAGAAAAAGCATGTAGTTATAATAATCTTTTAAAACAGGAAGCAGAAAATATAAATACCAGCTCCCAGGAACTGGCCGAAAGTTCCCACACCTTATTCCAGGCAGCCGAATTCAGTAAAGAATCTTTTACCCAGATCAGCCAGGGCATCGAAGATATTGCTGCTACTAGTTCGGCTCAAGCTATGCAGATGGAAAAAACTTCGCAGACTATAAACCAGATGGTAAAAGCCCTGCAGGATATAGGAAGGGAAATCGAACGTATAAGCGAGCTTTCGCACAACTTCGTGGAAATAGTAAGCGCTGGACGGGCAACTATTGAAAATCAATCCCAAACCTTATCTAGAACAGCCGAAATAAGCAAAGAAGCCACCCTGGCCGTACAGGCTCTAAACAAACAGTCGGAAGAAATAGGTAAAATTGTGCTTACTATATCTAATATTGCTGACCAAACCAGCCTTTTAGCCCTTAATGCCGCCATCGAAGCTGCCCGCGCCGGAGAGGCAGGGCGCGGCTTTGCGGTGGTGGCGGAAGAAGTGCGCAAACTGGCTGATGAATCAGCTGCCGCTGCCGGCAATATCCAGGAAATAATCCGGGAAGTACAGGTCAACACTGCCCATACGGCAGCTAAAATCGAGGAATCCAACCGGGCTCTATCTGAACAGATAGCAGCCGTAAATGAAGGACACCATCTCTTTAACCAGATAGATAAGCATTCTTCGATAATCGACAGCTCAGTACATAATATTTCTGCTACCGTGGAAGAACTCATTGCTTCCAGTGACGAAATAGACCAGAATATACAAAACATAGCTACCGGAGCCCAGCAGCTGGCAGCAGCAGTAGAAGAAGTTACTGCTATAACCAGTGAACAGCTTAAAGTAGTAGAAGAAATATTTAATGCCGTCCAAAATATAAACCAGATGGCAGAAAAGCTTAAAAAAGACGCGGACAAGCTACAAAACCTTTAAAATGGAAAGGAGGCTTCTCGCCTCCTTAGTTGTTTCTATACAACTTCTCATTTAAAGCCATATCCTCATTGAACATACTCCGATAGGAAAGACCCACAATTATAAGACAGCCCATAGCTACGGCAGCAGCTATCATCACCATGACTACAAACTGATAGCGCACCGCTACCGCCGGGTCCATCCCAGCCAGTATCTGCCCGGTCATCATACCCGGCAAACTTACCAGCCCTACGACCATAAGCGAATTTATAGTCGGGGTCATCCCTGCCCGCAAGGCTTCTTTGACATAATCGCGTACAGCTTCAAAAGGGGTAGCCCCCAGAGCCAGAAGCTGCTCTACCTCATCCAGATGGCCGTAAATTTCTCCATACATGCGGTCAAGAGCTAAAGCAATCCCATTCATAGAATTGCCCAGGATCATGCCAAATATAGGTATCATAACCTGAGGAGTATACCAGGGATCAGGTGCTACTATAAACACTACTACGATCATGCCTACGAGAAAAGTGCTGGCTGTTAAGGCCAGAAAAGATACGGCATCAGGTTTAACCATCGGTTTTTTTATCCTCCTGCTGGCTTCCCGGCTGGCTATATAGCACATTAAAAGTATAATAAGCAAAATAACCGCCCAGTTGTCGAGTTTAAAAATAAAGCTTAAAACATACCCAATCAGGGTAAGCTGCACAAAAGCCCTCACGGTTCCCCAGAGCAGTGATTTGATAAGTCCTAGCTGCAATAGAGCAGATATTATGCCGGTTATAAGCACCAGAATTATGCTTAATAAAAGCTGAGCATAGGAGATTTCAATATAGCTGTAACCCCCGCTTCCCATCTTTTACCCCCCAAGGCTTATAAAACTCGTGTCCGAAAATTCTTCTATATCATTTTCCTGGTGGGATATTAAAACTATACCCCTCCCGGGCTCTTCTTTAACCCAGCGGCTAAAAAAGCGCAAAACCTTGATCCGGTTCTCCTGATCCAGATAAGCCGTAGGCTCATCCAGTAAAATTATCGAAGGCTCTATAAGCAGAGCCCTTATAAAAGAAAGGCGGGCTGCTTCCCCTCCCGACAGGGTTATTGCTTCCTGCTCTAGTATTTGGGGAGGAAGAGAGAAAATATCCAGGTATTCTCTAACCTTTTCTTCATTGAATATCCGATCTTCCCTTATTCCTTTGAGCAAAAAAGGCTTATATAAATTTTCCCTGCCGTTTCCCCTGAACATAACCGGTTTTTGGGGCACATACTGAATGCAGGTTCTCCAGGCATAAGGACTGTATGCATACCAGTTTTTATCCCGGTATATGATCTCTCCTCCCTGAGCTTTAACCAGCCGGGCCATAACTTTAAGCAGGGTGGACTTGCCGCTTCCCGAAGGGCCTTTGACTACCAGAACATACCCGGGTTTTAGTTCTCCGCTTATCCTGATTTCTCTTTCTCTGCTGCCTAAATAGTAAGTAAGCTCGGTAAAACGGAAAAAATCCTGCATCTTTATCCCCCTTTCCCCATTGCCCCTTATCATCTCCATTTTATTCAGTTTTAGCCGTTCTTTTCCCCGTTCTTCTCCCAACCGGGAAGCTATCTATAGCCTTATACACTATATCCACATAGTCAAGCGGTATCTCTACATAGGTTTCTTCTTTGCCTATTTCTATTTCACCTATGGAGGAGGAAGACAAACCTGTATAATCCATTATGAATTCATGTATAAGCTTTACATTTATGCCATGTTTCCTGCCCCAGGGGAGGGCAATATTAACCATTTCGGCAAAATCCTCTCTCCCTTCCTCGGTTTCCCCATAATAATCTTTCCACAACATACTGAGCACAGTCTTTAGCAAATCTTCAGGTTGATTATTTTTCATAAGCCTCAAGGCCAGTTCCTCAACTAGCGGAGAGATTTTTTCCTTTACTTTATTTTGTACCAGAGCTTCCAGCTGTAGAAGCTGTTTTTCCCTCACCTTCTCATCCAGCGGTAAATGTTCTTTTTCTATCTTTCTTCCAATATAGCGTTCAATAGCTTTTAACCATTTCATCTGCTCCGGTTCTACCAAAGTTATAGCCGTTCCCCTTCTTCCGGCTCTGCCTGTCCTTCCTATGCGGTGCACATAGTTTTCAGGGTCTTCCGGTATGTCATAATTAATTACATGGGATACATGTTTTATATCCAGACCGCGGGCTGCCAGGTCAGTTGCCGTAAGTATCCGGATGCGGCGCCTGCGGAAAGCATTCATTACATGATCCCTTTCGCGCTGCGACATATCACCATGCAAACAATCTGCTGTATAACCTCTGCTTTGCAAAACAGCCGCCAGTTCAGCTGCTCCTCTCTTCGTGCGACAAAAAATAAGGCTAGATGAAATATCCAAACTTTCTAAAAGCCAGCATAAAAACTCATTTTTCCATCCTGGTTTAACCACATAATATTTTTGTTCAATTACCGGTACCGTACGTTCCGGAGAAGGAATAACTATAAGCCTTGGCTTATGCATATATTTAGCTGCCAGCCTTCTTACCTTTTCATCAAGGGTAGCGGAAAAAAGAAAAGTTTGTCTTCGAAGCGGACAAAAACCTATAATCTTTTCAATATCAGGCAAAAATCCCATATCCAGCATCTCATCAGCTTCATCCAGCACCAAAAACTTAATCTCTTTTAAAGAAATAGTCCTCCTCTGCAGGTGGTCAAGAAGCCTTCCCGGGGTTCCCACCACTATTTCCGGATTCTGTTTTAAAGCATAAATCTGTTTTTCTATGGACTGCCCTCCATATACAGGCAAAACATTAATAGAGAGCTGGCTTCCTAAAAAAGATATTTCCTTTGTAATCTGAACAGCCAGCTCGCGCGTCGGGCATAAAATAAGGGCCTGCAACCCCTGTCCCTTCTCAACTTTATTAAGTATAGGAAGGCCAAAAGCAGCTGTTTTACCCGTTCCCGTCTGCGCCTGCCCCATTATGTCTTCCCCGGCTAAAGCCCAGGGTATAGCCTCGGTCTGAATAGGAGTAGGATATTTAAAACCTTTCGCTTCTATCATAGCCAGAAGTTCATGCTTTAAACCCATATTGCTAAAACCGTTGTTTTCCAAAAATATTTCCTCCTTTTAGGATCTATAACGCTTTACATCCCTATAACTATACCACACTTATCTTTCTTCAGCCAGCAATTAGGACATTTCCCATGTATAAAATCCATCTTATCGGACCATAATTTATTAAGCATACAATATCTGGGAATATTTGCCCCTAAACATCATACCTATTTTAAAAAAACATCGGGAGGGATTTGATGCATAAGCAAAAAAGCACATCTATTTTATCTATCAGCCTTATAACCTGGCTGGCATTAGCCTTTATCCTTTTTATGCCGGTTTATGTTCAGCCCGCTCTTAGTGAGCAGTCGCCATCTGACAATTACTTAACCGAAAATTATCTGCCGGCAGAAAATGAAGATGTTGACCAGAACGAAATTACTGATAATACAGATGATAATACAGATATACCTGTTGCCGATCCCATGCCGAACACCATAGCTCTGGTTTTAGATGGTAAACCTGTAACTACTCAGCACCCTCTGTTTATCAACTCCGATAACCGGGCCATGATAGCAGCCGAAGATGCGGCTACTATTTTTAACTTTGTACTGGATAGGGCAGATAATAATCAAATATGGCTAACCAGTAACCAAATCAATATTTCTCTGCGCGCCCATGATATATCGGCATTAAAAAATGATGAAATAATTAAACTTCCTAATGTACCCATCATAATCAACCATACTTTATTTATTCCCCTGCGATTTATAGGCGAAATAGCAGGCTATACTTTAAATTATAATACGGAAGAAAAAACCGTCTACCTTACCAGTTCAAGTTTTAGCAGCAGCCAGGAATTCGCTATTCCCGAAAATATTCCTCTCTGGGGAACATTTAAAGAAGTCCCTGGCTGGCATCTCCTGTATCCTGGATACAAAATCATAGGCGGATACTATACTACTCTGCTTAATAGTTCACCTAACCGTACCCATAATATAAAATTAGCCTGTTCCAAAATAAACGGTTACACTCTGTATCCGGGACAAATTTTTTCATTTAATCAAACGGTAGGAGAACGAACAGCAAAGAAAGGCTTCAAAGAAGCACCAGTATTTGCCGGCAAAAAAGTAGTGCCGGGAATAGGAGGAGGAATATGTCAGGTAGCAAGCACCCTTTATAATACTGTCCTTGCCTGCAACCTTAAAGTGGTAGAAAGGCATCCCCACAGCATGAAAGTAGCCTATGTTCCGGAAAGAAGAGATGCCACGGTTTCTTTTGGCATCCAGGATTTCAAGTTTCGCAATACCTTAAACCGTCCCCTGAAAATCTGGGCCCAGGTAGTAGATAAATATGTGATAACGGTTATAACCGAATCTGAATAAAAAGGAGTATAAAATAATGAAAATAGCGCTTTTATCACCAATTGCCTGGCGTACTCCCCCCAGTCATTATGGCCCCTGGGAAAGAGTAGTATCACTCCTGGCCGAAGGGCTGGTCAAAAAAAATGTGGATGTAACCCTTTTTGCTACCGGAAACTCGGTTACTTCCGGTAAGCTTTCTTTCATATGTCCTTATCCTTATGAAGAAAATAAAGATATAGATCCCAAAGTCTGGGAAGCGCTACATATATCGCATTTATTCGAGCAGGCAGAAAATTTTGATCTCATTCATAATCACTATGATTTTCTGCCTCTAACTTACAGCCGTCTCGTTAAAACCCCGGTTTTAACAACCATACACGGCTTTTCATCAGAAAAAATACTTCCCGTATACCAGAAATACAATCAAAATACCTATTATGTGTCTATAAGCAATGCCGACCGCAGACCGGAACTAGACTATATAGCTACCGTCTATCACGGCATCGACCTAAATGAATTCACTTTTCGCGAAAAAAGCCTTAACTATCTGGTATATTTAGGCCGTATTCATGAAGATAAAGGCACCTTTGAGGCTATTCAGATTGCCAAACAGGCAGGAAGAAAACTTTATATAGCCGGCATAATTCAGGATCTCCATTATTTTCGCACCCGGGTAGAGCCTTATATTGACAACCAGAATATAATTTATATCGGCTCTGTTGAACCTTATGCCCGCAATCTCCTTCTCAGCAGAGCCTATGCCCTGTTACACCCCATAAAATTCAACGAGCCTTTCGGCTTAAGCGTAGTAGAAGCCATGGCTTGCGGTACACCGGTTATAGCATTTAGGCGCGGTTCTATGCCTGAAGTTATAAAAGACAGCATAACCGGATTTCTGGTCGATAATGTGAAAGAAGCTGCCGTTAGAGTTAAAGACATCTCAGACTTGAATCGTGCCCACTGCCGCCGCTGGGTAGAAGAACGATTCAGCCAGGAAAGAATGGTAGAAGACTATATAGACATATACCAAAAAATATTATCCCAGGATACAGGCAAAACCTTTTAGCCCTGCCTGTATCTTAAACCATCTTAGCCCTTGTTGAGGAAAAATACCGAATAAGTACCTGCTCCTACATGAGATCCGATAGCTGCTCCGATTTCGGAAATAATAAAATCCTTACAGCCAAATCTCTGCTCAATCATCTCTTTTAATTCTAGGGCCCCTTCATAGTCAGCTGAATGATTAATCCCAATAAGCTGGGAAGGTAAATCCTCGGCTGCCCTTTCCTCCATAATTTCCAGCATCCTTTTTTTCGCTTTCTTAAGCCCTTTCACCTTCTCCAGAGGAACTATTTTGCCATCTACAAAATGCAGTATAAGCTTTATATTAAGGAGATTGCCAAAAACAGCTGAAGTTGCGCTTACCCGCCCTCCTCTTTTAAGCATTTCAAAATTACCTACCACAAATATATGTTCAATCCTCCTTACATTGTCTTCAATTTCTGCTATAACTTCCTCTTTGCTCTTACCAGCCTGTACGGCTTTAGCAGCTCTTATAACCGTAAGAGCATAGCCTACGGAAGCACTTTTCGAATCAATTACCGTTATCCTGTCCTGGCTAACCATTTCCCGGGCCAAGCAGGCTGATTGATAAGTAGCACTAAGCCCAGAAGAAAAAGCAATATAGATTATGTCATCATCTGTTTCATTAATAACCTTCTCAAACTCCTGCTGAAATTCAGCTGGAGTTATCTGCGCTGTAGTAGGCAACACCCCCGGTTTGGCAATTAGCTTATAAAACTCCGCCGGGGTTATATCCAGACGATCACGGTAAGTCCTGCCTTCTATAGTTACCGGCATGTGAAACATCCTTACTCCCAGGCTTTCAGCTACTTCTCGGTCCAGATCACAGCCGTTGTCTGCATATATCCTTATATTTCCCATCTATTTTCCTCCTCATCTAAATCTTCCATTTTTCGGTTTATTCTATACTAACTAACATTCTATTACTTTGGCCTAGCTTATACAAGCTATAATTTCTTCATTTTTTTAACTCCAAAATAATAAGGGAGCAGTACTCCCCTATTAATTAATATTATTTATATCTATTATTATCCTAAATTCTTTTATTATTCCTCAAGGCAAAAACGACAAGTTTTCTGAGTATCCTCTCTTTTACCCCTTTAGGACGAGCCAGGTCTACCAGCTCCAGATAGCGTTCAGCCGCTTTCGGCACTGGCCGGAACAATTCCAGGAAAAGGCCGCTTGCCATCTTAAGCGGATAACCGGTAGAGAGTGCTTTTAATGCTTTAAGCGACCCTCCCAGTATTATTTCATCCTGAGTAAGATCCGTACCGTAAGGATGAGGCTTGAAATACCCCTGCTTCTGATAAGGAGCTAAAACAGAAGCTATCCTCTCCGGCGTATTCTGGCGATATTCAGCAGGTATATCCCAGTTTTTAGGTATAAGTTTGGCCTTCTTGGCTTCTTCTAAAAGCTGATCCTGGAAACGGGAGTCCGCCACCTTTAGCATTTCCATGACTACTTCCTTGTGAGGTTTACCTCTGACATCAGCAATTCCATATTCTGTAACAATAATATCCCTTAAATGTTTGGGAACCGAACAATGCCCATAGCTGAATCTTATATTGGATTTCAAGGTTCTTCCAGTCCCCTTGGTGCTCTTTATAAGAAGTATGGCTCGGGCATCAGGCAGGGCATGAGCCATCGCCACAAAGTTATACTGTCCGCCTATACCGCTTACCACTCTGCCGTCTTCCAGCTGGTCAGAAGCCACAGCTCCTAAAAGGGTAGCTATCATCCCGGTATTGATAAAGCGGGCATCTTTGCGCTGCAGCTTTCTAAGCTCTTCATCGCCATAAAGCTGATTAACCCTCCTTACCCCCGACATCTGGAAGAGCTTTCTTTCTTCTTCACTCATATTATTAAGGGCATCATAAAAAGATTTAGGTCCTATAAAGAAAGCCCCCAGCATAACATATCCATTGAGAAGTCTTTTTCCTAAAATTTTCCTTATTTCCCGGCGGGCTTTCTCATCCGTAAGATCGGCAGAATACTGCACATCTCCATCCAGTATAATCCCCTCGGAAGAAAACTGTAATCCCGGTTTTAAAATGCCAAAATAAGTCAGGAAGCGAAAATCTTCATCGGTAAGCCTGGGATTTATGGCCTTCATCTCCAAAAGTTTATCTATTATATCTTCCCGGATATTATTTTCATCAAGTTCACCAGCGTTTATAAGCTTCATAAGGGGTATGCTGTCATAAACCTTGCGCTTAAGTATCCCATTTTTATACATCTGCATAAAAGCATCGATAAACATCTCAGAAGATCCATAAAGACCTTTTTCCAGCGTTCCTAAGCCTCCGACCTTTTCAATAAGCTTTCCATATTTCTGGTCAATGCCCATTTTGCTGATAATTTCCCGGTAAACATCGTTATGGTCATTACGCATGATAAGTCCATAAACAATAGCATCCCCCAGAGCACCTATACCTACCTGGATAGTTCCTCCATCTTTCACCAGGGTGCTGGCATGAAGCCCGATAGAGTAATCTGAGAAGGCTACCGCATCTTTAGGAGGAGCAAAAAGGGCATAATTATAGTAAGGCCCTTCTAATATATAGTCAAAATTATCTCCTGTTACCACCGCATCTCCGTACATAAAGGGCATATTGGCATTTACTTCGCCGATAATAGCTACTTTTTCTCCATTTTTTCTTTTTTCCATAAGCAATTCTATGGCTTCCAGGGTAACGTCAGGATTGCAGGCCGTAGAGTAAACCTTTTGCCCGTCAATTTCCCCCGGGGCCAAAAGCACTCCCAAAACATTAGTTCCGAAATCTACGGCATCACGGGGAACATGGGTATAGTTAGAGGCGAGATGATTCTGCTGCAGTTCAGGCGAGTGAAGATTGGCACCAGCTTTACAGAAGAATTCGTAGATTTCCACATTGGGAGGAAGTCTTCCTTCGCGATAATCAATAATATATTCAAAATCTGGAACCCCGTCAAATATTCTATCTGCGATTGGTTTTAAGAATCTGCGTTCAATCTCAGAATGTCCACGCGGCTTTTCCAGGGAAAGAGCAGTAACTATCCTTAATTTTAGTTCGGGATCTTCCTTAGCCCGCCGGTAAAGCTCGTTAACCAGCCGGGCCGGCTTGCCTAAAGCCAGTGTCATGGCAAAAGTTATATCTTTACCAATATAATTGATGATCTCATCGACACACTTTTTAACATCGTCAGTAATAACCCCCGCATTTAACTGCATTAACATCACCTACCCCTTTCCCATAATTTGTCATAGCAAAGCATATAAAGCTCTTTTAATAAATATTTCAATAAAGGCTAAAAAATTCCTCTATTTTTCTGAATTTTATCTTTATTTTAAATTATTAATATTTTTTATTTTTACATATAAATAATATTTATAAGCATTTAATACTATTAACATAAAGCAAATTTAGAGCAGGAAATCATAGTGCTTATATAGTAATACTCATTAGCAAATATATTAAATAAAATATCGGGAGTGAAAATAATGGCTTATCCTGATTATGAAACCCTGAAAATCGAAATGATGGAAAACAATATCATGCTCCTTTCTCTTAACCGGCCGCAAAAACTCAATGCTGTTAACCGCCAGATGGCCGATGAGCTTACCGACATCTGGCAAAGACTTAAAGATGACCTTGTAACCAGAGTAGTTATCTTAAGGGGCGAAGGAGAAAAAGGCTTTTGCGGGGGAGTTGATGTCAAAGAAGAGGTAGCATCTGATCTTTTAACTACCCCCGGATTTTATCAATATCAAACCAAGCTCGGTTATCTGCAATTGGCCATGCGCCAAATCCCCCAGCCCATAATTGCTCTCATTCACGGCGCAGCAGCCGGAGCTGGATTCAGCTTTGCCATGGCTTCTGATATCCGCATAATATCGCCTGATGCCCGCTTTTCCGCTTTCTACATAAATGTAGGACTGGGCGGAGCCGATATGGGATCTAGCTATTTTCTTCCCCGTCTCATCGGAGCAGGTAGAGCCTATGAATTTCTCCTTACCGGACGTTTCATGAACGCCGAAGAAGCTGTCCAGCTAGGCTTTGTTTCCCGCTGTGTCCCCCGGGAAAAGCTTTTAGAAACTGCTCTGGAACTGGCCCGGGAAATAGTAGCCAAAGATCCCCTGGCCATAAGACTTACTAAAGAAGCCATCAATCAAAACCTGGACTGCGCAGGCCTAGAAGCCGCTCTTAAAATGGAAGATCGCAATCAGACCTTGATGATTATGCACAACTTAAGTAAAGGCCGGGAAAGACCTTTTGCTTAAATTTAATTAAGAGAATTTTCTGAATGTGAAATTTTTCTCCACTAATTTAATTTTTTATGCTATTATTAATTTAACTATGACGGGAATAAAAAGTTCCCTGTTCATAGCCCAGGGGTGGTGAAGATAAAATTCTCCACCTTTATTAAAAAACAAAAAGGAGTGGGGATGTAATGAAAATCGCTGGCAAAACTGCTATCGTTACAGGTGGCGCCTCCGGATTAGGAGAAGCTGCTGTTATCCGTCTGCACAATGCAGGGGCTAATGTGGTAATCGCTGACCTCAATGAAGAAAACGGAAAAGCTTTAGCTGAAAAATTAGGGGAAAGGGCTGTCTTCGTAAAAGCTAATATGACCTCCACTGATGATATTAAAAATGTATGCGCTGTGGCCAAGGAAAAATTCGGAGCTATCCACATTCTGGTCAATAATGCCGGAGTTGGCGCAGCCGGCCGCACCATCGGCAAAGATGGCCCCTACAACATTGACTGGTTCAGAATGGTTATTGAAATCAACCTGATCGGTGCCTTCAATATGCTCGCTCATGCCGCATTTGAAATGGACAAAAATGAACCTGATGAAAGCGGCGAAAAAGGTGTTATTATAAATGTTTCCTCCGTTGCTGCTTTCGATGGCCAGATTGGACAGGCTGCCTATTCTGCTTCCAAAGCTGGCGTAGTTGGCATGACTCTGCCTATCGCTCGTGACCTGGCCAGACATTGTATCCGTGTTTGCACTATAGCTCCTGGTATATTTGATACCCCGATGATGAAAGCTCTGCCTGAACCTGCTCGTCAGTCCCTAGCTCAGCAAGTTCCCTTCCCGCAGAGACTTGGTAATCCCGATGAATTCGCAATGCTTGTTGAACAGATCGTAGTAAACGGCTACATGAACGGCGAAACTATCCGCTTAGACGGCGCCATCCGCATGCAGCCCAAATAAATCAGAATATACTTATAAAAGGGTGGCTAAATGCCACCTTTTTTGATTTCCCGGAATAATCTTCTATCGCCTTAATCTCTAACCTGATGTAAAATAAAAACTAGTCAAAAAGCAGAATAAGGTGAAAAATATGCAGCACATTAAAACCGGCACCTTAAAGTGGAGAAATAATCAGTTTTTAAAAATGACTGCCCTGTTAATAACCGCCTTCTTTTTTGCCTGTATGGCCGTTTATCTTTTAGGCCCTACTACTTACAATATAGAAGGATTGCGGCTAAATTTTTCCTTAAGTCCAGCCAGCCAGGGACAGACCGTAATCCATCTGCCTCCTTTTGGCAGTATATCGGCTTTTACCCATAATTCACCATTAAAATTAAGTATTGAATTAAGCTATATTGGAACCGATCTGGCCCGGGATCTTTTGCATTCTTATTCATCTTCCAGCTTTATCGAACGCCTGCGTTCACATATACCCGGAATTATGCCGTTTTTTATCTTCAAGCAGGTAATTTTGGCATTTGCCGGGGCTTTGCTCATGACTTATCTTATATGGCGTTCTTCCCTTAAACAAACTTTACTGGCAGCAGCTTTGGCCGTTTCATTGCTGCTCCTTATATTCTGGCAAACTTTTGCCACCTATGATATAAGGGCATTTAAAGAACCTGAATACAGCGGGGTAATTACCCTGGCTCCCAATCTGATTCCTGAACCGGAAAAACTTCTTTCCCAGCTGGATGAAGTACAAAAGCAAACCCGTAAAGTGGTGGATAATATAAAAGTCCTTTTTGCTCATGCCGAAAATTTTTCCCTGGTCGGCAATCCAGCTGAAAGTTCGGAAATAAAAAAAGTTCTGGTCATAAGCGATCTGCACTCTAACCCGGTAGGAATAGAATTTATAACTTCCCTGGCACAAAGCTTCAAAGTTGACCTCGTCATTGATGCCGGCGATCTTACTGATTTCGGTTCGGAAGCGGAAATACAGGCAGTCGAAAAACTTAAAAACCTTAATATACCTTATGTTTTCGCATCCGGCAACCATGACACCCCGGAAACCGTTGCCTTTATAAAGAGCTTAAAGAAAGGCATAGTTCTGGAAGGACTAACCGAAGTTGCCGGCCTTAAAATCCTGGGCACCGGGGATCCGCTGGCAGCAAGCCTGGATGTTGCCATAACCGATGAGAATGAGTGGGAAGAAACTGTACTGGCCAAAGTTCCTGAACTTGCGAGCCAGGCCGAAGCAAAACCCGATCTGGTAGTAATTCACAACCATAAAGCAGCTCAGAAGCTTGCCCAAACATTTCCCCTGGTAATACACGGGCATAACCACCGCCTGGAGATAGCAGAAGGAAACGGCAATATAAAAATAAATCCGGGTACAGCAGGAGCTGCCGGGCTTAGAGGCTTATATGCCGAAAAAGGAGTGCCTTATTCCGCCGTTATTCTTTATATAAAGCCGGGAGAAAAACCTCTAGCCTGTGATATAGTAAAATACGACCCTTTAGCCGACCGTTTCTTCATTGAACGCAAGCTTTTCAAAAATGGATTAAAAGCCCAGTTGGAGAGGTATCCTTCTGCTTCGTCCTCCACTCTCCCTTAGCCTTCTATCATAAAACGAGCCAATCCTTCCAGCCCTCTTTCTCTAGCTATCATGGCCCGGGTTCTCTTCTTCGGCCGGAAAGGCCGGTAGATGTCTTCCAGCACTCAATTTAATTCTGGACAAGGTTTTTATTTGCAAAATAAGTATTAAATTCAAATAAGCTGCTATTTTTGTAAGAAAAAAGAAAAAATCAACAAATCATACCCCAAAAGCTACCAAAAATGCTGAAGTAGTTTTTTTTTTTTTTTAGAGTAAATTAAAATATTTTTATACAAAATATTAAAAAAGGAGATGGGAAGTAAATGGAAAACCAGGAAAATTTATTGTTGGATGTAGATGAATTTGAAATTCCTTCAAAAGATGTTGAAGAAATCCTAAATTCCAAAAGAAACCATGTCCTGTATTTATTTTTATTGGAAGGTATAGCTAATATTGCACCTATGCTTATGATTTCGCGTATCTCTGATGAAAACGTAGTAAAAAATTTATCATTAAAGACCCAGATCGATGATATAAAGTCATATGTTAAAGAAAATATCAGTGTATTTGGCCTAAAAGGCAGAAGCCATTACTTTAGAAATGAGGTTTGCTTGGGTGAAATTATCCACTATTTATATATCATTCGTGGTATAACTGGTGATCCTTTTGAGCCTTTTATCTGTGTTTCTCTTAAAGATAATGTGTATACTTGTATAGCATACGCTAATACCAAAGAATTTATAGTTATTTCCTCTAATGGTACAGATTTAATTTCTTCAGTTTTACAAAAAGCTTCGCAAAAAGGGATGTACTCATTGTATAGATATGTTGATTTAATTAACTCCTGCATTGAGTGTAAATTTCCCTAGGAGGTGATAAGGAATGAGAGGTTTTGAGATTGACGAATCAGTAGATGCAATATCAATTATAAGCAACGATAATATAAAATCTGGTGATAATGAACCCAATGCTATCGCTGTACCAGTAGCTTCACTTCCGGTATATGTAGTAGCCTGGAATGCAGTAGGGATTGCCAGTTTAGCCGCAATAGCTGCCGCTACATATTTAGCAGTAGGAAAAGACGTAAGAATAATATAGCCTTTATTTTAATGAGTACATCCCTGTTCTTATTTTAGTAAGTTTGATCCCAATACATTAGGAGGTATTATATGGTTTTTCGGTTAGCAAAATGGGATAGCATGGTTAAGTTTGGCACATGGTTTACTATTATAGTAATGCTGGGTACAGGAGTATTTGTATTACTTCCACTTCTTCCTGATTTACATGAGTATTTTTGGGCAGTAGTTATCTGGTTTGTTTTACTTTTGTTTATAATTATAACTTATTTGTTAGCCCCTCGTTATTATTTGTTAACCGGAGATAAATTAATAATCCGCCGTATAATTGGAAATATTGTGATAGATTTGGATGAAATTATATCTGTGGATAAAGTAAAGAAGCCGCGTTTATGGAGGGTAGTTGGTAATGGAGGTTTATTTTCTTATTATGGACTATTTAATGATGAGCAAGGAAATAAAGTTAAAGTTTACTCTACTAGATTAACCGATATGGTTAAAATACAAACGAAGACTGGTACCTTTTATCTTAGCCCCCAAAAAAATGCGGAGTTTATTGATTTACTTAAGGGGAGGGCTTATGTATGATTCCTTCGTCACTGGTATTTGTTTATACATACAAATGTAATTTTAATTGTATTCACTGTTCTTTATCTTGCAAACCTGCTAATAATGATGTGATATGGGAAGAAATAGTTTACAAGGTGATTGATCAAGCTTATTATATTCCTTTAGGTAGAGCACGTAAAAAATGTTCAATCGATATGTTTATTCCTGGAAACAATAACGAAGTATTTCAACCATGCAGGGAAGCAGGTAAGGCTTTAACTGTTTTGCCCGATGGCAATATCACTTTTTGCTGCGGTCATATTTTAAATACCAAAGCTCAGGATTTTATAACTATAGCTAACATAATTCGTGATAATATAACTTTATCTCAAATAATAAATAGGATGCAAAGAAATGTTCTATTTTGGCTTTTATATCTAGAAGGACCGCTGAGTATATTTAATAGATTAAATATCTCGTATCCTGTATACAGAAAATGTGAAGCATGTTACTTATTAGCAACTAAATATCTAAGACAACTCCATAAATTAGCAGATCACAAAGAAGCAATATGGCAAGAGGTTAAGGAGGAAAAAATCAATGTCATATCAGCTTAATCAGTTTGATTTGTTAAAGGGCTGGCTTTCTTTAGATGTTGTTTCTTATATATTGATTTATTTAGCGATCAATTTGCCTTTTATTTGGATATTTTATAAAAATCATTTAAATAAAAAGAAACTATACATGCATATTTTTACAGTATTTATTTTATTTCCAATTTTTATAATATCGTTTTTTTCTTTTTCTTTAGCAGGTACTGGCTGGCAATTAGAAGGAAATACGTTATATCTAAAACTACCAAAAAGTAGCTTCACCATTGATGATATACATCAAAGCAATTTTTATCTGGTTGATATGACAGGAGAGTGGAAGGCTGTATATAGAATTAATGGTTCTGGAATACCAGGTTTAAAAACAGGTATTTATAAAATGAAAAATGGAGAAAAGACTATTCTTTTCCAGTACAGAAATTATCCCACCGGTTTGTTGATAGAGCAATCTGATAATTTGTTTGTTATTTCTCATCCTTCAGTAGAAAATTTGCATAAATGTTTACAAAATAAGGTAAAGAATAAAAATGTTTAACAATAAAAACCAGTTATTTATATTTAACTCAAATTTCGCAGTTTAAAACAGGCATCAAAGCCCTAATGTATGCTGGTTGACCAGCAATCCAATATCGAACTTGACACAAATTGTTAAGCACATACCTTTTAAAGTCTTTGATTTTTTTCTTTTCAACTTCACTAGCAGCTTCGGCAAGTATTTTGCTGGTAATTTTTTTGAAATGATTTTGATCGCTATTCTTTAGGGCTGAATATATTTCCCGCCTTTCCTCAGGTTTATTCCCTACGGCTTGAGTTATCGCCTTGTTTAGATGATATTTATCTAATGTAAACGCTAACATAAAAGTGAGCCAGAAAAAGTAGAAACGCTA